>QZJI01000078.1 GCA_003599735.1 Dehalococcoidia bacterium | reverse complement strand
CTGACGATCTGGGCGCGCTGCGTCGCGATGGTCATCGACCGTTCGTTCGCGAGGAGGTCGAGGTAGCGCTGGCGGGCGCGGGTCTCCGGGTCCTTGAGGCCGGCCCACTGGTCGGGCAGCGGGCGGAGCGTCTTCGCGATCACGCGCCACGCGGTGACGGCGACGGTGACCTCGCCGGTGCGTGTGCGGAAGAGCGTGCCGACGACCTCGAGGAAGTCACCGAGGTCGACGAGGGAGAGCGATTCGTAGTCAGCGAGGGCGTCGCGGCGGAAGTGCAGTTGCAGGCGGCCGGTAGCGTCTCGCACGTCGAGGAAGGCGGCCTTCCCCATCATCCGTTGCGCCGTGACGCGGCCGACGACGGAGACCTCGATGCCGGCGGGTTCGCCGGCGTCGACGAAGGCGGCGATGGCCTGGGCGACGGTGTGGGTGCGGAGGACGCGCGCGGGGTAAGGGTCGCCCGCCTGCTCGAGGCGGGCGCGCTTGTCGAGGCGCTGCTGGAAGAGTTCGCGCTCAGAAGGCATGCGGGTAGTAACGCATACGGGGCGTTGAGAAGCGAGGCGTGCCCGCTCCTAGTGAATCGTCGTGATGGTCAGCTCCACGTCCCCGGCGGGGACCTGGATGATGACCTTCTCGCCTTTCTTCTTGCCCAGCAGCGCGCGGCCCACCGGTGATTTGTGGGAGATCCGGCCCTGCGTCGGGTCGGCTTCGGTGGGGCCGACGAGCTGGTACTTCCGGCTCTTCCCGTCTTTACCCTTCACGGAGACGGTGGAGCCAACCTGGACGGTCTTCGACTTCGCGGCAGATTCCTCGTCGATGATCGTCGCGGCTTCGAGGAGGTGCTCGATCTCGGCGATCCGGCCTTCGAGGAAGGCCTGCTGGTTCTTGGCGTCCTCGTACTGGGCGTCCAGTTGATCCGGGCCCAGTTCCTGGGCCTCCCGGATCGCCTCCGCGACCTCCGCCCGCCTGACGGTGCGGAGCTCCATGAGCTCTTCTTCGAGTCGCTGCAGGCCTGCCTTGGTGAGCAGGACCGGTTCTTCGGTCATTCGGGACTCCTTGCGGCATCGGGCCGCCAAGCAGAAGCCCGGCGCCCTTTCGGGCCGCCGGGCGGAAGGTCGACTGGGGAGCGTACTCCGTCAGCCGGGGATGTTAACAGATGCCCGCTCGTCCTCGCAATCGAGGGGATCGTCCCTTCTTTGAGGAATCTGCGGGCACCGATTGCAGGCGTGCGCGGTGGTAGACTCGGTGCCGGCGGGTTCCGGGCGGTGGTCGTCCGGGCGGGAGCGTGTCCCATCTCCATCCTGCCGGACGCCGAGGTCCCTCAGCACCCGCCTTCTCCCATGTCGGCGGGGCGTGGTATCCGCCTGCCCGTCCTCCTGACGTCCGTGATGCTGGCGCTGCTGGCCGGGGCGGTCTCCGGCGGGATCGCGGGGCGTGTGGCCGGCGGCGGTGACGGGGATGCCGTCCCTTCGGGGGTCTCGATGGCGACGCCCGCGCCCACGCCATTCGTGCCCGCGGTCACGCCGGGCAACATGGCGCGAGCCGCCGAGCGCGCCACGGCCTCGGTGGTGACCATCATCGCGGAGTTGCCGCCCTCGGTGGATTCGGCCGGGGGGCGCTCGGAGCAGACGAACGCCGGGACGGGCATCGTCCTTGGTGAGGACGGGTTGATCCTCACGAACTTCCACGTGATCAGCGGAGCGATCCGCGTCTCTGTCATCCTCCCGACGGGCGAGTCTCGCGAGGCCTCGTTCGTCGCGGACGATTCCCCGTTCCAGGATGTGGCGTTGCTCTCCATCGCGGCGGGCGGCCTGAAGGCGGCCACGCTGGGTTCCTCCTCCGCGCTCCGCCTTGGCGAGCCGCTGCTGGCGGTGTCCAGCGGGGTGAGCACGGTGCAGAATCAGGTGAAGACGGGTGTGGTCTCCGCGACGAAGGTGGACCTCATCCGCCCAGGGTTAATCCTCACGGGGATGGTGCAGACGGACGCCGCGGTGAACCACGGCGACTCCGGCGGCGCGCTGGTGAACGCGAGTGGCGAGGTGGTGGGCGTCCTCACGACGATCGTGCGCCAGCAACCAAGCGGGGACATCGTCGAAGGTGTCGCGATCTGCCATGCCATCGATGATCTGAAGCCCCTGATCGACGCGGTGCGCGCCACCGGGGCGAACCCGCGACCCCGGCTCGGCATCGAGCGCTACGCGCTGCACCACCGGTTGCTCACCGCCGACGAGGCCGCGCGGCTCCGAGTGCGGCCGGACGGCGGGGTGGTCGTCGTACGGGTCGATCCCGGCAGTCCGGCCGAAGCCGCGGGGATCCGCCCTGGGGACATCGTCCTGGCCGTCGGGGCGGAGCGGATTTCTCAGGCCGAACCGTTTGTGAATCTGTTGGCGGCCGCGGGCGGGAACGAAGTGCGGCTGACTGTGGTGCGGGACGGGGTCGCCCGGCCAATGTCAGTGACGCCTCGTCCCGCGCGACGGTCGTAGGGAGCGTGACGATGCCTGAACGACGGCGCCTTCCCACCCCGCCCGGCCGTCCGCGGTTCGACCTGGACCTCGAGGGCGATGGGTTTGAGTTCGACGCGTCCGGGGGCGGATCGGGCTCCGGTGGCCGTGTGCCTCGATGGATTCGTGGGTCTGACGACGGTGGGCACAACGATGTCGGGCTCTTCCGCGTGCTCGGCGCGCTGGTGCTGATCGCCGCCATCGTGGTCGCGCTTGTCCTCCCCGTTTCTCCGCTCCGTGTGATCGGCCGTGGCGCTGGCGGCGGCGAGTCCGCGGGGCAGGGGATCACCGCCCGCGCGCTCGGCGACCTGCCCCCGCTGCCGCCAGGGCTCACCGCGGTCAGCCGCCTGTATGAGCTCTCCGTCCCCGAAGGGCTGACGGGCAGCCAGGCCATCGAGGTGTCGCTCATCGAACGGAACGGCGACGGAAACAACCTCGGCTTCTACACGTACGAAGGACAAACATGGAAACGCCTGGCCGTCGCCGTACTGACGGCGGATGGCAAGGGTGCGTCCGGTGAGTTGCCGTATCCGCCGAAGTCAGTGGCCGTGCTGCGTTCGATGGTGTCGGCACGGTCGCTGGGCCTGATCGTGGAGGGCGGGCAGGCGCCGGACACGCGCCTGCTCGCGGGCGCATCCATCGTCGCCGTGCGCGGGGCGGCCCTGGGCAAGGACGCGCAGACGCTGTCCGTGCGTGCCGGCGCGCTGGAGGCGGCGTCAAAGGTTGCCGGCGGCAAGCCCGTCTACCTCGCGGTGGGCAGCGGTTCGGACTCCGCGGCGGCGGGACAGCTGAATGCCGACCTCGCGGCGTCGATCGCGACGGCCGTGCGGGCGCAAGGCGCCGGGGGGGTCCTCGTCGACCTCGGCGTGCTGCCGCGGGAGCAGCGCGATGCAGTGTCACGCTTCGCGGCGGAGTTGAGCGCGCGGTTGCGCGCGGAGCGGCGCGGGTTCCTGATGGCCGTCCCGGCCGGTGGCCGGGACGGCGGCGCCTACGACTGGAACGCGCTGCTGGCCGTGGCCGACGGGATCTGGCTGATCCCCCGTGTCGACGCGGGCGCGTATCACGCGGAGGTAGACGCGGCGCTCTCCGGCGCGCGGGAGGCTGGGGTGGATACAGCCCGCGTGGCGCTGGTCCTCGACCAGCGATCGCAGGAGAGCTGGCCGGGGCAGCGCGTCTCCCTGACGCGGCGCGATGCCCTGGCGCTTGCCAGCACGATCATGCGGCAGAATGACGCCGCCGGCGGCGCGGGTGGAGGCACCATGGTGAACCTCTACGCGCCGTTCCTCGCGGGTTCGGGTGGGGGCATGCGCTGGGATGATGGGGCGAGGGCTGTGACCTTTGGGTTCATTGATGCCGGGGTGCGGCATACGGTCTGGATCGAGAACCAGTTTTCCGCCGCCTTCCGGTTAGACCTCGCCGGGCGTCACAACCTCGGCGGGATCGTGATCGACCAGGCGGAGGGGGACGACGGGCTGGCCGAGATCGCGGAGGCTGTGACGACGTTCGTGCAAGGCACGCCACCACGGTTGGAGCGCCCGTTCGGCCCGTACCTTGTGCCCTGCTGGCAGGCGCTCGGCGGCGGGAGCATCGAGGGCGCGTCCGAGTGCTGGAGACAGGATCTGGCCGCTCCTTCGGCCGCGTGGCGCGCCCCGCGTGACGCTGGCACGTACACGATCCGGCTGGTCGTCTCGGATGGCGTCGCGTTCATTGGTCAGGAGCGGACGCTCCAGGTTTCGTCGGGTGGCCGCGTGGAGATGAGTGGAGTGACCGCGACACCGGCTCCGACGCCCACGCAGACTCCGACGCCCACCGCCACCGCCACCGCCAATGCGCCCGCCGCGCCGGTCCGTACCACGACGGCGACGCCGCCTCGGACACCAACGGCGACGGCGACTGGGACGCCAACGGCGACGGCCACGGCATCTGGGACGCCTCGACCGCCTGGTCCCGGGGGGAACTAGTGCTGCGCGTGATCGCCGGGAGCGCTCGAGGTGTCCTGCTGCGGATGCCGCCACGGGCCGGGACGCGCCCGACTGCCGGGCGTCTGCGAGAGGCGCTTTTCGCGATGCTGACCAGCGCCGGCGCGGACGGTTCCCGAGTCCTCGATCTTTACGCCGGGAGCGGCGCGCTTGGCATCGAGGCGCTCTCGCGCTGGGAGGGCCATGCGACGTTTTTAGAATCGGACGCCAAGGCCGCCGCCGTGGTGCGGGAGAACCTCCACCGGACGAAATTCACGGAGCAGGCCGATGTGGTCATTGGCCGGGTTGGCCGCTGGCGTGCTACCGCGGGCGGCCCGTACACGCTCGTACTCGCCGATCCACCGTATGATGACGATGCCTCGTGGGCCGCGATCGAGCACACCGTCACCGGCGCGCTGACGCCGGACGCGATGATTGTGGTGGAGCACGATGCACGCCAAACACCGCCGGAGATGCTGGCGGGACGGACGTGCTGGCGTGATCGCCGGCAGGGCGCCGGCGCAGTGGCGATCTATCGGTCCCGAGCGGAGGAGGCTGCATGACCGTCGCGCTGTACGCGGGGCGTTTCGACCCCGTGACCAACGGCCACCTGGATGTCGTGGCCCGTGCGGCCTCGATCTTCGCGGAGGTGGTCGTCGGCGTCGCCGCCAGCCGCTCGGCGGTCTTCACGCTTGAAGAACGCACCGAGATGTTCCAAGAAGCGGTCCGCGGCGCGGGGTTGAAAAACGTCCGCTTCGCCTCGATCACCGGGCTGACCGTGGACGAGGCGCGCAAGCAGGGCGCGAGTGTCATCGTCCGCGGGCTGCGCGCCGGCGACTTTGCCTACGAGTTCGACATGGCGCTGATGAACCGGGACATGGCCCCGGACATCGAGTCTGTCTACCTGATGACGGCGCTGGAGCATCTCTTCGTCTCCGGCACGCGCATCCGTGAGTTGGCCTCGTTCGGGCGTGACGTCAGCAAGTTCGTCCCGCCCGGCGTGAACGACGCGCTCCGCAAGAAGTTCCAGTCCTGACCGCGCATCCGCGCGGGCGAGGAGGTTGTCGTGGACCTGCTGCATCTGGTGGACCGTATCGAGGAACTGCTGGCGACGGCGCAGAAGATGCCGATCGGGAACCGCGCGATCATCGACCGCCGGCGGATGCTCGACATCATCGACCAGATGCGGATCGCGATCCCGCATGAAGTGCGGGAGGCGCAGGAGATCGTGGCGCGCCGCGACCACGTCCTGCGCGAGGCGGAGGAGGACCGTCGGCTGATCGAGGCACAGGCGCAAGAGCGTGCCTCGCGCATGGTGGAGGCGCATGAGATCGCACAGGCCGCCCGTGCCCGCGCGGAGGAGATCGCCCGCGAGGCGGAGCGCCGCCTCCAGGACCGCATCGACGAGGCGAACCAGGACATTTCGCAGCGGATTGACGAGTCCCGCATGATCGCGCGCGAGCAGATGCGTGCGGCGGACGAGTACGCCCGCGACCTGCTGGAGCGGCTGGAGCGTCAGCTGGGGACGTTCGTGAAGTCCGTCCACGCGGGGATCGAGCAGCTGGAGCCTTCGCCGCAGACGATGGCGCGGATCGCGGTGCCCCGCGCCGAGGTGCCCCGCGCCGAAGCGCCCCGCGCCGAGGTGCCTCGCGCCGAGGTGCCTCGCGCCGAGGCGCCGGCGCCCGTACGCGAGGCCGATCCGCCAATGGCGGAGACGCGCTTCGCCGGTCGAGGCTTCGACCATGAGGAGCCGCGTGGCGACTACGAGGAGCGGCTCGAACGGCTGGAACGCGAACGCCTCGATCGCGAGCAGCCGTCGCTGGCGCCTGCCCGGGCTACCCGGACGCCGATCCCCTTCCCCCGTGACGAGGACGAAGGATTGGAGAACCTGCTGCAGCCGCGTCGCGGTCGCGCGCTGACTCCGCCGGAGTCCGAGGATGCGGGTGTCATCGACGATTTCGCGAACGAGCCACTGGACGACGACCCGATGTTCCGACGCGACCGTCAGGACGACGACGACCGTTAGCGGTTGACGTTCGCGGGCTGACGCCAGGCCCGGTCGAACGCGTCGCGCATCAGGCGACGGGTCGCGTCTTCCGAATCCGCATTGAGCAGTGTCCGTCCGTGCGCCCGTCCGGGGAGCAGGAGCGCGCGCGTGCCGTCCAGCCCCGCCGCCCGCGCGATCTGCTCCAGCGACTCGCGCGCGCTGAGGTCCTCGCGTGCCGCGACCATCGCGAGTCTCGGGCCAGCCGCCTTTGACGCTTCGAGGGCGTCCAGGCCGGCGAAGTCGGAAGCTGCCGAGAGTCCCACGACGGTGATGGCGGGCTCATCCCGCGCGACCAGCAGGCCGACGGTGCCGCCGAGGCCCGCGCCAACCATGACGATCCGCTGATAACCCCGGCCCCGCGCGTACGCGACCACGGTGCGGACGTCGTCCTCCATCAGGTCGAAATCCTGGTGATCTCCGCCAGAGTCGCCGTGCCCGCGCAGGTCGAGCGTCATCGCAGATGGGTCGTTGGGGCGGCCGCGTGACGCCTCTTCCCACCAGTCACGCTGTGTCCGCTGGTATTCGTGGAGGTAGATCACCAGACGCGCGGGGTCACGCGGCCAGAGGCGGGCGTCGAGCGGGCGGGCGTCCGCCGCGCGCACCGTGATCACCTCGGCGCCCGGTGCCGCGTCCTCGCGAGGCGAGCGGTCGGGAAGGTCGAGGCACGCCGCCCCCAGGGCGATCGCCCCGAGCAGCAGGAACACAAGGGGCGCCTGTCTCACCGGGCCACGAAGTTCAGCAGCCGCCCCGGGACGTAGATCGCGCGCTGCACGTCGACCGCCGCGAGCGCCTCGCCCAGGCGGGGGTCAGCGAGGGCGGCCGCACGCGCGGCCGCCTCGTCAGCGCCCGCGGCGACCTCGATGCGGCCGCGGACCTTGCCGTTGAGCTGGACGACGAGCGTGACGGTGTCTCGCACGACGAGCGCCGGGTCGAAGACGGGCCAGGACTGCTGGTGTACCGAGCCCGTCGCGCCGTTGCGCGCCCACAGTTCTTCAGCGATGTGCGGGCAGGCGGGCGCGAGCATCAGTGAGAGCATGCGGACCGCCTCGTCCCAGGCGTCGCCGTCCGTGCTGCCCGCGTCACGGAGTCGTTGCAGCTCGTTCGTCAGTTCCATCAGCGCGGCGATCGCCGTGTTGAACCGCTTCTCCTCGAAGTCTTCGCCCACTTTCTTCAGCGTCGCGTGGACGGTGTGGCGCAGTTCGCGTCCGCGGGCCGTGTCCGTGACGCGCGCCGGCGGGTCGACGACGACGGTCCAGGTCCGGTTCAGCCAGCGCGACACGCCCACGATGCCGTCGACGTCGTACGGGCCGCCCTGGTCCCACGGGCCGAGGAACATCAGGTAGGCACGGAAACAGTCCGCGCCCCACTTCTGCACCTGGTCGTCCGGCGCCACCACGTTGCCGCGCGACTTCGACATCCGCCGTCCGTCGGGGCCGAGAATCTGTCCCTGCGCGAAGTAGCGGGTGAACGGCTCGTCGCCGGGGACGAGGCCGAGGTCACGCGCGACCTTGTAGAAGAAGCGGGCGTAGAGCAGGTGCATCGTGGCGTGCTCGGAGCCGCCGGTGTATTGCGCGACGGGCAGCCACGCCTCGGCGGCTTCGCGGCTCACCGGAGCCGCCTCGTTGTGCGGGTCGGCGTAGCGCATGAAGTACCACGAGGAGCACATGAAGGTGTCCATCGTGTCGGTCTCGCGCTCGGCGGGCTTCCCGCACTGCGGGCAGGTCGTGGCGACGAACTCGGGCGAGAGCGCGAGGGGCGACTGGCCGGTGGGCCGGAACTCCACGTCGTACGGGAGCTCGACGGGGAGCTGGTCCTCGGGCACCGCGACCTCGCCACAGTCGGGGCAGGTGACGATCGGGATCGGCGCGCCCCAGTAGCGCTGGCGGGAGATCAGCCAGTCGCGCAGGCGGTACTGGATCTTTGGTCCGCCCCAGCCTTGCTGCTCCAGGTATGACGCAATCGCACGTTTCGCCTCAGTCGAAGGCATCCCGTCGAACTGTTTCGAGGCGACGAGGGTACCCGGCGCGGTCCATGCCTCGGCCAGCGGCTGGCCGTCCCAGTCAGGCGGGGCGATGACGACCTTCACGGGCAACCCGTACCGCCCGGCGAAGGCGAAATCGCGCTCGTCGTGGGCGGGGACGGCCATCACGGCCCCGGTGCCGTACGTCGCGAGGACGTAGTCGGCGATCCAGATCGGGACGCGGTCGCCCGTCAGGCGGTTGATGCAGTACGTGCCGGTGAAGACGCCGGTCTTCTCGCGGTCGGTGGCCTGGCGCTCGATCTCCGTGGCGTGGGAGGCGCGCTCCTGGTATTCACGGACGGCGCCGGCCTGCGCAGGCGTCGTCAGCAGCGGGACGAGCGGGTGCTCCGGCGCCAGCACCATGAAGGTGACGCCGTGGAGCGTGTCCGGGCGGGTCGTGAAGACGCGGATCTCGGTAGTGCCCCGTACCAATTCAGCACCGTGGTCGCTGGTAACGATGCGGTTAGGGATTGGCTGTTCGAGGGCGAACGAGGCCTCGGCACCTTCGGAACGTCCGATCCAGTTGCGCTGCATCACCTTGACGTGCTCGGGCCAGTCGAGCGCCTCGTTGTCGAGCAGCTCTTCGGCGTAGTCCGTGATGCGGAAGAACCACTGCGCCATGAATCGCTGCTCGACCAGCGTGTCGCAGCGCTCGCAGGCGCCGTCTTTCACCTGCTCGTTCGCGAGGGTGGTGTTGCAGGAAGGGCACCAGTTGGCGGGGGCGGCCTTCTTGTAGGCCAGGCCGCGCTTGAACATCTGGACGAACCACCACTGCGTCCAGCGGTAGTAGCCGGCGTGCGAACTGACGACCTCGCGGTCCCAGTCGAACGAGGCACCCATCGAGCGCAGCTGGCGGCGCATGCGGACGACGTTGGCGTCCGTCCAGTCCTTCGGGTGGGCGCCGCCCTTGATCGCGGCGTTCTCCGCCGGGAGGCCGAAGGCGTCAAAGCCCATCGGGAACAGCACGTTGTGGCCGCGCATGCGGAAGTAGCGGGCGAGCGTGTCGGACGGGGCCATCGCCCACCAGTGGCCGACGTGGAGGTCGCCGGAGGTGTAGGGGAACATCGTGAGGTGGTAGCGGTTCGGGCGTCCCTCGACGTGGTCGCGCACCCGGTAGAGGCCGTCCGCCTGCCAGCGCGCCTGCCAGCGCGCCTCGATCTCGCCGGGCTGATAGCGCTCCGCGCGGGCGCGCTCGCTGGTCGATTCAGTGGTCATGGTGCAGCCCTCGTGTCGTGGTCGCCGGAGTGGCGGATGTGCTGGCGCGTCGTGCGAGCCGGGGCGACGCCGCGCGTGCGCGACGCCGCCTACGTAAGGAGGAGGAGCGCGCCGCCGAGGGCGAGGGAGGAGGCGTGCCGGACGTTCATCGTGCGGTCAGTATCCCGAGGCGCGCGTGCGCCCGTCAATCGGGGCGCTGGACGCGTCTAAGCGACGAACATCAGGGCGATCACCAGCGGGACGCCAAGCGTCGCGAGGATCAGCAGTCGCACCGCTTCTCGCAGGCGGAGCGCGGGGTCAGCGGTCGACAGGGCGCGTCTCGCCTGCCACGCGACAGCGAGGGTGTAGACGGCAAAGAGGGCGATGAGCGCGGGGGCCATGCCGGGAGCGTATCGCCCGCGTCAGGGAGAGACGAGCATGGCGATGGGGCGGCCCTGGCGCAGGAGGTAGAGCCGTCCCGCCGAGTCGGTCGCCATCGAGGTTGCGTTGTTCAGTCCGCGCGCGACGATCGCCGGCTCCCCACCGTCGAGGGGGAGCGCCCAGAGTTCCCCGGAGCAGTAGTCAGCGTAGAGGTAGGTCGAGGAGACCTCGGGCACGGCGACGCCTCGGTAGGCGGGGCCGCCGGTGATCGAGCAGCGGCCGCCGGTGTGCGTGTATGCCGCCACCGGGAGCAGGAGGCCGGTACGGTCGCAGCCGGAGGAGGGGTTGTAGCAGCGGTCGCCCTCCATGATCCGCCAGCCGAGGTTCTGCCCGCGGCGGACGGTGTTGACCTCTTCCACCGCGTTCTGTCCGACGTCAGCGACCCACAGCGTGCCCGTGTCGCGGTCGAACGCCATGCGCCAGGGGTTGCGGAGGCCGTACGCCCATACTTCGCCCTTCGCGCCGGCGCGGTCGACGAACGGGTTGTCCTGCGGGATGCGATAGGGCTCACCGGCGGACGAGTTGCGGACGTCGATCCGGACGATCTTGCCGAGCAGTGTGCCGAGGTTCTGCGCGTTGTCCCGCGGGTCGCCGCTCGACCCGCCGTCGCCGAGGCCGAGGTAAAGCAGCCCGTCCGGCCCGAAGCGGATCGCGCCGCCGTTGTGGTTGGCGAACGGCTGCGGCTGCTCCAGCACCATGAGGGCGCTCGACTTGTCGATGACCCCGCCGGCCCCCGCTGTGTACCGCACGAGCACGGACCGGCGCGGATTGGCCATCGAGTAGTACGTCCACACCCAGCCGTTGCGGTCGAAGCGGGGGTCGAGGGCGACCGAGAGCAGGCCCTCCTCGTTCCCCGCGGAGAGGACCCGGTCGCGGATGTCGAGGATCGTGTCGGTCGCCCCGCTGCTCGTGACCCGGAGGATCGTCCCCACCTGCTCCGCGACGAAGTAGCCGCCGGGGTACTCGCCGAGTTCGGTGGGCTTCTCGAAGCGGCGTCCCCCGAAGGCGTCCGCCGTGCTGACCGGGCGGGGCGCGCTCGCCCGCGGCGTGGCGAGCGGCGGCGGCGTCCCCGCGGCGGTCGAGGTCGCGGGCGGAGTGATGACGGTCGTGGCCGTAGCGGTCGGGGAGCCTTCGCCGGGAGCGGCGGCGGTCGTCGTGCCCGGCGCGGTCGCGGTCACGGTCGTGCCCGTCGCGTCCGAGGATGGCACGTTCGGCTCACCATCGCCGCACGCCAGCAGCGCAAGGCTGGCGGCGGCGGCGAGGATCGGGATGGCGTGGCGAAGGCGCATCGAGGCTCCTGTCTCGGTCGTCTCTACCATCTCACCAGGGCCGCCGCACTCGCTACCGGACGGCGTCTCCGTGGCGGAATGCCGCCGTGGTCTCGTCCAGCCGCGCCTTCACGTCCGCCGGCAGCGGGGCGTCGAGCGCGGCGAGCGAGTCGTCGAGTTGTTCCGGGCGGCTCGCACCGATGATCGGCGCGGTGATCACGGGGTTTGCGAGCACCCAGCGCAGCGCCATCTGCACCATCGGGATGCCGGCGTCCTTCGAGACGCCGCGGATCTCCTCGACCGTGTCGAACTCGCGGTCGTGCCAGTAGCGGGACTGGTAGTTCCGCGCCGCGTTGCCGAGGGTGAACCGCGTGCCCTCGAGCGGGCCGGAGGCCTGGCTGTGCTTGCCGGTGAGGAGGCCGCCCGCGAGCGGGTTGTAGGGGATCACGCCGATGCCCTCCTCCTCGCACAGGGGGAAGAGCTCGCGCTCGAACTCGCGGAAGAGGAGGTTGTACCGCGGCTGCACGCTGTCGAAGCGCACGTACCCCGCCGCCTCCTGCTTCCCGATCGCCCGCGCGAGGCGGAACGCCAGCCAGTTCGAGACGCCGATGTAGCGCACGCGGCCGGAGCGCACGACGTCCTCCAGGGCGCGCACCGTCTCGTCCATCGGCGTATGCGGGTCGTAGCCGTGCAGCTGGTAGAGGTCGATGTAGTCGGTGCGCAGCCGCTTCAGGCTGGCGTCGATGGCGTCCAGGATGTGCTTGCGGCTGTTGCCGCCCTCCCAGCGTCGAGGGCCCATCTGGCCGTTGCATTTCGTCGCGAGGATGAACTCGTGGCGCTTGCCCTCGAGCCACTTGCCGAGGATCTCCTCGGTGCGCCCGGCCGTCGAGGTGCCGCCGCCGAGCGGGTAGACATCGGCGGTGTCGAGGAAGGTGATGCCGCCCGTCGCCGCGCGGTCGAGGATGCCGAACGAGGTCGCCTCGTCGCACTGGAGGCCGAAGGTCATGGTGCCGAGGCAGAGCCGGCTGACCTGCAGCCCCGTCCGTCCGAGTCGTGTGTGTTCCATCGAGTGTGTCGCCTTCTAGCGCCGGCATCCGAGGGCCGGCGCGAAGACTACAGACTACGCCCGAGCGCGAGCCCGCCCGCGGCTGCCGCGATCCCCAGCACGACGGTGCCGGCCACGTAGACGGCCGCCTGCGTCGGGTTCCCCGCCTCGACGTGCCCGACGGCGTCGTAGGCGAAGGCCGAGAACGTGGTGAACCCGCCGAGGATCCCCGTGGTGAGTCCGAGCGTCACCCAGCGCGGCGTCGCGGGGAACCTCGACTCCACCGTGCCGAGCACGAGCCCGATCGCGAGCGCGCCGATGATGTTGACGGCGAACGTCCCCGCACCCCCGACGTGCACTCGCGCGCCGACCCACGTCGCGACGGCGTACCGCGCGAGGCTTCCGGCGGCTCCGCCGAGTGCGATGGCTATGGGGATGGGCATGGGCGCTGGCACCAATCTCACGGGCTATTCGCCCTTCTGGACGATCTCCACCTGGTCGTACCCGAGGCTGCGGAGGAAGGCGGTCAGCGCGCGGACGGCGTTGGTGTGCGCGCGGTCGAGGATGCCGCTCGTCAGCGCCTTCTCGCGCAGTTCGCCCTCGGCGACCTGGCGGGCCTGCGACTCGAGGTCTTTGTCGCCCTTCGCGAAGAGACCGGTGTCACGGTCGTAGATCTGCGTCGCGTCGTTGTCCATAGCGACGTACTGGATCGTCGGGGCGGGGATGGTCAGACGCACCTTCCGGTGCTCCTGGTCGACCTCGAAGTCGCCCTGCTCGAGTTTCGAGAGGTCGACGCCGGCGCCGATGCGCGCGACGGCGAAGAGGAAGATGCGGTCGGAGCGCAGGAAGCCGAAGAGGCCGCCGCTCTTGCCTCGGTCGACGGTGGTGTACTGCACCTGCTCGACGGTGGTGAGTTGCGAGAGGTCACGCACGCTCTCGACGACGGTCTGGCCGATGTCGGTGTACGGCTTCTGCGCGAAGGGATTGAGATCGCCGATCCGCGACGCGCCGAACAGCGCGAGCACGCCGATGATGGCGATCACGGAGAGCCCGACGATCTTCACGGTCCTCGACACGGGCGGGGTCCTCTCGGCGATCGGTCACAGACAGTATGGCATCGAATGCGCCGAGCTCGCGCTCTAGACGTTCACCGCGAACGTCCCCGCGCCACCGATGCCCGCCTCGACGTGACGCTCGTGGCGATCCAGTAGCGGGCGAGGCTGCCCGCGGCTCCGCCGAGTGCGATGGCTACGGGGATGGGCATTAGGCGAGCGCCTGGGTGAACCACGCGTGAAGGATGGGTCGTTCTGCCTGCAGCCTCTCGATCCATGCGCTCGGTAGGTCATCTCTCAGTGCGGTGGCCATCATCACACAAAGTGCGTCGGCGCGATCAAGGAACGCTGCCAAGTACCGGCCTAGTTCCTTCGGATCCATCCGTTGCAGGAAAAGGGGTGTTACGGACGTTCCAACTACCGCTGCCGTCGCGCTCATATGGTGCGGGCCGGTGTGAGCGAATCGATTGACGAGGCTTGACTCTTCTTGCCAACGTTTGTTGAGTTGATCGGCTTCGTCATTGCGCTCTGTCGCACGCAGATGCTTGAGTGCCCACTTCCTTGCTTTTGATGCTTCGTATTGTCCCCGCAGTACCCCGTTCGCTGCTGAGGAGTCGATGCTTGCTGCGTAGAGCGTTGAAGCGGTCTCGAAGAGTGGACGGATTAGATACGGAGCCGTGTCGAAGTACCCATCAAACGAAAGATTCACTCCAGCCCAGAAAGTGTTTGCGCCGTGGACGCTGAGTAAGATACTCGCTGCTTGTTGGTCAGTTCTCGAATTGCCATACCGCGTTTCCAACGCATCGATAGCATCGGCGATTAGGCTCAGCCACGTCTCGGCATGCGCAACCGCTTGAGGGCGTGCTTCGAAATGAAGACGACGTATCGTTCTGGTGCGCTCGTCCAGGCTCGCGAAGTCGAGGGGGAGTTCTCGCTTCATGCCGTACCTGCGGTCTGCTCGGCGGCGGACGGACAAGACGTAATTTGGTGGACCCGAGGGGGCTCGAACCCCTGACCTCGACACTGCCAGTGTCGCGCTCTCCCAGCTGAGCTACGGGCCCGGAAGCAACCCGTCGAGTGTAGGAGGGGCCGCTCGGCTCGGTCTACCGCGCGGGGTTCGAGGGCTCGCCGCGGGATTCGAGGAGCGCGAGCAGGCGGCGCGGGTGGTTGGTCGTGATCGCGTCCACGCCGAGCGCCAGCATTCGCGCGAGGTCGTCGGGTTCGTCCGCCGTCCAGCACGCCACCTCCAGGCCGAGGCCGCGGGCCAGGGCGATGGCCTCGGGGGTCAGCGCGCGGAACGTCGGGTTGATCCCGCGCACGCCGAGGGCGGCGGCGAGGCGGATGCGGCGCTCCATCTCGTCGGGCGTCAGCGCCTCGTGCGTGATGTCGAAGAACACCGGCACCTCGGGGCAGTGCCGCTGCATCAGACGCACCTCGGCCTCGGTGGACGGCGTGAACAGCGAGTACGGCTCCGCATGCAGCCGGCGGACCAGCGCCGCTACCGCCGCCTCGATGCCGCGCGCGGGGATGTCCACCTCCATCACGATCCGGGGCGTCCCGTCCGGAGCGAGGACGGCGGCGTACGCCTCCTCCAGCGTGGGGACCGGCTGCGGCGGGTGGCCCTGCGGCGCGCCGCAGCGGAGCGCGCGGAGTTCCTCATACGTGACGTCGAGGACGGCGCGCGGGTCGCCGGTGGTGCGCGCCAGCGTCTCGTCGTGCAGCAGCACCAGCACGCCGTCACGCGTCGCGCGCACGTCCACCTCGACGACGTCGCAGCCGTCCTCGATCGCGCGCGCGACGCCGAGGAGCGTGTTCTCGGGCGCGTCGCCCTCGTTGGTGCGGTGCGAGATCACGAGGGGGTGGTGCGGGGCGGACAGCATGGGCGGAGTCTACGGCGGGCCCACCTATACTCGCGTCGCGACAGACCTCGAAGGGGCTAGGGACGGGAGCGGGCGATGGCCGGGCCACTGGATGGGGTGAAGGTGGTGGACCTCTCGCGGCTGGCGCCCGGGCCGTTCGCCTCGATGGCGTTGGGCGACCTCGGCGCGGAGGTGCTGCTGGTCGAGGCGCCGGCGGGCGCGATCCGCGGCGGCGCAATGGGGGGCGGCGGCAGCGACGAGGCCGCGGCGCGGCGGCGCGCCTTCAACCCGCTGGGGCGCAACAAGCGATCGATCGTCGTCGACCTGCGTCAGCCGGAGGGCGTCGAGGTCGTCCACGCGCTCGCCGCGCAGGCGGATGTGTTCCTCGAAGGCTTCCGTCCCGGCGTCACGGACCGCCTGGGCGTGGGCTACGAGGCGATCAGCAAGACGAACCCGCGCATCGTGTACGCCTCGCTCTCCGGCTACGGGCAGACCGGGCCGTACGCGAACATGGTGGGTCATGACATCAACTACATCTCGGTGGGCGGGTCGCTCTCGATGATCGGACGGCCGGGGCAGAAGCCGGCCGTCCCGCAGAACACGATCGCGGACTTCGCCGGGGGCGGCCTCATGACCGCGTTCGCGATCGTCTCCGCGCTGTACGCGCGCACCTTGACCGGCCGCGGCCAGTACCTCGACATGTCGATGTCGGACGGCGTGCTCTACCTGCTCGCGAGCCAGACGGGCGGTGTGCTCGCGGGCGGCCCGCCGCCGAGGCCGGGGATGCCGGGGCTGGGCGGCGGTTCGCCACATTACACCGTGTACGAGTGCGCGGACGGTAAGTACCTCTCGATCGGGTCGCTGGAGCCGCAGTTCTGGGCCGCCCTCTGCAGACTGAGCGGCCGCGAGGACATGCTGGACGCGGAGTTTGACGCTTCGAAGCACGCGGAGTTCGGCGCGCACCTCGACGCGTTCTTCAAGACGAAGACACGCGACCAGTGGTTTGCCGAACTGCGCGACGTGGAGTTATGCGTCGCGCCGGTCCTCGATGTCGCGGAGGCGCTCGCCGACGAGCACCAGCGCGCCCGCGGGATGGTTGTCGAGGTGGATGACGCGGTCGCGGGACGTGTGCGCCAGGTGGGTGTCGGCCCGAAGTTCTCGGACACCCCGGGCAGCGTGCGCAGCACCGCCCCCGCCCCCGGCGCGCACACGGACGAGGTGCTTCGCGGCCTTGGCTATGACGCGGCGCGCATCGCGGCGCTGCGGGAGAAGAAGGTCGTGGGGTAGGTATGATTCCCTGAGGCCGGTTCGGGCCCTATGTCTGCCACATCCAATTATATTGCGTACGCACCAGTAGCGATTTGGGTTTGTTTTGCGGCCACGGTTTGAAACGCGCCCAGGCTCCGCCTGATCGCCCCGCGAGAGTGGAGGTGCCAGTGACCTCGCTGCCACATCTCCCACATCTCCGGATCCTGATCCTCGAGGACGACGAGACCGACTACGCACGGCTGGTCGAGGCGCTCCAGGTTGCGGGGCTGGCAGCCACGACAACCCATGCCTCGGACGTCACGCGGTTCCTCGTAGCCCTTGACGAGCCCTACGACCTGATTATCGCCGACTACTCAGTCCCGCCGTTCAACGCAGATGAGGCCATCGGCATCGTGCGTGGGCGCGGGATCGACACGCCGATCATCGTCGTCACGAGCAGCGTCGATGACGAGGCGGCGGTTCGCTGCATTCAGGCTGGCGCGTCTGACTACCTGCTGAAGGACCGTTTGGCGCGCCTCGGCTCCGCCGTAGAGCGTGCGCTCGTCGAGCACGGACTGCGGCAGGACAACGTGGTTATGGAGGCTCGGCTCTCTTACGTCCTGAACTACGACGAGGTGACCGGGCTACTGAAGCGCGCGCTGCTCGATGACCGGTTGGAGCGAATGCTGCCGATCTTAGGGCCCGGCGACCGGCTCGCGGTGCATTTTCTCGACATCGATGCGTTCAAGGACGTAAACGACACGCGCGGCCAGGAGGCAGGGGATGACATCCTGCGGCAGGTGGCCCGGCGGCTGGAGACCGCTGTGGACATCGGCGACTCGGTTGCCCGGCTGTCGGGCGGCAAGTTCGCGGTGCTTCAGGGGAAGGTCGCGGCGGTGGGTGACATCGCCATCATGGCGGATCGTCTGATCCGGTCGTTCGACGCGCCTTTCGAGGTGGGCGGGCAGCAGTTGTTCATCACGGCATCCAGCGGCGTGGCGGTGTTCCCCGAGGACGGTCTGGATGTGATGGCGCTGTTCAGCGCAGCCGACATGGCAATGTACGAGGCGAAACAAGCGGGAAGAAACCGCTTCCAGTTCTCACGTCCCGAGTTTGGAGAGGTGGCCCGCGATCGGGTCAACCTGACCAGCGACCTACGCCGGGCACTGGATGAAAATACACTGACTGTCGCTTTCCAGCCGATCATCAGTGCGCGGGACGGCATGGTCGTGGCGGTAGAAGCGTTGGCGCGGCTTGCCACACCAACGCGAGGGGCGGTCGGCCCAGCGGAGTTCATTCCCATCGCGGAGTCAGCCGGGTTGATCCATGAATTGGGTCATCAGGTCCACAGCATTTCCTTCATGTGGCTTCGACAATGGATCGACGCCGGGCATGACATTGCCCTCAATTTAAATGTGTCGCCGCATGTCTTCCGGCACCCGGGGTTTGAAGATCAGTTGGGCGAGTCCGCGAGGAAATACGGGGTCGATCCCGCGCATGTGACGGTGGAGATCACCGAGAGTGCGATTATGGAAGCGGCTGGGGATGCCCTTGCCCTGATCCATCGCCTCCGGGCCAAAGGGTACGGCGTCGCGGTTGACGATTTCGGCACCAGGTTCTCAATGCTCGCGTCACTCCGGCTCCCGCTGACCTCACTCAAGATCGACAAGACGTTCATCGATGACCTCGAATCGGACGAGCGCAGCCGGCTGATCGCGAAAGTGACGACCGACCTCGGACATGGCTTGGGGCTGATAGTGGTCGCCGAGGGCGTCGAGACAGCGGCCCAGCGCGACATTCTGTTGGAGCTCGGAGTCGACGAGTTCCAGGGTTATCTCTATGCACGTCCGATGCCGGGCGAAGCAATCAGGGATTTCATCGCGGCCAACAAACGTAAGACAGGCGTTGGTTAGCCGCCCGGTTACTGCGCGACGACGACGATCCCCTGGGAGGTCACGGCTTCCCAGATGGACTCCGCGACGAACGGCCCCGGCGCGATCGCGTGGTCGCCGCTGGCGAGCAGCGACATGACGACGCACCACAGCGCGAATCCCGCGAGGTTCGCCGCAAGGACGCCTCGGCCGGTGCGCCCGGCGACCCGCGCGAGAGCGGCCTGCGTCGCCGCGACCCACCCGCCGATCGCGACGAGGCCGACGCCGAAGGAGACCGCCGGGATCGCCATCCCCAGCGCGAGGAACAGCGGCCAGCAGGCCAACCCGGCCTCCCGGAGCAGCCGGTCGACGGGGACCAGCGTCCGCCCCAGCCGTTGCACGACGGCGATCGAGACGACCAGCCACGCGATCCAGAGCGCGAACGAGAAAGGCACTCCGACCGTAAGCGTCTTCGTCAGCGTCGCCCGCGGGTCACCGAGTCCGGAGGTCAGCCACCACAGCCACCCACCGAAGGCGAACGCGACCATGGCCGCGAGGGCGAAGACGAGCGCGAACGGCATCGGTACCAGCGCGTCCACGTTGGCGATGCGGCGGCGGCGTCGCGGCGTGACGGGCGAGATTGGTGCGATGTTGTCGCCCTCGACGGGCGCGGGCCGGTCGGACGTGCTGGCGTCCGGAGGTATGTCTGGCGGTGGGTAGCGCATCGGCCTTCTTCCTCGCGCGGGGAGGCGGCCGGGGAGTCCGCCGATTGTACTCACCCCTCGGCGATTACGAAGAAGGACTTCCGGGCAGCGCGGCTGCCCTCGGGACTCCTACAGCGTCCTACAACGTCCTACAGCGGCTGGCGGGAAGGCGTCCCGGCCCGTCTCGGGTATTGCGGGTCGAGGCGTCCCGTCCGCCGCACGACCAGCACCCGCTGCGGCGGCAATCCCTCCGGCAGCGGCAGGTCGAGGGTGTCCCGTACGTCGCCCCCGAGCGCCTTCAGCGCCCCCGTCGACGCGGCGAGTTCCTCTTCGGCCCGGCTCCCCTTTGGCGCGACGAGCAGGCCGCCGTCTTTGAGGAGGGGGAGGGCATACTCGATGAGGACGGGCATCGGAGCGAGCGCGCGCGCTGTGACCAGGTCGAAGGTCGCGCGTAGCATCGGCCCGCGCCCGGCGTCTTCGGCCCGCGCCTGCACGACCCGCGCGTGTTCCAGCCCCAGCGCCTCAACCACGGTGCGGAGGAACTCGGCGCGCCGGCCGTGCGACTCGATGAGCACGAGGTCGAGCCCCGGCTCGGCGATCGCCATCGGGACCCCGGGGAAGCCGCCGCCGGAGCCGAGGTCAGCGATGCGGAGCGTCGCTTCCATCGGGATGAGCCCGGCGGTCCGCAGGGCGGCGAGCAGGGCGAGCGACTCCGCGAAGTGGCGGCGCTGGATCTCCGCCGGATCGGTCAGGCTGGTCAGTCCGGCGCGCTCGTTCCATTCCATAACGAGGTCGAGGTATCGCCCGAACCGCTCGATCGCACGCTCGTCGAGGGCGACCCCCAGCCGAACGGCCTCCGCGGTCAGGACAGCGAGCGGTCCGGCGGTCACGCGGAGGCCGTCCGGCGCTGGGAGCGGGCAATCCTCGGTCGAGCCATAACGCGTTGACACGGCATACCAGCCATCTTCTAGACTCTTGGCACGAGGTTCCAGCCGTCGTGCTGGAGGCTGTCGCCTTTCTGAACGCGACGCCCACGGCCCGAGATCAACCCGAGGCACCCCTGACCGACGTCGAACAGGCGGCGGTCGAGCGCGAGCGGAGACCCCCGTGGCGGAGAGCGTGACTGCGGCTGAAGCCCTGGAGCACTTTGCTAGCTCCATGGCGAACGAGCCCGAGAAGGCGGAGGTTGAGCTGCCGTCCGTCCGCGCGTTCGTCGCGTGGTTCGGCGCGGCGCGTCTGATGGGCGAATTGCGAGGCGGCGACGTCTCGACCTATGTGAAGACGAAGACGGACGGCTCGCCCGAGCAGGTGGAGCCGCTCCGCGCCTTCCTGGCGTACTGCTCCCGCCTGGCATTCACGCCGGAGAACCTTGTCCCCGCGCTGGGCGTCGGCCCCTCAGCGGGCGGCGCGCGCGGTGGCCACGGCGCCAACGCCGAACTGGGCGGCGCGGCCTTTTACGTCACGCTGGACGGCCTCCGGCATATCGAAGACCAACTGGCGATGGAGAAGGCGAAGCGCCCGGCGATCGCCCAGAAACTCCACGACGCCATGGCAGACAAGGATTTCCGGGAGAACGCCCCGCTGGATGCCGCTCGGGATGAGCAAGGCCAGCTGGAGGCGCGCATCCGCGACCTTGAAAGCCGCCTCCGTAACGCCGTCATCATCGACGAACAGGCGAAGGGCGGTCGCGCGAACGTCGGCTCTACGGTGAAGCTCGTGAACCTTGACACCAACCGGGAGCAGACGTTCACCCTGGTGAGCGCGACTGAGGTTGACCCGTCGAAGGGGAAAATCTCGATCCAGTCGCCTGTCGGCGTCGCGGTGATGAACTGCGGCGAGGGCGAAGAGGTCACAGTGAACGCCCCGTCCGGCCCCGTGAAGTTCCGGATCGTTATGGTCCAAGGCTAAAGGCCCCGTCTCGCGAGCCTCTGCGGAGGTTCGCAGGTATCCTTCGTCTGGATGCACGGACAGACCTCTGACGTCGTGATCGAAGCTCGCGGCCTGGTGAAGCGCTATGGCGCGATCACGGCGCTCGCTGGCGTCTCGTGTGAGGTCCGCCGCGGCGAAATCTTTGGCGTCCTCGGCCCCAACGGCGCGGGCAAGACCACGCTGGTGGAGGTCCTCGAAGGGCTGACTCGCCCGACGGAAGGCGTCGCGCGCGTCCTCGGCATCGAGGTGACCGAGGACCCGGTCGCGGTGAAATCACAGATCGGCGTCCAGCTTCAGGCTTCCTCCTACCACCGGTATCTCACGTTGCGGGAGATCCTTGACCTGTTTGGGTCGTTCTACCCGCGCCACGCGGACAGCCTGGAGTTGCTGGAACGCGTCCACCTGCGGGAGCGGGCTGGGGCGCGGATCAGCACGCTCTCAGGGGGCATGCAGCAGCGGTTCAGCATCGTCGCCGCGCTGGTGAACGAGCCTGAGCTGGTGTTCTTTGATGAGCCGACGGCTGGCCTCGACCCGGACGCCCGCCTGGACCTCTGGGAGATCGTGCGTGGCGTGCGGGACTCCGGGGCGACGGTAGTGCTGACGACTCATTACATGGAGGAGGCGCAGGCGCTCTGTGACCGGGTCGCGTTCATGAACGCGGGGCAGATCGTCGCGCTCGACACGCCCGCCGGGCTGATCCGTTCGTTGCAGGCCCCCTACCGCGTGACCGTGACCAGCACGACGCCGCTGCCGGAAGCGGCGGTGCGCGGTCTGCCCGGGGCCACCGAGGTGGAGACGGCCGTCAGCACGGAGGGGCACATCGTGCGGTTGCAGGCGCATGACGCGCCGGGCATCACCGCGGCGCTGACCTCGCTGGCCGGCCGCGAGGGTGTGCGGCTGGTCGACCTCGCGGTGCAACCGGCCTCGCTAGAGGACGTGTTCCTCCGGGTCACGGGACGGAAACTGAGCGGATGACGCGCATCCTTTTCTCGTCGTCGCTGAAGATGCTGACGCGCGACCGGCAGGCGCTGTTCTGGGCGCTGGTGTTCCCGCTCATCTTCATGGGGGTGTTCAAACTCTTCTCCGGGGACAGCAGCGGGACGACCCGGTTGATTGTCTCCGTCGATGCGACGAGCGAGCGAGGCCGGATCCTCGTCGATGCCCTCAAGCAGGTGGGGTTCCTCGATGTGACGCTGACGCCGGGGCTGGACGAGGACGCGGCACGGTTGTTGGTGGAGGACGACGAGGGCGACGCGGCACTGGTGGTCTATCCAGCCGCGCCGAACACGCCGGCGAACGCGGTCCTGCTGATGGGCGTCCGCGACCCGATTGGCCGTCAGATGACATCCGCCGCGATCGCCTCGGTCGTCGACCGTGTGAACCTGTCGCTGGCGAAGGTGCCGGTGCCGATTTCGATGGCGACCCGGCCAGTCGAGGAGAAAACGACGTCGTTTTTCCAGTTCGTGGCGCCGGGGATCCTCGGGATGGGGCTGATGAACTTCGCGACCATTAGCCTGGCGGGCTCGCTGTCGCGGTATCGGGAAGAGGGCGTCCTGCGGCGGATCCGCGCGACGCCGCTGTCGCCGGCGCATTTCTTCATGAGCGTGCTGTACGCCCATCTTGTCGTCACCGTGGTGCAGGTCGCGGTGCTGACGCTTGTCGCGCAGATGCTGGGGGCGGACCTGTTCAGGGACGCGAGCGGCCTCTGGGCGCCGCTGATCGCCGTCTTCGGCACCATCGTCTTCCTTAACCTGGGGGTGGTGGTCGCCGGGCGGGTGAAGGGGCGTGGGGCCGTGGAGGGCGCGGCGAACGCGATCACGCTGCCGATGATGTTCTTGTCCGGTTCGTTCTTCCCGGTGAGCGCATTGCCCGAGGCGATGCAGCAAGTCGTGCGCGTGCTGCCGCTTACGCACATGCTGGACGCCCTGCGGGGCGTCACGATCGAGAGCGAGTCGATCGTGGAGCAGTGGCCGTCGCTGCTCGTGATGCTGGGGTGGACGGTAGGGTCGTCCATCGTGGCGCGTGGCGCGTTCCGGCTGGACGACGCGTAGCGCCGGTCAGCCGATCAGCATCCGGTCGGCCACCATTGCCCCGAAGAGCGCGGCCAGGTACAGCGTCGAGTAGCGGAACATTGCCCGCGTGCCGTCGAGGCCTTGCCCGCGCAGGATGCGCCATGCCGTGAAGACGAAGCCGGCGCCCCCGAGCACCGCGACAGCGAAGTAGATCGCGCCCATCATCGTGACGGCGCCGAAGATCAATGTGACCGCCGCGGTGAGCAGGCTGTAGAGGAATGTCTGGCGCTTCGTCTCACGCTCTCCCAGCACGACGGGCATCATCGGCACGTTGACCGCGCGGTAGTCCTCGGCCAGGCCGAGGGCGAGCGCCCAGAAGTGCGGCGGCTGCCAGAAGAAGACGATGGCGAACAGCAAGAAGCCTTCGACCGTGACAGAGTTGGTGATCGCCGCCCAGCCGATGAGCGGCGGGAGCGCCCCGGCGATCCCACCGACGACCGTGTTGTGGACGGTGCGCCGCTTCAGGTACATCGAATAGATGAAGACGTAGAAGGCGAACGCGCCGAGGGCAAGGGCCGCAGACCATGTGTTTACCGTCAGCAACAGCCAGGGCCCGGAGGCGAGGCCCAGCACCCATCCGAAGATCGCGGCGTGTCGCGCGGGAACGCGGCCGCTGGGGATCGGACGGGTCCGGGTCCTCACCATCAGGGCGTCAATGTCGCGGTCGATGTACATGTTGACCGCGCCCGCGCCGCCCGCCGCCAGCATGCCGCCGAGGAGCGTCGCCATGACGAGCTCCCAGCCGGGCCAACCGTCGTGCGCCAGTACCATCGCGGGCACGGTGGTGATCAGCAGCAACAACATGATCGAAGGCTTGGTGAGGATGAAATAGTCGCGGGCGGCGTGACGCCATGCGTGCGCGGTCGGTCGGGCGGGGACGGTCATCGCGGCGGGCTGCCCCGCTGGGGGGTCGGGGCGTCTGTGTCCGCCAGCCGTCCTTCGAGCCGGTCGACCTCGCGGGTGAGCGAGCGGATGCGTGCCTGGAGGAGGAGGAGGTAGACGAAGAGCCCCGCCCAGAAGACGGCGAATCCGGCGAAGAGATATCCGAGTTGACCGTCCATCACGCCTCCTCGCGCCGGTCGACGGCGGCCCGGAGGCCGAGCAGCCGCTGGCCCAGCCGTTCGGCGTCCGTGCGCAACACGATGAGCCACAGCGCCAGCAGGAAGATCGCCAGCGTGGAGATGCCGAGGACCACGAGCATGGAGCCGGGCAACTGCGGGTCGAGGCGTGAGACGATCGGCTGCGGGTGGAGCGTGCGCCACCAGCGCACGGACATCACGATCAGCGGCACGTCCAGGAACCCGACGATGGCGTACACGGCCGAATAGCGCGCGGCCTGTTCGTCGCTGGGGTCGGAGACGGCGCGGGCCAGCAGGTAGGCGCTGTAGACGAGGAACAGGACGAGGGTGGAGGTCAGGCGCGCGTCCCACTGCCAGTAGACGCCCCATGTCGGCTTCCCCCAGAGGGACCCGGTCACGAGGGCGAACCCGGTGAACATCACGCCGACGCTGGCGGCGCCCCGCGCGACGGCGTCCCAGCGCATGTCGCGCTTCCAGAGCACCATGACGGAGGCGACAAAGACGGCGCCGAACGCGAGGTACATCGCCTGGGCGCTGGGGACGTGGATGTACATCAGCCGCTGCACGTCGCCCTCGACCAGTTCGGTCGGGGCGGCGACGACCGCGCCGGCGAGCATGGCGAGGACCCCGACCCCGGTCAGCGGGGGGAGCAGCACCCAGCGCAGGCCGTAGAGGCGGCGGAC
Organism: Dehalococcoidia bacterium; assembly: GCA_003599735.1. GTDB lineage: Bacteria > Chloroflexota > Dehalococcoidia > UBA2979 > UBA2979 > SURF-43. Next base: position 186 of record QZJI01000078.1, on the reverse strand, counting down.
CGTCCTCATCGCTCGGCCGCCAGCGGGAACAGGATGACGGCGGTGAGGGTGCTCCAGAGGGCGAAGACCGTCAGCAGGAGGGCCCATGGGGCGTCCCCGCCGAAGATGCCGAGCGAGACGCCCGTGGCCCGCACCGCCGCGATGAGCATGGGCACGAGGAGCGGCAGCGCCATCACCGGGAGCAGC
>QZJI01000037.1 GCA_003599735.1 Dehalococcoidia bacterium | reverse complement strand
GACTGGCTCCATCGATACAACCATCACCGCGGCCACACCGCCCTCCGAGGGCTCCCCCCGATCAGCCGTGCCTACAACCTCGCGAAACATCACAGCTAGTCGAACCCTGGGGCACTCGGCCCGTGCCAGTGCATCTCTGTGCCGGGCCCGTGGTCGTGAAGGTACCCGCCCCACGAGGGGGTAGGGCGGTGCGCCGTGGCGCGCGGAGTGGTCGACGGTGGCCCGTACGCGCGACGTGCGACGGTACCGTCGACGGGGCACGTCACCGGACGCGTCAGGTCGCCCTCGGATCTCGCGACATCGAACTCGGTGTCGCACTGTGGGCAGGTGAAAAGGTAGAAGGTCATCGTTGTGGTACTCATCTACCTGACATGTTGCATGGCCTGCGTTAACGCCAAATGAGAGACACAGGGCGACCTTGCTAACAACGCGCTAACGCCTCGTCATTAAGGTGTTCTTATCGCCCATCCGACGCGCGAGACGGGAACCGTCCGATGGCCATCGAGTCTCTGGAATCAGGTGACACACCGGCCAAGCTGGGGCTGATGCTCGGCCTGGAGCCGGTCGTCCATCCGACGGCGAGGATCATACGAGCCACCCTTGGTGCCTGGACTCAGATTGGGGAGAAGACTTCGATCGTCGAGTCCTCTGTGGGCGACTACTCATATCTCGTTGACCACTGCCAGGTGTTGTACGCGACCGTCGGGAAGTTCTGTTCGATCGCGAGCCACGTCCGGATCAATGCTCCGAACCACGCAATGTGGCGCGCGAGCCAGCATCACATGACCTACCGACGAATCCAGTACGGCCTCGACGAGGTGGATGACGAGGCATTTTTCGATTGGCGTCGCGCCGATCAGGTGACGGTGGGCCATGACGTGTGGATCGGCCATGGCGCTATCTTGCTGCCGGGAGTCGCCGTTGGGCACGGTGCGGTCGTCGCCGCGGGTGCCGTCGTCTCAAAGGATGTCGCGCCCTACACGATCGTCGGCGGAGTGCCCTCAAAACCCATCCGCGAACGCTTCCCGCGCGACGTCCAGGAGGCGCTCCTCCAGATCGCATGGTGGGACTGGACGCGTGCCGAGATCGAGGCCCGATTCCAGGATTTCTTGCTCCCGATCGACCAATTCTGCGAGCGCTACACATGATGCGAGCACTCCGCGTGGTCTCCCTCAACACTTGGAAGGCGGACGGCCCATACCGTGCTCGCCTGGCAGTGATGGCCGAACAGTTAAGGGCGCTGGAGCCCGATGTGGTCTGCCTACAGGAGGCGTTCGTGGCAGTGGACGGATCTCTGTCCACGCCGAAGGCGCTGGCCGCCGCGCTGGGGATGAACCACGTCACGTATGCCATGCGCGAGAAAGACCGGATCGTGGAGGGCGTGCTCGTCCCGTCCCGTTCCGGCCTCTGTACTCTTTCACGTTGGCCAATCGTCGAAGTCGTCGCCCGCCCGATCCCCAGCGACCCGCGGGACGGTGACCGGGGCGTGCTCATGGTTGCGGTCGAGACACCGCTCGGGATCGCGAGGATCGTGAATACCCACCTCACCTACCTGCGAGATGTGGACACCGCGGTATTGAATCTGAGGCAGGTGCGCGCAGTCCTAGCGGAGCCGTGGCTACGCGACGCTGCGGTCATCCGGCTGCTATGCGGGGACTTCAACTCCGAGCCGGACTCTGACACGATCCGATACATCCGGGAGCAGAGTGGATGGCATGTCCAGGAAGCAACTCCCAAGCACCCGCGAGGCGGTGAACGCCCAGTAACATTCAGCCCGCGCAACGCGAACGTCCGCGAGGGTGCCCGATCAGTCGTGCTCGACTACGTCTTCTCACTCGCGCCGGCCGCCGGACGTCAGCCGCGGATGTCCTCCGCCGTGGTCCTTGACCAGCCGACGGGTTCCGTCTTTCCAAGCGACCACTTCGGTGTTTACGCCGAAGTCGGTGCGCCGCCGGCGGAAGAGACGCTCGCCCGCGCACGGCTGAGCGCGCCTTAGATCTCGATACTCAGCCCCGGACACGCGGCGAGGATGCGTCCCGCGAAGACTTCGCGGGCCTCGGCACACGCCTGAGCACGGTCGGCGGTGTGCCAGAAGTGCGTAAGCACCAGCGTCTCGACACCCGCACGGGCCGCCACCAGTCCGGCCTGGACGGCTGAGAGGTGTGTGACTGGCTCATGGTGAGCCGGCGCGCCCCCCCCCAGCGTGTTCTCAGCCAGCAACACATCCGCCCCCGCGGCGAGCAGCTGCACCTCGTCGCACATCACCGTGTCGGACGAGTACGCGAGGCGGCGCCCGTCGGCCTGCACCAACATCCCAAACGAACGAATGCCGTGCACGACCTCGACTGGACCCACGGTGATCTCGTCGACCTCGATGGTAATACCAGGGGCGTACTCCTGAAGACGGAGCGCCCCGTCCCAGAACGGCCGGGTCTTCGAGAGCGCCGCCGCCAGCCCGTGGAGATACACAATGCCACCCGGCGGGAGGAACACCGGGATCTCCCGCGCGCCCGCCTCACCGTACCGACGCCCATACCGCAGCGGGATCAGGTCGCTGAAGTGGTCGGGGTGCAAGTGGCTGATCACGATGGCCGAGAGGTCATCGAGGGCGACGTGCTCCTGCAACCGGCCGAGCGTCCCGGCACCGCAGTCAAGCAATACTGAGGCCCGCCCATGTGTCACCAGGTAGCCGCTGCAGGCGTCTCCTGCCGCCGGCTGCGATGCCGACGAGCCGATGACAGTCAGCCACATAGCGACAGCTATGCCTGCGCCACGGCGAGCGCCGGGCGGGCGACCTCGCTGCCGAACACTGCGCGGCCGCGGTACCAGGTGGACGTGACCACCGGCCGGCCATCCACGATCTCGGCGCACACGAGATCAGCCGCCATGCCGACCTGGATACGGCCGCGGTCGGACAAGCCGAACGCCCGCGCAGGGTTGTCTGTCAGCATGGCGACCGCTTGAGGTAGTGTGCAGACGCCATTCTTCGCGAGGTGCCAGGCCGACATGATCATCGACGGCAGGTGATAGTCCGCGCAGATGATGTCCGCGAGCCCCTCGCGCACCAACTCGGTCGCGTCCTGGTTCCCAGAGGTCGATCCGCCACGCACGATGTTCGGCGCGCCGACGGTGATCCACATCCCCAATTCACGCGCGCGCCGTGCGGAATCGATCACCACGGGGAACTCCGCGATGGTGCAGCCGAGAGCATGCATCGCCTCGGTCTTCTCACGGGAATCATCGTCGTGCGAGGCCATGATGAACGGCTGTACCTCGAACTCCTCGCGGAGGCGCCCGAGGACGCTCGCCACCGTGGTGGTGTCGTTCGTCCGGGCCGCGATGCGGGCGGCAATGTCCGCTTCGGCGTCGTAGTTCGGGTCTGAGGCCCGCATCGCTATCATCGTTTTCTTGAACGTTTCTAGGTCGCGGTACTGGCCCTGCCCCGGCGTGTGATCGTTGAGAGACATCGCCTGGACGGGCATCGTGCGCATCGAATCGAGTAGTGCCGGGAGGCCATCTGGCGTCCAGACATCGCAACGGTGGAGGAGTTGGTGGTCCATCCCCGCTGTGGGCCGTGCCGAACGGACGAGGTCGGTGCGGGCGCTGGCGTCACTGATGGACCGCTCCACCCGCGCCATGTTCGCGAACGTCACTGCGTGGAACGAGGTCGTCACGCCGGCCGCGAGCGCTCGCCGCTCGTAATTGCGGATCGCGAACGGGCCGTCGAAATTCACCCGCGGACGCGGATTGACCTCGGTCTCCAGGCTGTCGCAGTGAGTGTCCACAATCCCGGGCACGACGAACAGCCGGTGTTCACCGTCCACGACATGGTCGGCGCCCCGCCAGCCGACGCTGGTGCACGGGCCCACCTCGACAATACGGTCGCCTTCGATGAGGACGGCCCCGTCTTCGAGGATTTCGTCCCGCAGGATCAGGTTGGCGTGGGTGATGGCGGTAGTCGTCATGCGTGTCCTCCCGAAACTGCGAGCTCTCCGGTGCCGGCATCGAGGTCGTCCGGGAAGACGATCTCGGATACGGGGCCGTATTGGGTGATGTGGCCGTCCTCGATCACCAGGACGCGATCCGCGATGACGCGCAGGACCTCGAGGTCATGCAAGATGGCGATCATGGCCGTGCCCCTTCCCTGCGCCTCGCGGAGCAGGTCGAGGACGCGCGCACGGTTCTCCGTGTCGAGGGCGGATGTGGGCTCGTCCAGCAGCAGCAGGCGCGGTGGGTCAACGAGGGCCCGCGCGACGTTCACACGCTGCTGTTCTCCGCCGGAAAAGAGTGCGGGGTACGAGGTCTGCAAGTCTGTGCCAATTCGGAGTGTGGCGAGGGACTCAGCCGCACGCGTGCGGGCTTCCGCGACGGCGATCCCGCGGCCCGTCAGGACTGACGCAACGACGTCGACAGCGGGGATACGCGGCGGGGCCTTCAGGAACTGGGAGACGTAGCGCATCTCCTCGCGCCGCAGCCGGATTATCTCCCGCTCGGGGACACGCAGGAGGTCGACCGTCGCGCCGGAGGCCGTACGGAACATCGCCGAGCCGGCATCGGCGACATAAGTGCGATACAGGGCCTTCAACAGTGATGATTTGCCGGCGCCAGAGGGGCCCACGACCGCAAGGAATTCACCCGGCTGGAGGTCGAACGAGACGCCGCGCAGCGGATGCACCTGCCGGCCGCCGAGAATATGAAGCGTGATGGTTTTTGCCAGGTCACGCACGCTGAGGATGGGATCTGTCATAACAGGCCTTACGCGGTCACGCAGTTGACGAGCAACTGGGTGTAGGGGTGCTGTGGGTCTTCGAGGATCTGGTCGGTGAGGCCCGACTCGACCACATGGCCGTCTTTCATGACGAGCACGCGGTCTGTGAGCAAACGGATCACGCCAAGGTCGTGCGAGACGATGATCGCTGTCATCCCGGTCGTGTGCTGGATGTCTCGCACCAGGTCGAGCACGCCCGCCTGCACGGAGACATCGAGCCCGGTCGTGAGTTCGTCGAGCAGGACCAGTTCTGGCCCATTCGCGAGCGCCTTCGCAATCTGGACCCGCTGCTGCATGCCGCCCGAGAAGAACGCCGGGAAATCGTCCATCCGGTCGAGGGGGACTTCAGTGCGTTGCAGGTAGTCGGACGCCTTGTCGCGGATGTCCGAGACGCGACGCCAGTCGGCAGCCAGCAGACGCCCCGCGACGTTGCCACCGGCGGTGACCATCAGGTTCAAGCCCATCCGCGGGTTCTGGTAGACCATCGAGATCTGGTGCGCGCGCAGCTCGCGACGCTCGCGCCGGTCGGCCTCGAAGATGCTGTGCTCACCGTTGTGGTATGAGGCGAGGAATGCCTGGCCGGAAGTCGGCGCCACATCCTGATACAGACACTGGAGTACGGTGCTCTTGCCCGACCCGGACTCGCCGACGATCCCGAGTACTTCACCGGGGTAGACATCGAACGACACGTCCTCGCACGCAAGGACCCGTCGGTTGCCTGACGTGTAGACCTTCGTCAGGTTACGTACACGCAACAGCGGCTCAAGCGGCTCTACCATCGGTTCACGACCTTCCGTCCGGACAGCGTGTCGTCGCAGTAGGAGGAGTCGGAACACACCGCGACCTTCGAGCCATCCTCGCGAGGTGACTCCGTGAGGTAAGAGTCTGTCGCGCCGCAACGGATACAGGACTTGCCGTCGAAGTGCTCCGTGTCGAACGGAAAGTCCTCGAACTCCAGCGGGCGCACATCGGTGAACGGCGGCACGGCATAGATGCGCTTCTCGCGGCCCGCGCCGAAAAGGAAGAGCGACTGCGCATGGTGCAGTTTCGGAATGTCCCAGCGCGGGATCGGGCTTGGTGCCATGATGAACCGGTGGTTCACCATTACCGGGTAACCCGCGCCAGCGGAGACTTCGCCGCGCCGTACGATGTCCTCGTAGAGCGCGAGCCACATCTGCGCGTAGTCACGTTCCGCGTGCATCGCGCGGGCTGCCGCGACCGAGCGCTCGACGAAACGCAGTGGCTCCGGTACCGGCACCTGGAGGATCAAGATCTGGCCAGCCCCGAGGCGCTCCTCCGGGATGCGGTGTCGGGTCTGGATCAGGGTCGCCTCGTGGGTGGCATACACCTCGGTGGCGCCGGTGGTCTTCGCAATCAGGCGGCGGAGGTTCGCAGCATTCACCGACGCGTCGTCGCCCTGGTCGATGACCTTGATGGCGTCCGTCGGGCCGACGAGAGCGAGCGTGATCTGGAGGCCACCCGTGCCCCACCCACGCGCGATCGGCATCTCGCGTGAGCCGAACGGCACCTGGTGTCCTGGGATCGCGATGGCCTTCAGGATCGAGCGCCGGATCTCGCGCTTCGCCATGTCGTCGAGGAACGCGAAGGAGTAGCCGGTGAACTCCGCCCGGCGGTCGGCGAGCAGCGTACTGACGTTAGCCACGGGAGCGCGCCGCCTGCGCCAGCTCGCGGACGCGGCTTGTGCGCTGCAGTGACGCCGTGAAACCGACGTAATGTGGCAGCTTCAAGTGTTCGACGAATCCCATCGCCTCGATCGCGTCGATGTGGTACATGACGTACTCCTCGTCCTCGAGGGGTTGCGTTGACTTCTCCCGTTTTCTCAGCGAGCCGTCGAGAATGCTCATCGAGATCGCCTTGCGCTCGTTGCGCCCCGTGACGATCCCGTACCCCAGGTCGTAATCGTGCCGTTCTCCCTCCTGTAGCGAGGCTTGGCCGCCGACGACTTGGTAACACTCGGTCACCGGCACCCAACCGATACGCACCGGGTTCCCTGTTACGGGGTGAGAGATCATGACTGGCAGGTCGCCCGAACGCAGTTCCGCGACGTAGCCGTGCGCCCCGCCGTAGCCACGCAGCCCGGCGTAAGCGAGCGAAAGCATGGCGCCTGTCTCACCACGCGCGAGGACCTGCAGCCGACCCGCACGGGTTGCCGGGAAGCGCATCGGCTCGCGCGTGATGTCAAACGGCTCCTCATCGTGCTGGCGGACCGGAGCCGGGGCAGCGAGTCCCTCGTCACGAAGGCCGTCGATGACCAAGGGAAACTCGCCGGCCGCTGGTGCGTCGACGAGCGGCGCGATGAGTGTGCTGGGCTCGCGGCGTGACGTGAGTGAAAAATCGAGGAGCCGCTGGGTGTAGTCGCGCGTCGTACCCAGCACTTGGCCACCAGGGATGTCGCGAAATGCGGAGGAAATTCGGCGCATCACCCGCAGTGCTCGGCCGGTCGAGGGGAACGAATACCCCAACCGGGGCAACGTCGTGCGATAGGCGCGCAGGAGGAACGACGCCTCGATCGGGTCGCCCTCGGCCTGTTTCACGGCAAGCGCACCCAGATCGGGGTCATACACCCCGCCTTCGCCCATCACTTGGTCGAGCAACAACTGGAGGTGGTCCCGCACCTGTGGCAACTCCACCTGGTGCGGTGAGTCGACGACCGTCAGGTCGATCAGCCGCTCTGCGTGCTCGATGGCATCGAGGCCACCACGGACGGATGAGTAACCCATCGTTACGCCTCGACTTTCTTCTGATTCTTCTGATCAGACGTCCTGGAGTCCGTGGCCATTGCGATGCGCGTGCTGCGCGGCAGCGCCGCCACGTGATCAGCCGTGTCGACAAGGATGACATCGACACCCTCGGGGAAGGTGATGGTGCGGCGTCGTAACGATTCGAAGGCCGCTGCTGGGACACCTCCGACCGACAGCATCGAGGTGGCCTCGATGCCCGGGCCGGAGAGGGTCAGCGCGACGCCGTCGCCACCGAGGCTGTCGACAACGAGGACGACCGTCGCGGAACGCTCCGGCTCCTCGAATCCGCCTTCACGTGCCTCCTCGACGGCTGCGACCGCGCCGCCGCCGCGTGCGAGGACGAAGTCCGCGCGTCCGAGAGATGCCGATCGTGCGCCGGTGCGCCGGAGCAACTGGTCATGAGGCAGGGCCTGGTCGCTCAGGACGTGGAATGTCACTTCGTGGTCAAGCAACGCCTGGAGGACCAGCAGCGCGCCACCCCAGATGCCGTCATCGGGCCGGGGTGTGGGCAGGTGGTAGACCGTCCCCGGACGTGCCATCGCGTTGAGCAACGCGCGAAACGTAGCCTGTTCCTGCTGTGCCGGGACACTCATCGTCGGTATGGTCATCGGTGTTCCTATGTCATGTCTTCGAAGCGGACTCGTGTCGGGGCGATGCGCGACCAGCGCGCGGCCCACGCGTCCGCTTCCGTGTCCCGCGCCGCGGCCAGGAACTCGATGATGCGCGGGGAGAGCACATGCTCCGCTTCGACTGCTGCGTCCAGGACGGCTGCGGCGAGGGCACGCTCAGGGTGCTTGCCCATGAGCATCGCGTAGCCCCGATGGCTGCCCGCCCCTACTTCCGCCTCGGAGACCGTGACCTCGGTGAAGTTGAACGGCAGCCGCTCGACGGGTTCTTCGACCCGCACCATCAACAGGCCCACGGTCGGTCCGCGCGTTACCTCGACGTCGAAGGTGTCGAGCACCTCGTCCGCGAGGGCGATGAGCGCGTCGCCGTCGGCCACGCCTATCGCTTCCAAACGCTCTTCACGTCGCATCATTGCTCCTCGCGTTCCGCGTCCACCCCATTGGTCTGTGCGGCCGGGCGCCGGGGCGCGCGCCCGGCCGTGGGGAAGTTCAGAGGGCTACTCGAGTGACTTCAGGTCGAGGTTCAGCAACTTCGCAATGTCCCGCAACGAGTCGTAGAAGGCGTCCAGGTTCTTCAGCCCCAGCGCCTCGTGCGGGTCGACGTACCAGGAGCGGGTCTTTTCGACGGTGGCAGCGTCGTCCTTCATCGCCAGGAGGGCGTCCTTGACTGCCTTCTTGAACGATTCCGGCAGGTCGCTGCGGACGGCGAGTGGCGTGGACGGGATGGGGTCGCTCAGCGCGAGGATGCCAAGTTTCCCGTTCGGGCACTCGTCGAAGGTCTTCTTGATCTCGGCGGCCGTACGCGGCTCCGAGATCTTGCCGTCCGCCCAGAGGCAGGCCTCGACCTGCTTCGAAGCGACGAGGTTGCGCAGGTTGCTCTCGTTCGTACCGCCTGCTGGCGTCTTCCCGTTGTAGACGGCAAGCGCTGCTGTCGGGTGTGAGCCCGCGAACACCGTCTGCATGTCCTTGTCCGGGTTCGCGTACCCCGACTTGATCAACAAGGTCTTCGGGGCGAGGTGCCCGGAGGTTGACGCCGGGTCAACGAACGCGAACCCCTTACCCTTCAGGTCGGCCAGGGAGTTGACCCCGCTCCCCTTTTTCGTGAACACCACCGACTGGTAATAGGGCTTAGCGGTCGGGTTGGCCTTGCAGGGGATCTCTTTCGGACCGCAGCCGAGGCGGACCGCCAGCGCCTCCGCGCCGGCCTCCTGCACGGCCAGCAGATAAGAGAACGGACCGACCACCATCGCGTCGACGCGCTTCGCCCGCATCGCCTCGATCACAGCTCCGTAGGAGGTACCGGTAGTGAGTTTTACCTCGACGCCGAGTTTTTGCTCCAGGTACCCCTTCATGTCGTTGTTGTTGCGCAGCACTTCCTCGGCATCGTCGCCGCCGAAGAGGCCGATGTGGAACTGTTTCGGCCAGCCCGCCTTCGGGTCGACCGAGGCGGCCGCCGCCGTCTTCGGCGTCGAACCGTCGGTCTTCGGCTCAGCCGAATCACTGCCGCAGGCCGCACCGAGGAGTACGGCGGCGATTGCCGCGGCCCCCACTGCTAAGTTTCGCCAATGTCGATTCATCTTCCCAGCCCCTTCGTGTTCCCTCTGATGCCACCTGTGCTGTTCGCTGATGTTGTTAGATGAAGCGCCGCCGGAGCGCGTCGCTAAAGCGGTCGACCACTGTCACCATGAGGACGATGAAGACCAATGCCCCGAGCAGATGGCTGTACTGGAAGAGCGCCATGTACTTCGAGAGCGTGAAGCCCACGCCGCCGGCCCCCACGAGGCCGAGGATGGTCGCATGTCGCACGTTGCCCTCGAACAGCAACAGGCCATAAGAGAGCATCAGCGGCATTGCCTGGGGCACGACGGCGTATGCGATCATCTGCGGGCGGTTGGCCCCGGTCGCCCGGATCGCCTGCACCTGTTGCGGGTCGATCGCCTCGATCGCCTCCGCGAATACCTTCCCCATGAAGCCGATGGAGCCCACCGACAGCGCAAGCACCCCACCGAATGGCCCGAGGCCAACGGCCGCCACGAAGACCAGCGCGAAGATGATCTCCGGGACGGCCCGGTTCATGTTCAACAGGAACCGGGTGCCCTGATAGATCGCAGGGTGAGGCGAGACATTCCGTGCCGCCGCCAGTCCGAACGGGATGGCGAGGATGATCGCGAACAGCGTCCCAACGATTGCCATCTGGATGGTCTGCACGATGTCGGTGATCACGGTGGGGTACGGGAACGTCACGCTGGAAAGCCCCAAACGAGGGACTGACACCAGCCCGAGATCGATCACCGGCGTCTGAAGCGTCTGCACCTCCGTCTCCCATGTCGGCGGGACCATCCGCCGGAAGAAGTCGAAGATGCTTGGTAGCCCCTTGAGTAGTTCACCAGGCGCGGCGTGAGTGCCTTGAAGTCCCCACAACAGCAGTGCCGCGATCACGAACCCGGCCAGGACGCGGCTGACCGAGATCCGGGGCCACACGCGCAACAATTCGCTTCGTGCGGCCTCGCTGATCTGGGCAGCCGCGGGCGGCTGAAGTGCCTGCGTCATAGGCGGGCGCTCCCCACGAGGTCAGCGTCTCGGTCGCGTGAGTCGGAGCGGATCGTGGCGGCCGCAGCCGTCGCGGACGCCTCGGCGACCACACCGCGTGCGTACGACTTCCAGCCACGGTCGAAGCGGTAGGTGCGATTCAGGACCTCGTCAGTGAGGCCGGACGGCGGGCCGTCGTACACGACCACACCCTGGGCGATGGCGCAGATGCGGTCGCAGAACTGCACCGCCAATTCGACGTCATGCAGGTTGATGAGTGTCGGCACGCCCTCGTCACGAGCGACGCGGACGAGGTCGCCGATCACCTGCTCGGAAAGTTCGGGATCGAGGCTGGCGACCGGCTCGTCCGCCAAGATGACCCGCGGGGACTGTGCCAGCGCGCGGGCGATCGAGACGCGCTGTTTCTCGCCGCCGGAGAGGCGGTCCGCACGGAATTGCGCCCGGTGGAGCATGTTCACGCGTTCGAGGGAATGGACAGCGACCTCACGGTCGAATCGGTCGAAGTGGAAGAGCGTGCTGCCGGCATCCTGGCGGTGCCCGAGGCGGCCGGACAGCACGTTGTTCATCACCGAGAGCCGTTCGACGAGGTTGTACTCCTGCCAGATGAATCCGACCTTCGTCTGGATCCGACGAAGCGCATCACCATGGGCCCCGACGATATCGATGCCGTCGATGCGGATCGTGCCTGCGGCAGCACGCTCCATTCCGTTGATACAGCGGAGAAGGGTGGACTTGCCCGCCCCGGAACGGCCGATGATCGCCGCGACTTCACCATCCTGGATCGTGAGCGACACGTCCTTGAGTGCTTGGTACCCGTTCGGGTAGACGTGGCGCACGTTGTGCAGTTCAAGCACGCGCTCTTCCTTCCGAGTTGCGAGGAGTCACTCGAACTCGGTCAGAGGCTACGAGGCCGCGCTCTGCCGTCGGTTTACGCCATGTAAGTCTTGGGAAATCACTGCGTTAACGGAGTCAAGACAGAACGTGGCGCGTTTGATGACCTTCACGGAGACACATGTCTTGGCTAACCGCACCGTGAATTGAGTGTGTCGTGACCGTGACCTGGTTGTGACGTGTGCACCCCTACCGCGGCGGTGGTACGAAGCGTCCTCGCGCCGCCGGCCAGATTCCAGACTATGAATCTCTTCGGCCGTGAAGATGTCGGGTCGGAGTCGCTGCAACGGCTGAAACGGCGGGGACTACGGTCTTCAGCCTGATTCGACACCGGGGCCCCGGCCAGCGTTCACGCGCCTCTCTCTGCACGCGTCATTTACGCATGGCTACGTCTGGCCGGTCCCGATGACGATCGCGTGAGAGGCGAAATCCAGCGCAACATCATCGTCGCGCGCGGTCTGGGGCCGCCAAGGGGTTAGTGCGGTGCATAACGTGTCAGCGATCCCAGAAGCACGTGCCAGCGGGCCCTCGATGCCGGAACGACTGGGGGCGTCGCCCAACAAGTGAAAAGGCGCGACGTATGCTCCGCTAGGTCGCTTCGGGATGGAGTTCCGCGCCGAGCGGCGTGTAGGCTCCACCTTGAAGGAGCAAGGCCCGTCCCTTGCCCGCCCGTTTCGCTTCGTACATTGCGGAGTCCGCCTCCTGGATGAGGTCATCGACGGAAGTGTCAGCCGTCGAGCGGAATGCCACGCCGATCGAAACCGAAGCCATGACGGGCTGACCAGCGAGTTCAAACGGGACAGCAAGGGCACTGATGACCCGCCTCGCGACCATGAGTGCCTCATCGCTGGAGCCGATATTTTCGAGCAGCAGCGCGAACTCGTCACCGCCGAGACGGGCGACGGTGTCCGCCGAGCGGGCGAGGGTGCGCAACCTCTCCGCCACGAGCGCCAAGAGCCGGTCACCGTGGGCATGGCCGAGCGTGTCGTTCACGTGCTTGAAATCGTCGAGGTCGATAAACAGGACAGCGACGACCGCTCCCTGTTGGCGTTCCAGCCGAGTGAGGGCATGGCCGACTCGGTCATGGAAGAGACTGCGGTTGGCGAGGCCCGTGAGCGAGTCGTGGAGCGCCTGGTGGCGGATCTCGTGATAGAGCCGCCCGTTCTCGATCGCCATCGCCGCCTCGAACGCCAGCGTCCGAGCGAGCGCAAGCCGGCGCTCGTCTATGGGGCTGTTCCCGCTCGCGGTCAACTCGGCGACACCGATCGGATCCCCCTGGGCGATGAGCGGCAAGAGGAGCATGACCCGCCGGCCGATTGCCCGCAGACGTCTGACCTCGATTGGGTCAGCCTCCGCGTCCGTGACATTGATGACGATTCGTGCTCGGTCGTGGACCACACGCCCGAGCATCGGCCGCTCCGCGAGCAACTCTGGATCGGTCTCCAGGGAACGCTCGACCGGGTGCGAGCCGAACGGGACGAGCCGGCTGGTCTCCGGCGCGAGGGCGTAGATGATGCAATCGTCAAAGTTAGTCGCTTCCGCGAGGTGTCGAGCGACGAGCTCACCGAGTACGGCGGGCTCTGTCGCCTCGGCGAGGTCGGCTGACAGATTGAACAGTTGGTGGAATTCGCGGCCCGACGCTTTGAGATTTTCACTCGACTGGTACAGGAGGAAGAGGACCAGTCCAGAGGCCAGAGTCAAACCCCACAGCCGGAGGAATTCAGCGACAATACGCGGGAGCGAAGGGTCATCAGGCAAAAACCCTGCGGCGCCCGTCAGGATGATCGCCACCCAGGCGATGACCATGAGCCTGCGCAGGGAGCGGACTTCAAGATATGGCAGCGCGGCCGCGATCGGGATGAGCAGCGCCGTCGCCGCTGCGATGGCGACAACAGGTTGCAGTGGCGCGGTGGCGACAAGGACCGTAGTGATCACAATCGCCACGGTACTGACGACTGATGCGACCGGCTGCCGCGTCAGAAGACGTTGAGGGAAGATCGCCAGCCATGCCGCGAGCGCCAGGAACATCAGGCCGGTAATGAAGGCCCGTGGACTGCCGAACGCGAAGCCGGCGATAGCCTCCGTGATTCCAAAGGCGGCGGCGGCGGCGCTGAATAGCAGAGTCGCCTGTCGGACCTCACCCCGCGGGGCTACCTCGTCAGGGGCGAGAGGTGTCTGCCGCGCTGTCCTAGTCACGTTCGGCCGCGACCGGCCAGCGGCCCCGGCAGATTACTCTGCCCGAGTGGGGGCTGGGGTTCTAGGATCGCTACTGTCTCCGCCGTGGTCTCGATGCCTCCGGCGATCAGGCGGCCTATCGCAGTCTGCATGGAGCATGCCTATCACGTGGGGATCCCTCGGGGCGTCATTACTATACTGCGCTGGGCTGACGGTTGCGGTCCGGCACATGACCCGTGGTTGAGTGTCGGTGCTCGTATCCTTGGTCGGCGGGAACCTGCTCAGAAGCAGGGAGCTGTGCCCCGCCAGGCAGACCTCGACTGGGTGCCCCTTGAAGGCATGAGGTCCCGCCCGACGTGGTACTTGAGGTTGAGCAAGCTCACCTTGCCTCCACGAGCACGCGGCGGATGAGCGTGGGACAGGCGCCGCCGACGACTGCGGTTCGGTCGACACGGACTGCGATTCATCGAGACGCGTCGGAGCGTGGTAGCGAAGCGCCACTGCCGGTGGCCGGTTGCCGAGGCTCTGGTGTTCCCGGTTGTGGTTGTAGTCGTGCACCCAGCTATCGAGCGCGGCCTGTGCCTCGGCGACCGCGACGCGAAATGTCGAGCCCGAAGGGCACGACTACTGCGGTAGTTCCCCCAGCACGATCACATGTGTGACACCGAGTGGGGTCACAGCACCGCGCCTGCGGATGCCAAACTCGAGGACGCGTGCCCAGGAGCCGCCAGCCGGGACCTCGTAGACCTCTCCGGTGCACAGGCACTGGGCCATCAACGCTGTGTCACCTGAGTGAGGCCGCGGCAGGTGGGGGGCGACCCAGAACCGGAGGGGCTCACCGCGCTGGTTGTTGAGCCTCAGGACGACGCGTTGTGGCTCGTCGAGGCGGACACGCAATACCCGGTCGGCCAGCGCCTCGCCAAGCAAGGGTGCTTCGCCCGAGGGGTACGCGTGCGTCTCGCCCGTCCTCTGTCCGTCGAGCGCGCGGTGGAGCGAGACAGTCGCGGGGAAGCCGTCCGGCGCAACCCATTGGAAGCGCAGTTCCCCGTCTGAGCCAGGTGCATCGGGGCTGCCGCCAGGGCCACATGCGGCCAGCAGCAGCGCGAGCCCAATCGCGAAGGTCGCGAGGACGACGGCACGGGCCGAGCACGCCCGCGAGACGGCGACACCAGTCGCCGCTCGCGGTGACGAGTTCGAAATAGGGTGGTGGTTCATTCGTTGAAAGGACACGGGACGCAAAGCGGGCGCCCGACGTCAGGCGCCCGCGAGTTTTAGGCCGCCTGGCGGTTAGCGTGAGGTCTCGATCTTCGCGCCGTCCTTGTTCCCCCATTCCTCCCAGGAACCGTCGTAGTTCTCGACGTTCTTGTATCCGACGAGATACTTCAGGACGAACCAGGAATGCGCGGCACGCACGCCGGTCTGGCAGTACGTGTACACGGTCTGGCTGTCCGACGCCTTCACGCCGGCGTCGTTGTAGAGCTTCCGCAGATCCTCGGCCGGCAGGAACTTGCCGTCCTTGTTGTTCGCGAGCGTGTAGTTGACGTTGAGGGCACCCGGGACATGCCCGCCGTTCTTCGAGCGGACATCGCGCCCCGCGTACTCCTCAGGCGTACGGGCGTCGCAGACCACCTTGGAGGGGTCACCGACCGCCTTCACGATCTCGTCGAAGTTGGCGATGATGCCTTCGTTCGGCGCAGCGGTAAACGCGTACTGCGTAGCCGTGCGCTTGGCGGCGTCCTTCGTGACAGGCTTGCCCTCGGATCGCCAGAGGGTCCACGTGCCGTCCATTATCCGGACGTCCTTGTGGCCGTAGACTTCGAAGACCCAGAGCGTCCGCGCGGAGATGAGGTTGTTCGACGCGTCGTAGAGCACAATCGTGGAGTCGGGCTTCGCCCCCACGGCAGAGAGCGCGGCGGCGACCTTGTCGGCGGGGGCGATCTGGCCCTTCACGCCATTTTTGTCGGTCGTACTGAGGTCGGCGGTGTTGATCCAGGACGCGCCGGCGATGTGCCCGGCGTCGTAGTCCTCCTTCTTACGGAGGTCGAGCAGCACCACATTTGGCTTCGCCGCGTTCTCGGCAACCCATGCGGTCGTCACGAGTTTGTCGGGGAAGGCGTAGCCGACCTTTACGGCGGCAGCGGCCGTCGGAACGGCGGCGTTCGACTGCGTGGCCGCCGCCGTTACCGTCGCGGCGGGCTTCGGTTCGGCCTCATCACCACCGCATGCAACGGCTGCGAGCGCGGCGACGCCGGTCGCCGCGAGAAGTGCTGTCCGCCAGATGGCTGACCGTGTCCCAGACATTGATGTCTCCCTTGATCGGCGGTCGTGGCCGCCACTACTGTCCGAACGCCAGCCGCGGACTACGAGTCCTTGAACAGGCGGATCTTCCATTCACCTTCACGGACTTCTTCGATCTCGACCCCGTAGCCGCGCTTCATCGCCTCGGGCGGGATGGTCGATAGTGCCGGGGGGTGGTCGGTGATCACTTCGAGTTCAAGCACGCCCGGGCGGACCTCGTCGAGTTCTTTGTTCGTCCGCAACATCGGGTACGGACAGATCTCTCCCCGCACGTCCAGTACCGGCACCGCCGTTGTCTCAGTCACCCCGTGTCTCCTCCTTCTCGGTGGGTCGAGGTGCGCGCGGCCGAAGTTCGACCCGCCACCCGCCCGCCGGTTCGCGGCGAAAGGCCGCCTTCACCCCACGGACCGCCGCCGTGGGGACCATGTATTTCACGGCGGTCTCGTCGCCGGTCGTCAGATCGACCGACTCGCCAGCGACAGCCCGTTCGATCGCGTCCGTGATTAACGGCAGCGCGGCCGGCAACGGCTGCCCGGTCAGATCGATCTGCGTCACTCCCCCAGCCTGCCCGCTCATGTGAGTCGCCGGATGATCTGCGACCCGGCCAGGGCGCCCGCCGCCATCGCAGCGGCATAGACCCAGCCGTTCAGTGCGAGTGACGGGATGGCGGAGTAGAACGCGCCCAGCGTGCAGCCGAGGCCCAGCCCGGCACCGTAGCCCATCACGACCCCACCGGCCGCGGATTGGACGTAGCGCCTCGGCTGGCGCGGGATGCGGAGCCGGAACTCACGGGCCAGCACGGCGGCAGTGAACGACCCGACGACGATGCCGCCGTTGAGCATGAACCCGTCGGTCACCCACGAGTCTCCCGTGACCGCGGCCGCGCACCCGGCCAGCGTGTCCAGTCCTTTGAGCACGCCCGCTGGTTGCCCCACCTGCGCCGCGAAGTCATTGGCCCAGCGGGAGATCTCGCCGACGACACCGAGCGGCCGGTAGCGAATGAAGAGCGCGATGTTCAGCAGAGAGAGGGCGATCGCGCCAGCTGCGGGACTCCACTCCTTACGGAAGACGCGCTGCAGGGCTGCCCGGACGTCGTCACCGACGCTCGCGGGAGGAGCTGGCTGCGCGCGCTTGATCGGGATCATCGCGAACGCAGGTGCCCGCCGCTCCCACCACAACGTGGCGATATATGCCGCCGCCAGCAACACCACCGTGAGGACGATCGCCCCGGTGTAACCGAGACGGGTGGGCAGCCACACGCGGGCGTCGGTCGCGATCGTCGCGTCCCACCACCAATTCCATGTGTGGTTCAGGGCGAAGAGGCCCACCATGACCCCTCCCATGGCGACCCAGGACGCGACGTAGCCCTCGCCCATCCGGTAGAGCGAACCCGAGACGCACCCCCCGGCGAGCACCATCCCGACCCCGAACAACAGGCCGCCCGCGACCGTCGCGATCCCGACGGGGAGCACATGCGCATCCTGAGGGACGGCGCCCGTCGCCGGATCGGGCACGATCGCCCCCATGATCATTGCGAAGCCAAACGTCGCGATCCCGAGCCCGATGATCAGGCCTCGGAGGGTGCGCCCCTGGTGCAGGAGGTAGAGGTCGCGGAAGCCAGAGACGAAGCAAAGTCTGGAGCGCTGGATCACAAAACCAGCTGAGATCCCAACAGCCCAGAAGACGGCAAGTGACGCACGCTCCTGGAGCGCGACAAGGTAGACCAGCGTAGGCAGCAACAATACCCCGAACGCCCACCAGTGGCGTGGAAGTCCGCTGCCCCGAGTCGCCTCGACTGCCTGCATTGCCACGGGCTTCTCCTACAAAGAAGATAAATTTACTCAACAAAGACGGAGACCGTCAACCCCAGCCGGGTATCTGAATCTGGACATTCATACATCGCGTAGCACGCGCGTTCTGTATTTGCGTGGCACCGTGAGCGACGGCTTGGAGGAGACTGATGACGGGATCCGTATGCCGAGTGTTCAGGAGAACATACTTAGTCAGACTTCGGAACCCTTTGTCGAGGAGCGCCCGTAAGCCCCTCGCGCCATGACCGGGCAAGTATCAGCGCAGCCCCAATGTCCACTTGCCCGATTGTTGATCCTACGATTGGTCTTGAAGAACCAATGAGCAGCCGTATTGCATCGTCAGGCGTCAGACTGAGGTCATCCGCCATCAAGACTGCAGCGGCGCCAGCGACCAGCGGGGCCGCGTACGACGTGCCGGAGGCGAGCGCGCGTGGCTCGCCCTGAATGCACGTCCAGTCACGGTGGCCGCAGAGTGCGCGGGGAATCGGCCCGAGGATTGCCACGGCGGGTGCCAGTACTCGGACGGCATCGCTCATGTTCGAGAACGGTGTCCGCACCTGATAGTCCACCTGGCCATCGATGCGCACCACGCCCGTACCACCAACCGCGAGGACACCCGGATCGCTTGATGGGAACTGCGCGACCGTGCTGCCATCATTTCCAGCGGCCGCGACGATCAAGGCGCCGTATGTCTGGCGCGCTTCTACGACTGCCTCGCGGAGTGCGGGAGAGTCCGACGTCCCGGTGAAGGCAAGCACGATGACGCGCGCACCCGACCGCGCGGCATAGCGGATGCCTGCGGCCGCCTGCGACGCCAGCCCCTCTCCGGTGCAGTCCAGCACTTTCACGGGGAGGATGCGGACGTCCGCACTAGCCTCAGAGAGCCCGCTGGCGGCCGCGGTCAGTACGACACCGGCGACAAACGTGCCGTGACCGTTGTCATCAGCGATCGCGCCATTAGGTCCGGTGGACTCGTAACCGCATGAGGCATCTGCGGTTCCCGCCGAGACGAAGGCGCATCCGTGACGATCGCGAGGGCAGTCGTCAACCGTCTCGGAGCCGTCCGCACGCCAGCGCGGGTTCTCCCAGATGTGTCCCACCAGATCAGGGTGGGTCGCATCTACTCCAGAGTCGATTACGGCTACGGTCACGCTCCGAACCTCACCCGATCGTGTCACGCTATTAACAGCCCCGATCGCACTCAGATACGGCAACTGCTGATACGGGACCTGAGGGCCTGGAGATGAAGGGGCAACCGAAACTCGTTCCTGGGCCACGGCTTTCGTCGAGGGTGGTGCGCGGCCGGCGAGCGGCGCCGCCGTCGGCGGTTGATCCTGCATCAGCCAGGTTGTGGAGTAGATCGGTGTTGCAGCAAGTCGCGGTTTGGCCTCATCGCTGAGGCGAACAGCAGACCGTTGCCAGTGCACTACCGACGCGAGCGCCAGTAATGCCAGACCGAGAAACGCACAGGCGATCGCCTGGCGTTCCATTCGAACGGAAGATGGGGGGTAGGGGACTGACCACTTGGCGGACATTGGATCACAGCGGGATTCTGGTCGCCATCGACCTGCTCTGCATGTGAACCTACGGTGGCGTCCCCCTCGGATGGATAACAGTCTGACGCTGGTGGTCGCGATTCTCTATCAACCTTGGACTGGATCGGTGGTGTGGATGTTCGGGGGCGTGTGCATGTGAACGCGGTCCCGCCGTGAGCCGGTGGCCTTCAGGACTGAACCTCGGGCGGTGGCAGCGGCAGTCTGATTTCGAACTCGCTGCCCTGGCTGACAACGCTCCGTACCGCAATCTGTCCACCGTGTTCTTCCACGATTCGCTTGCAGAAGTACAGGCCGAGGCCCAGCCCGGTCATGCTCACATGCTGCACGCCGACGGCTCGTCGGAACCGTTCGAAGATGACCGGGAGGTCGCCCGCGGCAATGCCGATCCCGCGATCCGTCACCCGCAGGATGGCAAACCCCTCCTCGGCGGTCAGCGCGACGTCGATGTCGCCCCCATTTGGGCTGTACTTAATCGCGTTGTCGAGCAGGTTGCTGACGGCTTGCCGGATGCGCTCCGTGTCCACCAGTACTGTGACCGGCGTGCCAGTGAAATGTATGGTAGGCTCCGAGGACACCCCGGCGATGACCTCAGAAACCAGCGTGCAAAGGTCGACGGCCTCTAAGCGGCCGACAAACCCGATCTGATCGCCACGCGCGGCGTCCAACAGGTCGTCGACGAGGCGCCGCATCCGCTCTGCCTCGCGCACCATCTGCTCGATGCCCTCCAGGTCGGCGGGGCGTTCCGGGTCGCGGAGGGCGCGACGCCGCATCAGTTGCGACTGCGCCAGTAACGTCGTCAGCGGGGTTTTCAGGTCGTGCGCGGCGGCGGAGAGGAAGTCGTCCTTCAGCCGCGCCGCCTCCTGATGAGCGCGAAACTCCGTCAGTTCGTTCGTCATTTCGAAGTCGCGGAGCAGTACAGCGATTTGACGCGCCAAGAGGCGGGCGATATCGAGGTCGTCCTCAGCGAATAGCGGTGGACGCTTGCCAAAGATCGTCAACATCCCGAGGCGATGCTCGTCGACTGTGACCGGTGACATCATCATCGAGCGCACCTTGAATTGGCGGTACACCTCGGCGTTCACCGGGTCGCTGCGCTCTGCGTTCTCTACGAAGATCGCGACCTGCGAATCGAACACCTGGGACGCCAGCGCCGACTCGCGGATGACTGTCAGCAGCGGGACGCCGACGAATTGCGGCGAGACTAGCCGTTGTGTCGGCTCATCCCAGATTGCGATGTTCGCCTGTTGCGCCCCCAGCATCGGCACGATGTCGCGCTCGATCGCGGTCGTGAGTTCGAGGAGCGAGTTGCGTGGCGCCAGCGTGCTGGAGATGAGGAATTGCTGCACCTGCGGTGCTTGCCATGCCTGCCGGAAGAACCGCGGAGGCAAGAACCCGACGAAATAGGCGACGGCGTACCCGAACGACGCGCCACTGGACAAACTTGCCCACGTCGCATCCTGGCCCGGGATTGCGGATCCCACTCCGTCGAAGACGAAGGTCAGTGCGAACAGACTTCCGGCAACGGCAACAGCTTCCATGCGCCGGCGCGACGCGCCGGACGCCGCTCGTGCTGCAATCAGGAAGCGTGCGGTGGAGTACGCGAGGATGGCAACCGAATAGGTGACCGTCAGAAGCTGGTAGGCAATCGGGAACGGTGGCCGCACGGTGAATGACGACACTACGGCCGCGATCAGGGCCAGCCCCATCCCGTATCGGGTACTCTGCGGCACCCCGGCAAAATCGTCGGCTAAGAGCAACAGCAGGTACGGCATCGTCACGAACATGGCTGCTCTCGCCTGCATAGCGAGCGCCGGATATCCCGGACCGATCAGCCTGCCAGCCCAGTCCAGCAGCGCCGTCGCCACAGCCAACCCGAAGAAGATCGCCGCATGAATCGTAGCCGGGCGCGGCTGTCGGACAGACCGCATGAGAATGGCCGCCCAGATCACGATGAACGTGACCTCGGCTAAATGCCTCAGCAGCTGCTCTGCGGTCATTTCGATGGTTCTGCCGGTCCTGCCTGAAGCGCCTTGGTATCCATGGAGCGTACGCGCCCGAGCGGACAACTCAACGAACAACGAAACTCGCCGAGTCGTGACATCCTCGGCGCTCCGGCGCACTTGTGTGCTCATCCGGCCGTGGTGCCCCCGATCTGCGTCGCGGGCGGGGGTGCACGGACGCGAGACCGGGGGCCGGGCTCCGCGGGAGGAGCGCTGGACAAGAGTGCCGGGGGAGGGCCTCGCTTGTCAGTCGAGACTATCGCCACTCGCGCATCGAAAAGGCATCACAAGCTCGCAGACAACCGTAACACGTCCCGGACAACGAATCGGGTGGCAGTGCAATGGATTCGTAACGATTCGGGCACCCCAATGACGACCTATGCCCGCGCCGATACCTACGGTGGATCAAGCACAGCATGACGCCGCCCGGGCTGCCCGGGCGGCTCAGGGAAAGAAGTATCACGTGGCACTCGGAGCCAGTCTGTTCATGATCGCGCTCGGCGGCATCCTCACCTTTGCGATTACTGCAAACATTCGTGGGGTCGACGTCGCGGCGATTGGTGTGATCCTGATGATCGTGGGGTTCCTCGGGATCGCGACATCGATGCTGTTCCTGGCGTCGTTCGCTCCCTTCCGTCGGGGCGGTAGCACGATCGTCACCGAGGAAGTGCTCCGCCGCTAGCGGGACCATGCCTAACGCCCATCGCCAGTCGCACCGGGTCGCCGGGGTCATTCAGACCTTGCTCGCGGAACGCGTCGTTGCGGCGCAGTTGCATTCGCCGTGCCAACGACTACGCTCGCCCGGTACCGTCTGGGATATGCCTGAATGGGCCGCACCAGAACTTGAATTCCCCCGCGACACAGAGCGGGCAGGCGGCGTCATGATCGAATCGCTCCCCTCACGCACATCATTTGGCCGCAACCGCGCCAGCACGCTGGTCTTCGTCATCGAGGATGAGGATGCAATCCGAAAGCTGGTGCAGGACACGCTGGAGGGTGAGGGTTACCGCGTGGGGTCGGCAAGGTCGGCCGAAGACGCGATCGTGATGCTCGACCAGATCAGCGCGTCTTTGATCCTGTTGGACCTGCGCCTTCCCGGGATGGATGGCTTTGCGTTCATCAACGCCTACCGCGCCCGGAAAAACAGCGTGAACGTTGCGCCGATCATCCTCATGTCTGCTTTGCGTCCGCGTGAAGAGCTCCCTGAGGGTGTTGTGGGCTACCTGCGCAAGCCATTCGACCTGGACGACCTGCTGTCACGCGTCGAGCATGCCCTCGCCACGTACTAAGCCGGCCCCACTTCCTGCGTGAGGCATCAGGAGACGTGCCCGTTCGGGCGCGCCGGTGTCCCGCGCTGCTAGTGGAACTGCGGCCCTCAGGACCTCCGCCAGGGGCGTCAGGGGGCGCGGCCTACGTACATGGCCCCGGCGCCGCGAAGCGGCAGCGGGGCCATGTGTCTGCACGAGCAAGCATGACTCAGGGGTGGGGTGGATGCTCGCTCGCGTCCGGGGCAGGCCGCCTGCTACTTCGTCTGCGCCGGCGTCTGAGCGGGCTGCGCCGGCTGCTCACCCGCAACCTGCGGCTTCGGGGCCAGCTTCTGCTTGTTTGATTCTTCCCGCTGCTTATTCTGCTCGTTCGTCATGTCAGCCTCCTCTGTCGACGGCCACGCTGGCCGCCTGATCTCGTGACCCCATCCTGTCCGTTGGGGCGTCGCATGGGCGTCAATCATCGAGACGTTGCGTTGCAGACTGCTATCGGCGAGTCCCCACGCATAGTTGGGCGCGAAGTCGGTCACCGAACCGTCTCGCTGGCCGAATCGGACGGCCTCTCGCTGGGGCAACCGCTGAGCCTCGTGATCTTCGACTGCAACGAGATGTTGATGCCCGGTGTGCCCAGCGTTACTCGGTGGTGCGACGGCAACCCGTACGTTGTCTTCTCGCTGCACGGTCTTCTCGCTGCACGTTGAGCGCGGCCTAACCGAAGGGACTGCTTCTATGCGCATCCACAGGGCCTGGGAGGCGGCATGGCGGTCACGGATCGCGCACGCCGCTGCTCCGACCGGAGCCGACCGGCTGGGCAACGCCTCGCAAGACGCGGGGTGGGTTCACCTCGTGAGTACGGATGGCGTGCTGAACTATGGCCGAGGACACCTGAAAATGTGGATGGAGCGTCCCGGCTCGCCGTTTCCGAGCGGGCGCCAGGCCCAGTTGGAATCGTTCGCACCGAGTGACATTGAGCCTCGTCGAGGAGACCGCGTCATGATCCGTCCGGAGATCGAATTGGCCACGTACCCTGTCATCGTCCGTGAGTACAAAAGGGGCGAGGACAGTACGACGGTTGTACTTGACTGGGTCGAGGACGATGACCTGCCAGCGATACTTCTTGAGACCGGTGGGAACGGACCCGGCGAGAACACCGCCAGCACGAAAGCATAGTGCTGACGTGCGCAACCGACCTAAGGGAACAGCGCGCCAATCACCGCCGTCTGTTCCAACGGCGCCTCCGGACACGCTGCGGGGAGCGTGAACGAAAACGTAGCGCCCTCGCCAGGCGTCGAGGTGAACGTCAACTGTCCACCCAACCGAAGCGCCAGTTGACGCGACAGATAGAGCGCCAGGCCGAGCCCTCGGCCGTGGGCAGATGCGTTCTCGTGGCGGTAGAACCGCTCGAACACGTTGGACTGCGCCTCCACCGGGATCCCCGCGCCGTGATCACGCACCACCAGGCAACAGCCGCCCCCTTCGCAAGGCGTCAGTGTGACCTCGATTGCTTCGGAGTCACCACCGTATTGGGCGGCGTTCTCCAGGAGGCTGCGAACCACCCGACGGATGTGCCGCTCGTCCGATTCGACTGCCACGTCTTGACTGGCGTCGAGTACGACGCTGGCTGTCGGGCGGTCCAACCGAATACGGTCGATCTCGACCTGCACCAGCCGGTTGACCCGGATAGGCTCCACGTCGACATCGAGGCTGCCGCGTTCGATCTCCGCGACATCGAGCGCCAGCATGACAATCTCCCGCAGCCGCTGCGTCTCGCGTGCGAGCAGCGCGATCTCCTCGCTGCGTTGTGTGTCTACCGTGAGCACTCCGGAGGTCACAGCGGTGCGCAACCGCGCGCTGTAACCCACGACGGCGGTCAGCGGACCGCGGATCTCATGCGAGACCAACGCAAACGCCTCGTCCTGCTGCTGTCTGATGGCGATGTCGCTCGAGCGGTCGCGGAATGAGATCAGCGTCGCCTGGCTGTCACCGGTGAGCGGACTGGAGGAGACCATCACTGGGACCGAGCGCCCACCGCTGCCAAGAAACCGCTCTTGCCCGTGGTATGGCTGATGCAGGCGTATCGCAACCTCCAGGTCGCACACGATGCCCCGCTGGTCTGCTGCTGCGCCAACATGAAGTATGTGATGAGATGATCGACCGAGGATCTCATCCTGACGGCGTCCCAGAACATCCATCGCGACGCCGTTCGCGTGCTGCACCGTACCGTCCGCGCGTAGCAGCAAGACGCCGAGTTCCAGCGAATCCAGTACCTGAAGGTGCTCGGAACGGGCATGGCGCAGTTCTCGGCGGGCACGGACCGTCATCGCCAGCCCCACCATGACTGCCACGACCAGGGCGAGCGCGAGGGCCATATTCGGCATGGGAACCCATTACGGGCGAACTAATCCCTGCTACCGTAAGCAGGATCGCCTTCGCTCTTAGAGTATCTTAAGCAGGCGATCCGGAGAGCTCTGTATGACGCAGCAAGTACACCCGGTCATTCTCGTCGTGGATGATGACGTCTCGGTGCAAAAGCTCGTGCGACTTCAATTGAAGGACGAGGGCTTTCAGGCCGTGAGCGCCTCGACGGGCGAGGAGGCGATCGAGCGGGCTTTCGACGTGCGTCCCGATCTCGTCATCCTCGACATCATGCTCCCGGATATCTCCGGGTTCGAGGTACTCACCCGTCTCCGTGAGCGCGGGCCGATCCCTGCAATCATGCTCACCGCCAAGACGCGTGACAGCGACAAAGTGCGTGGCCTGGAACTCGGAGCGGACGATTACCTAGCGAAGCCGTTCAATCCGGAAGAGCTTACTGCGCGCGTCCGCGCCGTCCTCCGACGCGCCCGCCAGCAGGAGGGCACCTCCAGCGATGCGTCCGTTGTCATCGGTGACCTGGCGATCGACCTCGTCAGGCGCACGGTGCACCGAGCGGACGAGCTCATTACGCTCACGAGGACCGAATGGGGTTTGCTTGAAGTCCTCGTCCGCAATCGGGGCAAGGTGCTGATGAACCCGGAAATCCTCGGGAAGGTCTGGGGCCCCGAGTACGTGAACGACCTGCAATACCTGCGTGTCTGGGTGTCGCGTCTGCGACGGAAGCTCGAACCCGATCGACAGGGCGACTCGATCATCCAGACCTTTCCCGGCATGGGGTACATGTTCCATGACACGGCAGTGACGAC
>QZJI01000072.1 GCA_003599735.1 Dehalococcoidia bacterium | reverse complement strand
GTGGTTCCCGGTGTCCACGCGGTCAGGGAAGAACCCGTACCCCGCGGCGGCCACGAGGCCCTCGGCGATCGCCTGCTGCTGCACCTCGCCGCCATTCAGTCCGCCGAGCAGGTCCACCCAGAGGAAGAACCCGCCCGTCGGCTTGCGGAACGTGACGTATGGTTCGCAGAATTCGCGCAGCCCGGCGGCGATCAGGTCCGCCTTGCGCTGGTAGATCTTCCGTACCTTGGCAATATGGGTGTCCAGCGCGCCATCCTTCGAAAACTCGAAGAGCATCCGGTGCAGCAACGGTGAGTTCCCCATCTCGAACCGCATGCGCACCAACTGCTCGATCACGTTCGGCGTTGCGTGGATCCAGCCGACGCGCAACCCCGTCGCGACGATCTTCGAGAAGGTGCCCACGCTGATCACGCCCTCGCACTGGGAGAGCGCTGACAGCGCGGGAGGGTGCTGGACGCCCTCGAAATAGAGTTCGCCGTACGCGTCGTCGTCCAGGACGAAGATGCCGTACTTCGCGGCGACCCGGAGCAGTTCGATGCGGCGTTCGAGCGTCATCGTGACACCCATCGGGTTATGGAAATTGCTGATCGTGTAGATGAATTTGATCTTCTTGCCCTGGCGCAGCAGGGACTGAATCAACGGATCGAGTTCGTCCACGCGCATGCCGTCGTCGTCCATGCTGACGGTGGCGATCTGCGCCTGGTGGCCACGGAACGTGCGGGTGGTACCAGAGAAGGTGGGAGCCTCCGAGATCACCACGTCGCCTGGCTGGATGAACGTGGCGCACACCTGGTCGATGGCGCCCGCGGAGCCGTTCGAGAGCATGAACCAGTCGGAGTCCACCGCGAATCCGCGGTCTCGCGTGTACCGCTGGGCGAGCAGGTCACGCAGCGGTTCGAACCCATAGGCGCCACCGTAACGGAGCGGCCCGTCGTCCCGCTCCTCGGTGTCGAGGGCGCGATCCATCGCCTCCATCAGGGCCTTGCGCGGCAGAGTTTCGGGTGCAGGGATGCCGCCGCCCAGCACGATCGGTTCGAGTTCCGACTGGATGTTGGTGGTCATGCCCCAGTCGGTGGCGTTGCCGGCGGAGACGTTGCGTGCCGCTTCCGAGGCCATCGATTCAATGTCGCGTTTCGACCAGAGGGCCCGCAGTTCCTCGGCCAGCCGCGCGGGGTCCGCGTCGCGGGACCTGATGTCGCGTGGGGCGTTCATGGCGCGGTCCGTTTCTGCTCGGCGGGTGTGCGGCGGCATAGACGCTGGGGCGTCCGCTACGAAACCGTTTCCCGACCGCTGCATCCGCATCCTATGTCGCGTGAAACACCGTTGCAATAACGGGCCGACTCTGGTCGCCCGCCCGCTCTACCGGGCGGCGGAGGCGACCGATGCGAGGGCATCCGCGAACGCCTCGATGGCGCGGCGGAGGTCGGCGGGCGAGAGGGCGGAGTAGACGAGGCGGATGCGGTCTTCACCGCCACCGTTGGCGTAGTAGCCCGTACCAGGCGTGACGGCGACGCCGCGCTCGGCTGCCGCGCGCACGACCGCGCCGGCATCAAGGCCCGGCGCCAACTGGAGCCAATGGAAGAAGCCGCCCCGGGGCATCCGAAAGGTGACGTATGGCTCGCACAGGTCGCGCAGCGCCTCGGCGGTCACGTCCCGCCGCTCGCGGTAGAGCGTCTGGAGCATCTGGACATGCGGCTCGTAATGCCCCGAACGGAGGTAGTGGTTGAGTAGTCGGTGGAGGATCGGCGGCCCGCCGTTGTCGAAACGGGCGAGGACGAGACGCGCGGTCACCTCCGGCTGCGCGACGATGAAGCCGACGCGCAGGCCAGTGGCCACTGTCTTCGAGAAGGTCCCGCAACGCACGATCCCGCGCCCGCCCGCTACGGCAAACAGTGAGGTCGGCGGTGGGCCTTCGAGGTCGATGCCTGTGTAGGCGTCGTCCTCCAGGATGAGGACGCCGTGTTTCCGTGCGAGTTCGACGAGCCGCTGGCGACGTTCGAGAGTGAGCGTGCTGCCGCTGGGGTTGTCGTAGTTCGCGGTGACGTAGATCAGCTTCGCCTGGTGGCCGGTCATCCGGCGCGTGTCCAGCACGCGGGCGAGCGCTGGCATAATCAGCCCGTCCTCATCCTGCGGGACGTCGATCACCTGCGCGCCACGAGCCCGGAACGTCCGAATGGCTCCGGGGTAGGTGGGCGCGCCGGTGATCACAACATCCCCGTCCGCGACGAACGCGGCGGCGACGTTGTCGATGCCCTGGGCGCTCCCGGCGGTGATCGCGACGTGCGCGGGTGTGACGCGCAGCCCGGTCTCCGCGGCCTGCCGCTTCGCCACCCAGGCGCGCAGCGGCTCGTACCCCGCCTGTCCGCCGTAGGTCAGCGCGCCCGCCGCGTCCTCTTCCAGCACCGCGCGCGTGGCGTCGAGCAGTTCACGCCACGGGAGCGTGTCACGGTCAGGGACGCCCGCGTTCAGGTCGTACGGCAGGGGGGAGAGCGAGGTGGGCGGAGGCAGACGGCGCACCGCCGGCGCGAGGAGCGCCTCGATGACTGCTTCGGAGAAGGGGTCGCTGCCAGCGGTGGTCATGCAAAGGAGCCTACGGGCGCTCCGGTGGGCGGGCAAACCCACTCCCCCTAACCCCGGAGGCCCGGAGCCTGCACATACTGCTAGTATGCGCCCCGCGCCACGAAGGCACGCATAGGAGGCATCATGGCTTCAGGGCCGCTGGACGGTATCCGAGTGCTGGAGTTCACGCAGATCATCGCTGGCCCGTTCGGCTGCCAAAATCTTGCCGACATGGGTGCCGAGGTGATCAAGGTGGAGCCTCCCGGAGGTGAGCCCTGGCGGCTCTTCTCGCAGTTCATGCCGGGTGAGTCAAAGACCTTCCAGTCGCTGAACCGGGGCAAGAAGTCGCTGGTCCTCTCCATGCAGGAGCCGGACGCGCAGGAGATCGTCCACCGCCTCATCCCCTCGGTTGACGTCGTGGTCATCAACTACCGGCCGGACGTCCCGGCAAAACTCGGCATCGACTACGAGACGCTCTCAGGGATCCGTCCCAGCTTGATCTACGTGGACAACACGGCCTGGGGGCGCCGCGGTCCGTGGGCGTTGCGGCCCGGTTACGACATCGTCGCGCAGGCGGTCTCCGGCCTGATGATCGGCGAAGGGAAGATCGACCCGGCGGGGGCGCCGATGTCGATCACCTCCACCGCCATTGCTGACTACGGCACGGGTGTGGCGATCGCGTGGTCGGTGTGCGCGGCGCTCTTCCACCGGGAGCGCACCGGTGAAGGCCAGATGATCGAGACGACGCTGTTGCACACGGCGCTTGCGTTCCAGGGCACCTCTGCGATGGACCTACCTGCCGCGGATGCGCTGAAGTACATGAAGATGGATCGTGTCCACGAGCTGCAACAGCAGCACGCCTCCTACTCGGCGTTGATCGAGGCCTACCAGATGGGCAACATCGCCCGGGTGGGGAACATCTACTACCGCTGCTACGCCACCAGCGACGGCGCGGTCGCGGTGGGCGCTCTCTCGCCCACGCTCTGGGCGAAGGTGCGTGCGGCTGTCGGCACGGACTTCCTCGGTATGGCCGACCCGGCCTACAACATGACGGATCCCGTCTACGCCGAGATGGCGCGCAGGCGCGTCGCCGAGGTGGAGGAGATCTTCCGCGGGAAGACCACCGCCGAGTGGCTCGCGATCCTCGAACAGAACGGGGTACCCTCCGGCCCGCTCAACTTCGTGGACGACATGCTGAGCGACCCACAGGTCGTGGCGAACGACATTCCTGTCACGCTGGAGCATGAACTCTCCGGGCCACAGACCCAGGTCGGGCCCATGCTGCGGATGAGCAAGACGCCGTTGGCCGCGCAGGGCCCATCGCCTGTCTTGGGCAAGCACACGGACGAGATCGTGTCGGGGCTGGGGTACAGCGCGGAGCAACGCGCCGCACTGCGGGCACGGAACGTCATCGGCTAAGGGTCGGCAGCTGGCCTGTGGCTGCCCGGTGACAGAGACTTTCCTACGCTCCCGCCGGTGCGAGTGTGCGATCGTGCATTCATCTGTTGGAGGACGGTATGGCGGGACCGCTGGTTGGCGTCAAAATCCTTGAGTTCACCCAGATCATCGCGGGGCCGCTGGGCTGCCAGCTGCTCGCGGACCTGGGTGCGGATGTCATCAAGGTGGAGCCGCCCAGCGGCGAGCCGTGGCGTCTCAACGCCCAGTTCATCACGCTTGAGTCCAAGACCTACATGGGCCTCAACCGGGGAAAGCGCTCGCTCGCCATCGATGTCTCGAAGGCATCCTCGCAAGCGGCGATCCACCGCCTCGTGAAGGACATGGACGTAGTGGTGATCAACTACCGTCCGGACGTCGCGAAGCGGTTGAAGATCGACTATCCGACCCTGTCGGCGATCAAGCCCGACCTGATCTATGTGGACAACACTGCCTTCGGACGCGAAGGGCCGCTGGCCGACCGCCCCGGATACGACATCGTGGTGCAGGCGCTCTCCGGCCTGACCAGCGCGGTGGGAAAAGTCGACGACCACGGTCAGCCGCTCACTGGCCCCGCCGTCGCCGACACGACGACCGGGTATGCGCTCTGCGCCGGTACGCTGGCCGCCCTCTACCACCGCGCGAAGACGGGTGAGGGGCAGATCGTGGAGACATCGCTCCTCATCAACGCGCTTACCATTCACATGAGCGCGTTCGCCTCGATCCCTGCGGCGGACGGCGCACAGCGAGACGGATTCCTGAACGCGCTTCAGCGCGCACGGGAGACGGGGATGCCGTACTCGGACTTCCTCAAGATCCGTGAGCAGATGCTCCGTGCGGCTGCCGGCGGCAACGTCTACTACCGCTGCTTCCTGACCAAGGATGGCGCCATCTCAATCGGGGCGCTCTCCGCCTCGCTTCGCGCGAAAGTGCGTGCCGCCATCGGCTTCGAGCACAACCGGGACGAGCCAGGGTACAACCCGCAGGACCCGGCGCAGGTCGCGATCGACCAGGCGTTGATCGCGCGCATCGAAGAACTGTTCCGCACGAAAACGACCGCGGAGTGGGATGAGATACTGACCGCCGGCGGTGTGCCGTGCGGTTCGATCAATTTTGTGCAGGAACTGCTGGAGCATCCGCAGATCGTGGCCAACCAGTACGCTGTCTATCACGAACACGAACTGGCCGGCCCCGTTTGGATGCAGGCACCGCCATGGAAGATGAGCAAGACGCCGCCCGAGCCCACGAAGGCGTCCCCCCCGTTAGGCCGTGACACGGACGAGGTGCTGTCTGGCATCGGACTGTCAGCCTCCGAGATCGCGACCATGCGTGCTGAAGGCGCCATCCTCTAGGTTGTTAGGCCGGCGACTACCGAGGAGATGTCATGGCTGATCCGCTCGTGGTGACCACCGTGGCGGACGGCATCGGTCGCCTGCGCCTGAACCGCGCCGACAAGCGGAACGCGATCACAACCGAACTAGGCGCGGCGATTGCCGAGGCGATGGTCGCGTTTGACGAGGACGATTCCGTCATCGTCATCGTCATCGAGGGCACGGACGGCTCGTTCTGTGCTGGTGCCGACATGGCGGAGGCGAACGCCGAGAACCTGAAGGGCAACCGGCGCTTCGACCCGTCGGCTCGCGCCGCCCAGCGCGTAGCGGCGACAACCAAACCGATCATCGCGGCGGTAGACGGCCCGGCGTACGGCGCGGGTGCGCTGATCGCTTGTTCGTGCGACATCCGTATCGCCTCGGACCGTGCGAGGTTCCGTTTCCCTGGCTCGGAGTACGGTCTCGTCGTGGGCGCGGCGGCGCTTCCGAAGATCGTTGGGGGGCCGGTGGCGAAGGAATTGATCTTTACCGGACGCGCCGTCGGCGCGGAGGAGGCAGCCCGCATCGGCCTCGTGAACCGCGCCGTCCCGCTCGCTGAATTCTCTGCCGCTGTGGACGAAGTGGCGCGCGCCATCGCCGCCGCGTCTCCCCTTGCCCTGCGCTGGGGGAAGCAGACGATCGACGCCTCGATCAATGGTGGTGACGCGCGCGGGCTTGAACAGCAGGCCGACCAGTTGCTGCGCGGTGGTCCGGACCATATCGCGCGGTTCTCGAAGGCAACCCAGCGGATCGTTGGAGGCGGATCGTGACCGCCGAGGACCCGCGCATGCGAGTCCGCGGATACCTGCTCGCGCAGGCGGAAAAGAATGACTTTGCTGCCCTCTGGCCGAAAGTCATGGAGCAGCGAGGTGCGCTGCTCGCCGCGTTCGCCGAATTCAGCGAGGTACAGGCCGCCTTCCGCCCCTCGTCCGGCGAGGGTGAAGGCGTCTGGGGCGCCGCCGACCTGGCCCAACACCTGGCTGCCTCCACCCGCAACGTGATGGGGATCGTAGAGGCCCTCGCCCGAGGCACGGACGCGCCGGAGGATCCGATCGGTACCCTCGGAGATTCGCCCTACGGTTCGTTCGTTGAGGCGCGGAAGGCGCTCTTTGATGTCTCGCTGGAGTTTGCGGCGCTGACCGGACGCCTGCCGGCTTCACCGGACCTCGACATGACCGTGGAGCATGCGTTCTTCGGGCCGCTCAACTGCCGGGCGTGGTTCCTGTTCCAGCGCGTCCATGACACTGACCACATCAACCAGCTCGCGGCCCTGCGTGCGACCGAAGGGTTTCCGGCATGAACGACCTGGCCCGTGAGGTGATCGAGCGGATGACGGCACAGGGGCTGACTCTTGGCACCGCGGAGTCCACGGTCGGCGGGCTGATCGGCCACCTGCTGACCGATGTACCGGGTTCCTCCAAGGTCTTCGTGGGCGGCATCACGGCCTACCACGGCCGCCCGAAGACGACGCTGCTGAACGTCCCTGTGGAGACGCTCCGAAACGCCGGCTCGGTCTCCGAGGAAGCCACTGCCGCCATGGCCCGTGGTGGCCGTGAGGCACTCCAGGTTGACCTCTGCGTTGCGGAGAGCGGGATCGCCGGGCCGAGCAGCAACCCGGAGCGGCCCGGTGGGCTCTACTGGATTGCGGTGTCCGATGCAGTCAGCGACCGTACCGAGCGGCACGTCTTCCCCGGCGACCGCGAGGCGACGAAGCTAGCCGCAGCCGAGGCCGCCCTCCGGCTCGTGCTGGCTGCCATCGCCGCCCGCTGAGGCACCCCTCGTAAGGCGCCCGTGTTCGGCGTAGGCTCGCACTCCCGAACCCAACCGCCACGCCCCAGGAGGCCGCATGAGCGACATCGACACCCGCTTCTTTGAGTCTGTGACCGGGGCCGCCTGCCATGGCCTTGATTCCGGCTGGGGGGCGGGGATGGCGGCACGTGAGCCATTCCGCCTGACGGGCGACCGCCCCGTATGGGGACGGGATCGTGCGTACAAGGTCGAACACTTGCGCCTCGACCTCGCGTTCGACCTCAAGCGCCGCTCCGTCACGGGAAGCGTTGCGATCACCATCCGGCCGCGGCATGACGGCTTGCGCGAGGCTGTGTTTGACGCCGTCGAACTGGACGTGGCGTCTGTCACGGACGGCGACGGCAACGACCTCGCGTGGGGTTTGGGCGACCGCACGCTGAAGGTGAACCTCGGCCGTGCGCGTCGGGCGAGCCAGTCGCTTACCATCGTTATCTCGTACTCGGCCACGCCACGCCGCGGTCTCTACTTCAACCAGCCAGACGAAGGCTACCCGCAGCGCCCGGAGCAAATCTGGACGCAGGGCCAGGCGGAAGACTCCGCGTGCTATTTCCCTTGCCTCGATTTCCCGGGAGAGAAGTTCACCAGCGAGGCGCATCTTACTGTGCCAGCTGCATGGTTCGCGCTTTCCAACGGGCGGCTGGACTCGCTCAAGGAGGATCGCCGCCGGAAGACAAAGACCTATCACTGGGTGCAGGAGCGTCCACACCCCGCATACCTCATCACTGTTGCGGCGGGCGAGTTTGACGAGGTGAGGGCGAAGGCCGGGGACGTGCCGGTGCAGTACTACGGCCCTCCCGGCAGTGCCCCCGCGCTGCGTCGCGCGTTCGGGCGTACGCCGGAGATGGTCGCCTTCTTCGCCGAAAAGATCGGAACGCCCTACCCGTGGGCGAAGTATGCCACCGTGGCTATCCATGACTTCATCTTTGGCGGCATGGAAAACACTTCCGCGACCACAATGACTGACACGCTGTTGCACGACGAGCGTGCGCATGATGACGTCGTCGAGCAGTGTGACTCGATCACGGCGCACGAACTGGCGCATCAGTGGTTCGGCGACCTGCTGACCTGCCGGGAGTGGTCGCACGGCTGGTTGAACGAATCATTCGCCACCTATTTCGACGCGCTCTTTGTCGAGCACCACCGCGGTTGGGGCGCGTTCCGCTACGACATCCTGCAAAACGCTGAGCTGTACATGCAGGAGGACTCGGGTTCGTACCGCCGTCCGATCGTGGAGAACGTCTACCGTGAGCCGATCGATGTCTTCGACCGGCATCTGTACGAGCGCGGGTCGGTCGTCCTCGACATGCTGCGATACAACCTGGGCGACGACCTGTGGTGGGCGGCGATCCGGCACTACGTGCGGAAGCACGCGGAGCAGGACGTACTGACGCATGACCTCCAGCGAGCGATCGAGGAGGCCACCGGCCGGAACATGGACGGCTTCTTCGCCCAGTGGGTGTGGAAGGGCGGCCATCCGGAGTTCAAGGCGACCTACGCCTGGGACGCGAAGCAGCGGCTTGCCACCGTCGGGCTGACGCAGACGCAGACGCCTGATGAGACGCTCACCTCGATCTACCAGACGCCGATCGAGATCGCGTTCATGGTGGACGGGAAGTTCGACCGGCACACGGTCCAGGTCACGGACGCCGCACACTCGTTCGTCTTCCGCCTTCCCGCCGAACCGGAGTTCGTGTCCATCGACCCCGCAGGGCGCGTCCTGAAGACGCTGGACTTCGCGCCGGGTATAAAGCAGCTCGCCGCTCGCCTCGCGAAGGACCCCGAGGAGATCGGGCGGATCGATGCCGCCCGTGCGCTCGCGAAGGCGGGGTCGCCAGAGGCAGTCGCCGCGTTGCGCACCGCGGCCCTCAACCGTGACGAGGTCGACTTCGTCCGGGCCGAGGTCGCGGCGGCGCTTGGGAAGATGAAGGACGGCGCGGCGCGTGACGCCCTTATCGCCGCCACCCGCGAGCCAGTCGCCCGCGTACGTCGCGCCGCCGCGCTGGCACTCGGCAATTTCCGAGACGAGCGGGCGGCCCTGGCGCTCACGCGCCTCCTCTCGGGCAACGGTGACCGCTCCTACTACGTGCAGATGAACGCCGCACAGGCGCTTGGCCGCACGCTTCAGCCGTCCGTGTTCGAGACACTGGAGGGTGTCCTGGGCCGTCCAGCGCACAACGACGTCATCACGGCGGGCGCATTGACAGGCCTCGGCACCTTGCGCGACTCGCGGGCGGTGGAGCCGCTGCTCGCCCACACGCGTTGGGGCGTCCACCAGAACGCTCGCCGGGCCGCCACCGCCGCGCTTGGCACGCTCTACGCCTACCTCGAAGGGGCGGCACAGGTGCGTGTCCGCGAGCGGTTGGAGGAACTGCTGGACGACCCGTGGCTGCGTGTCCAGATCGCGGCGGCGACGGCGCTTGAGGCGGCTGGCGACGCGAAGTCCATCCCCGCGGTGAGCGGGGCGGCGGAGCGTGCCCTGGATGGCCGCGTGAAGCGTACGAACCGGGTGGTTGCCCGCCGCCTGTCGGAGCGGGCCGCGAGCGGCAAAGAGACAAAGGCCCTGCGCGATGAGATCGAGAAACTGCAGCAGGAGAACCGCGGCCTGGCGGACCGCCTGACCGCGCTGGAGGCGCGGGGCAGCAGCCCAGCCCGGAACCGGAGATAGAACCATGCCCTCAGCCCCCATCAACGGCATCGACCTGTACTACGAGATTTCCGGCCCGGCGGAGGCGCCAGCGGTCGTGTTCCTCCACGGGGCGGGGGGCAACCACATCTCCTGGTGGCAGCAAGTCCCAGTCTTCAACCAGACCTACCGCTGCATTTCACTCGACCATCGAGGCTTTGGGCGTTCACTCGACCCGACCGGCGCGGGCGCCGCTCGGTTTGTGGACGACCTGGAGGCGCTGTTGGCCCACCTCGGTGTCGACCAAGTCGCGCTCGTCGCGCAGTCGATGGGCGGACGGACCGCCCTCGGCTTTTCCGTGCGCCACCCACAGCGTGTCCGTGCATTGGTGATGGCGGACACCTGGGGTTTCTTCGATTGGCCGGAGCAGGTCGAGCGGGCAAACGTGCTGCGCGAGCAGCAGCCGAACTCCACCGACCCGCTGCTCGTGCGGGCGGTCGGGCCGAAGTTCCGGCGCGACGAACCGCTGCGCACCTTCCTCTACCAGCAGGTCGGCGGCCTGAACCCGCCTCGTGACGCCTCGACGAACGCCGATCCCGGCGCGCCCACCGTGGCGCAGGTGTCGGCGCTCCGCGTGCCTCTGCTGATGATTGAAGGCGCCGACGACGAGGTTGTGCCGCCGCCGCTGATGCGCGCATTCCACGCGTTGGTCCCGGGATCGGAGTACGTTGAAGTCCCGGACGCGGGGCATTCCGTGTACTTCGAGAATGCGCGACAGTTCAATGACCTCGTGGGGCCTTTCCTCGCGCGGCACCTGGGGGGGTAGTCGTGACAGACGGGGAAGAGCCGCGCCGGGAGATCAAGGGCGTCCGCGGAAAGCCGCTCAACGTCTTCTTCGACGTCGACAACACGCTGATCATGTGGAACGGGCACCTCCGGAACCACGCCCATGATGTCTTCGCGGCGCTGAAGGAAGCCGGCCACACGATCTACGTCTGGTCGGGTGTCGGCATTCGGCGTTGGGACATGAAGCGTCACAACCTGGACGAGTTCGTCACGGACTATTTCGTGAAGCCGCTGGAGAAGCACCACGAGAAGCTCGATGCTCTGGGTGTCCCGATGGTGCCGGACTTCGTGATCGACGACCATAAGACCGTGGTGGATGCTTTCGGCGGCTACCACATCCCGGACATGGCGCACGCGGACGACGACCACCTGATCCGCGTCTTGGACAAGATCAACGAGATGGCGACTCTTGGCGATGTCGAGGAGCCGGGCGAGGACGTCCCCGTCGCATAGCCCTCGCTACCGCGCGGCTGCCAGGTGCGCGCGGAGCAGCGCCTCCACCCGCGCTCGGTCAAGCATTGCCGCGGCGGGTACTGGAGCATCGTCCTCGCCGCGCGCTGCCAGCGTTGCGAACTGGCCGAGGGCGATCTGGGCACGCTGGTCGTCGAACCGCAACAGTGGCTCCACCACGGTCCACACAGAGCAGCCCGGGTGCCGGCCGGGCGCCGCGCTGGTATACGCGACCCAGTCGAGCGCGCGCTGGTGGATGTCGTAGTGGGAGAACAGCCGGTAGCCCATGTCCCAACGCTCGGCGTCCTGGTACGCAGATGGCGTCCAGTCGATCGCGAGCGGCTGGTCTGAGATCTGTAGTGGGTCGAGCGCGATCAGCCAGAGGGACGTGCCGAGGGCGAGTGGTGAGGCATCTAGAACTCCTCGCACGGTCCAGGTGACGGCGTATGCGTCCGCCAGTGCACGCTGGACGCGACGGTCGACATGCAGGCCGGCCCCGAGCAGCACGCGGGTGACGAGGATATGGGCGATCAGCCGGGCGTCGGCATCATTGCGTGGTTGTTCGCCGCTCGGCAGCGTGAACGAGGCGGACTCCTCCGGCGGGAAGCACGCGAAGGTTCCCCGCACGCCGCCATCGAAGCCGGGGGCTCCCGGCTGCCCTTGCGTCGCCAGCAGTGTGTCCAGCAGAAACGGATCGTCCACTCCTCCGCCGTCACGCACCTGCGGCCAGAGGCGAAGTGCAAGGTCAAGTGTGTTGGACGTGGTCATTAGCGTCCTCAGCCTCGCGCGCGAGGCGCCACGGCGTCAAGGCGCGCGTATCCAGCGTGCCTGTGGGA
The DNA here is from genome assembly GCA_003599735.1 of Dehalococcoidia bacterium. Taxonomy (GTDB): domain Bacteria; phylum Chloroflexota; class Dehalococcoidia; order UBA2979; family UBA2979; genus SURF-43. Next base: position 14,178 of record QZJI01000072.1, on the reverse strand, counting down.
GGATCAAGGGTATGGGACGTAACGGCTGGTTGACCCTCGTGTGCTTCGTAGCGGTGATCACCGTTGGCGCAGCGATCGGTGTGACGTCCGCGCCGCGCAAGGCCGAGGAGTCGCTTGACCGCGTCTCGCCGCCAGCATCGTTCACGCCGGGGTTCGTGATCAACCCCCCAGCCACCGCGCCGGCACCGCTGGCCACATTCACCCCTGGCCCCGAGCCGACGGCGATGACCGGGGCCATCCCGGTGGAGCGGTTGCCGCAAGTTCTATTCCTGCTTGCGTCCCCACCGGGCGCGGCGGTCAGTCTGCCGGTCGAAGTGCCCCCGGTTTCCGAGTACGGGATCGGCCTCTCAGGGCGCCGGAACCTTGAGGGGCGCGGGATGTTGTTCTATTACCCGGACGGGAAGGGGACATCCGGATTCTGGATGAAGAACACTCATATCGACCTCGACATCGCGTTCGTCGACTCATCGCTCACGGTGGTCGCCGTCATGCAGATGAAAGCAGACACGGAGACTGTCCATCGCCCTGGCGTGCCCTACATGGCTGCCATTGAGGCGCCGCGGGGTTACTACGCTACCGTCGGCGTGCGCGAGGGTACCCGGGTGCAGTTCCTGTTCGACGTAGCGGCGGCGACGCGGCGGTAGCCCTCGTCTCGGTATACTCACGCGCGGACTCGACGGAGACGGTGGAGGGGACACTGATGATCAACACGACCGTGGACCATAACGGGATGAAGGTGATGGGATACCTGGCGGAACCCGCCGGGACGCCGAAAGCCGGCCTGATCGTCATCCAAGAGTGGTGGGGGCTGACGGACGACATCAAGGCAATTGCCGACCGCTACGCCGCCGAGGGCTACCTTGCCTTTGCGCCTGACCTCTATCACGGCAAGGTCGCCGGCGAGCCCGACGAGGCGCGCAAGTACGCGATGGCCATGGAGCGCGAGGTCGCTTCGCGCGAGATCGACGCTGGCATCGGGTGGCTGAAAGATGTCCGCGGCATGAAGAAAGCTGGCTGCGTCGGCTACTGCATGGGCGGAGGGCTGACGCTCGCCGCCGCGATGCGCCCGACTTCGAAAGTGGATGCGGTACACGTCTACTACGGGGGCGGCATGCCGGCGGCCGAGCAGCTCGCCACGATCAAAGTGCCCGTCCTCGGATCGTACGGCGCGACCGACGCTGGCATCCCGAAGGAACAGGTGGATATGCTCCGCGAGACGTTGACGAAGGCCGGTGTGCCGAATGACGTCACGCTGTACGACGGCGCGGGCCACTCATTCTTCAATGACACCCGGCCGTCGTTCCACTCCGTCGCCGCCGCTGACTCATGGGCAAAGTCGCTCGCCTGGTTTGGCAAGTACCTGGCCTCCTAGAAGCGGGCGAGGGCGGGACATGGTGGAAGTACGCATCGTCGCGAAGGCGCTTGAGGACTTCGGGGACGACTGGCACTGGGTCGTGTTGCACGATGCGGAGCCCCGGGGTGAGCGCGCCTACTGGGCGAGCAGCGTGGACACGATCTGCGGCATTGCCATGGCCGAGGGCGGCGTCGTGGTGACGCTGCACGACACGGGAGCACCCGACCAGCCGGACTGCACGCGCTGTCTGAATGAGGGCGTCAGTCCTGGCCTTCGGCTGGCGCTGGATGAGGCATTTAAGGTGGCTCAGGCGGTGCCGGTCTCGCGCTGACCCGTGTCTACCGCGCGCCTCGGCCGCGGAGGACCGCCCAGGGCGTCTTGGCCAGGATCCGGAAATCGAGCGCCAAGGACCAGTTGCGCGCATAAAAATCGTCGAGCCGGGCACGCTCTTCAGGGGACAGCGACGACCGTCCGTTGATCTGCCATGGGCCGGTGAGCCCCGGCCTGACCCAGGTCAGCGACTCAGCGAGGGTGCCTCGGAGCTGGGACTCGCCCGGCGCGAGTGGCCTCGGCCCGACCAGCGACATGTGCCCGATGAGCACATTCAGGATCTGTGGGAATTCGTCGACGCTGAGCTTGCGGAGCACCTGACCCAGATTCGTCACGCGGGGGTCAACATCAAGTTTCCGCTCACGCTCGTACTGTACCCGGGCCAATGGGTGCTTCTGAAAATGTCGTTCGAGGATGTTGGGATCCGGACGCAGTGTTTGCAGCTTCAAGCATGGGAACCGGCGACCGCCTAACCCCACGCGCGGGTCAATGTACCAGGGGCGATGTCGGTCAACCAGCAGAATGAGAAGTCCAGCGATCACCGCGGACGCCATCAGTGGGACAACGACAAGCAGTCCGATGAAGAGGTCGATGCCACGCTTGACGACACGACTTGCCCTGCGGTCAGGGAGGGCATCCGCCGGGGTAGCCGGCATCGGGGCATCCGTCGGTCGCAGATGGACAGCCATCGCCCGTGCTTTCGATGCCCCCGCCTGTTAGGGATTGTCACCTCACGCCGACCCCTGCGCAACCCGGGGAAGGAACCTCTCGAGTAACGGCACGCGCCAGATAGCGCGAAGGGCGGAGCAATCCGCCCTTCGCATCCAGACGTCAGTCACCGGATGGTGTGCGTGTCGGGGCTAGCGCCGGGAGTACCCTCCACGACTGGAGCCGTACCCGCCGCGGCCGGGACGGCGACTGCCGCCGCCATTACGGGCTGGGGCCGTCGAGGTGCGTCCGCGCGAGTACGAAGCCGTCTCTGGCAGGCCGCGCGGCGGATTCCAGGTGGCGAGGTCCAACAGGCGCTCGTCATCCGCCGCCATCCGGACAATGGCGACATCGATGCCGGCCGCGCGCTCGATGGCGGTGACGTCGTGCTCCTCGATCGGGAGGACGAGCGTGACGACCATGCCAGACTCGCCGGCACGGGCTGTGCGGCCGGAGCGGTGCAGATAGACCTTGTGGTCCTCGGGCGGGTCGTAGTGGATGACCACGTCGATGCCGTCTACATGCAGGCCGCGCGCCGCCACATTCGTGGCGACGAGGACCGGCACGGACCCGTGGGCGAAATCAGCGAGCGTGCGCTCGCGTTTGCTCTGCGAGAGGCGGCCGTGGATCGCGGCTGCACGGAGGCCGGTGCGGCCTAGCTGTTCCGCCAGACGGTCCGCGCCGTGCGTGGTGCGCACGAACAGGAGGACGCGCTTCGCCCCGGCGGAGATGCGTGAGGCGATCTCGACCTTCGACTCCGACGTGACGCCAATGAACCGCTGTTCCAGCGTGTCCACGGTGGCCTGCGTCGAGGCCACCTCGTGGCGGACGGGGTCTTTCTGGTAGCGCTGCACCAGCGTGCGGATCGCGCCGTCCAGCGTCGCGGAGAAGAGCAGCGTCTGCGTTTCCCCCTCGATCTGGCCCAGGATCCGTTCCACCTGCGGGAGGAAACCCATGTCCGCCATCTGGTCTGCCTCGTCCAGGACGACGTTCTTGACCGCGGAGACAGACATCTCGCCGCGATCGAGCAGGTCATTCAGCCGGCCTGGCGTGGCGATGACGATGTCCACGCCCTGACGGAGCGCCTGGATCTGGCGGAACATTGAAGTGCCGCCGTAGATCGCGCAGAGCCAGAGGCCGCGTGCCGCGGCGAACGGGGTGAGCTCTTCCGCCACCTGGTTGGCAAGCTCGCGCGTCGGTACCAGTACGATGGCGTGCGGGCGGCGCGGCTTCGCAGTCTTGGTACGCTCGATCAGCGGCAGGCCGAACGCCAGCGTCTTGCCGGAGCCGGTCTGCGCCTTGCCGCAAACATCACGGCCCGCCAGCGCGTCCGGGATCGTCAGCGCCTGCACCGGGAACGGTGCGACCATCCCGCGCTTCGCGAGGACGGCGAGCAGGTCGGGTGAGATGCCGAGGTCGGCGAATGTGACGTCGCCGTCCAGAGACGGCGACGGGATGTCGGGTTCAGTATCAATGAGAGGACGTGAAGGCATAGCGATCGACAAAGAGAAGTTCTCCAGATTCGGCCATGGCTGCGGTAGGAGCATGGGTGCGCCGCGGACCTCGGAGCCCGGGGACAAGAGGCGCCCAGCAGCCAGCTGACGCATCTGCTCGTGGACGGCTCAGAAACGGCCACCCGAGTCGATCCGCGCATACGCGGCGTCCGGGCGCTCTTCCGATTCACACGTCACACGGTGCAGTGAGAACGAGCAGTGAGAGAAGAGGGGAGTCTGAGAGGCTTCACCGACCAATCAATCAGCCTGTGAGCGTGGATCGACCATAACACGACACTCTGCCTACGCACCATCCCTGTGTGCGGGATAGTGGAGGCCGCGGTTAGGTTGAGGAGGCATCGATTGACCCGACGCATCAAATGGCATGTCATTCCACCGATCGGCATGGTTCTGGTAGCAACTGCCATGCTAACTGCCTGTTCGTCCTCGGGGACGACACCAAAGACGGACGGAGGTGTGTCCGCCACTCCGACCGCGCCCCACTCGACTGTCACGATTACGCTCAAGGACTTCGGGGTGGCCGCGTCGCTGGCGTCGGCGCCCGCGGGGCGAGTCACGTTTGTGGTGCAGAATGCCGGGGCGATTCCACACGAATTCATCGTCGTGAAAAGCGACCTCGCGCCCGACCAACTCCCCCAGGTGAACCAGAAGGTGGTGGACGTATCGAAGGTCCAGGTGGTCGCGGAGACCGAACCGTTCGATAGCGGTAAGAAGCAGGAATTGACGGCGGAACTCCAGCCCGGGCGGTACGTTCTGCTCTGCAACGTCGAAAGCCACTACATCTCCGGGATGCACACGGCCTTCACGGCCGTCGAGACGCGCTGACCTCACGCGGCGAGAGATCCGGGTGAACACTCCGATCACAACGCCGGTGGCTATCCGACCTATACTTGGACGGCGCGGCCAGCGAAGTCGCAAGATTGCGACGCAGTTCCGGAGGAACGACCGCATGAAGATTCTGAAGAAGCGCTGGCTCGGAGCCGGGCTCGCACTTGCCGTGACGGCGGCGCTGCTGCCGGCGGCGGTGCTGGGCCAAGCGACCACATCACGCTACGAGGCTCGCCTCAGCGGCGCGAATGAGGTGCCCCCCGTCACCACGACGGCGACCGGCACGTTCACCGCTACGCTGGACGAAGCTGCGGGTACCCTGACATGGACGTTGAGTGTCCCGGCGATCACGAACGCGACGGCCGCACACATCCACGCGGGTGCCGCCGGCGCCAACGGGGGCATCGTCCTTCCGTTATTCGCCGCACCGACCGGTTCGCCGGTCAGCAGCGTCAACGTCTCCGGTACGGCGCGTGCCGCCGACCTGAGCGGGTCGCTGGCGGGGAACTTCGCTGGCCTGGTGACCGCCTTGAAGGCGGGCACGCTCTATGTGAACGTGCATACGTCCGCAAACGGGGGCGGCGAGATCCGTGCGCAGGTGGCTGGTGTCGTGGCCGCGCCTGTCGCGGCCCCGGCGAAGACCGGCAACGGTGGGCCTGACGTCTCAGGCGAGGCTGGTTCCGGCGGATTCGTCGCGATGAGCCTGATGGCGGTTGCGGTAGTCGCTCTGGGCGGCGCGCGGATCATCTCTACGCGCAAGCGGTAGTCGACGGCACCCGAACGGAGAAGGGCGAGGCATCAGCCTCGCCCTTCTCCGTTTCGACCGTGCGCCCCTTCAGCGCTGGTCGAGCGCGCCCTTGACCTCCCCGGAGTCGACGAGACGGCCGTCCGCCATCTCCACCACGCGGTGCGCGTAGTCCACGATCAGCGGGTCATGCGTCGCCATAACGATCGTGACGCCCTCGGTAGCCGCTTGTTGGAGCAGCCCGAAAATCTGTGCGCCGGTCACGGTGTCGAGTTCCCCCGTCGGTTCGTCTGCGATCAACAGCCGGGGGTGGTTTGCGAGCGCACGGGCGACCGCGACCCGCTGCTGCTCGCCTCCTGACAGCTCGTACGGGCGGTGCCCGGCACGGGCCGAGAGGCCCACCATCTCCAGCAATTCACGCGTGCGCTGTGCCTCGTCGTGCGCACTCACACCGGCGATGCGTAACGCGAGGGCGATATTCTCCGCGGCCGAAAGTAGCGGGAGCAGCCCGAACGACTGGAACACGAAGCCAATGTGGTTCCGCCGCAGCGCCGTTAGTTCCGCCTCGCTTGCCGAGGTGATGTCGCGCCCGTCGAGGTAGACCGAACCCTCGTCGGGCCGGTCGAGGCCGGCGATCAGGTTAAGCAGGGTGGTCTTCCCAGAACCGGAACGTCCCACGATCGCAAGCAGTTCCCCGGACAGGACTGTGAGCGACACGTCTCGTACGGCATAGACCGTGTGCCCGCCGCCATCGAAGTGGCGCGAGACTCCGCAGACCTCGACAGCGGGGGGTTCTTCCCCGCGCACCGCCATCAGGCGCGCTCCTCGTCAGAGGTAACCGGGAATACCTCGACGTGGTCGCCCCGTACCTCGACGCGTGCGCGCGTGCCGAGGTGCAGCCGGTCGACGTACTCACGAGGGATCTGAAGACGCCCGCTGCGGTCGACCAGCGCGAACTCCTCCATCGCCGTGCGTTCGCGTCCGAACGTCACGCGGCGCACGAGCTCCGCGCTCGTGCGACCGTCCCGCATCGTCACCACGCGGTCGACGCGCTCCGTAATCGTGCGGTCATGCGACACGATGACGATCGTGACGCCCGTCGACTGGTTGAGCGCATGCAGCGCGGCGAACACCTCAGTGGCGGTGGCGCTGTCGAGCTCGCCGGTCGGCTCGTCCGCGAGGAGGAGCGGCGGCTGATTGGCGAGGGCGACCGCGATGGCGACGCGCTGCTGCTCGCCACCGGACATTTGATTCGGACGGTGTTCCGCTTTTGCTTCTAGACCCACCTGCGCAAGCAGTTCGAGGGCACGCACCCCCGCCGCCCGGCGGTCCACGCCATCCACCAGTTGAGGGACTTCCACGTTCTCCCGCGCCGTGAGGTAAGGGAGCAGGTTGCGACCCGTCTGCTGCCAGACGAAGCCGACTTCCGACCGCCGGTAATCAACCAATTCCTGGTCGTTCATCGTCAGCAAGTCGCGCTGGCCGACCCGTACCCGGCCGGCCGAGGGCTGGTCGAGTCCCGCGAGGATGTTCAGCAGTGTCGATTTTCCGGAACCGGACGCGCCGACGATCGCCATCACTTCGCCTGATGTCACGGAGAGGTCGAGGCCACGTAGCGCGACGACCTCCAGTTCGTGCGTCTTGTGGATCTTGAAGACGTCCTCGCATTGCACGTATGGAGGCATCGGGAGTCGCGTCACCGAGTTCACCCTTCGCCCACACGCAACGCCCGATGGATGGCGAGGCGGACGTAGAGTAGTACGACTGCGCTGATCGTCAGCACGAACGCCGCCCCTAGCACGCCCCACACCGTGAATACCTGGAACCACGAAACCGCGAGGGCGAATGGGGGTAGTACCGCCGCGCCTTCCTCACTGATCCCCAGCACGTCCATCATCCGTCGTCCGACCTGCAGTCCGACGACGGTTCCCAGCCCCATCCCCGCGACAACGATCACGAGGTACTCGATCGCCACGACCAGGAACACCTGCACGCGCGAGAAGCCGAGGGTGCGCAGGATGGCAAACTCGAGCGCCCGCCGCTGCGCCGTGAGGTAGGAATAGAGCACGAAGGCGATCGCGGAGAGCGTCAGCACCGTCGCGAACGAGATACCGAGGATCCCCGCCCAGCCCGCCGCGATCAGCGGGTCCTCTGAACGCTGTGCGTGCTCCGCACGGGCGTCGAGCAGCGCCTGCGGCGCGTACGGGCGGAGCGCCTCCCGCGTGCGCGCCGGATCGTCTGTCACGAACCACGCCTCGTTCAGCGCGACGCCCTGGGTCGTGATCGAGGCGTTCACCACGGCGCTGAGGCGTGACCGGTCTACGACCGCGAAGCCGGTCGGTGCAGACGCGTTGTAGGTGGGGAACAGGTCAAATGTGCCCGCAATGTGCGCGTCGGTGTACACGCCGCCTGCCAGCAGCCGGACCGTGTCGCCCGGACGCACGCCCAGACGTTTCGCCGAGGGCTGCGCGAGGTACAGCAAGACCGCCTGTCCGTCCGTTGTCGGTCGGATCCCTCGGTCGCGCGGCGCAACCCGCGTGTCCGACCACTCGTACCGTGCCGAAGCGTCCATGCCGGGTGGGGCGTCCGAGGCCACCGTGAGCGTGTCCGTGACGCGCGCGACGTGCTGCCCCTGGACCACCTCAAACCCTGGGGCGGCGAAATCGAGGGCGACTCGCGCGCCCGCGAACGGAGACGTGCCCAAGTCACCCTCCACGCCTTCGGACGGCGACGACGTGGCCAGCAGCGGCCCGAACATCACCACGCCGCGCTGAGCCGCGATCACGCTCACGGTGGAGACGTAGACGGACTCAAAGGCAAGAGGATGGACCAGTGGCGGTCGCGCGCCAGGGCCGGAGCGCCGCGTGTCCAGGTTCACGGCGAAGAAGTGCCACTCCCGCGCGGCGGCGTCGGTGGGGCGCACCGAGCCCAGCGGCAACGATTCCACGCGCCCATCCGCATCCCGCACGGATACCGTCAGCGAGATCGGCCCGCGGATATCGGTGTACTTCACCCACATGCCGAGCTGGCGCGTGCCATCCGGCAGCAGCACCGGCTTCGGCGTCGCGGCGTTCTCCGCCAGCGTCGACAGCATCGACGACAGCGAAGCGTCCGCAAAGTCGTCACGGAAATATGCGACCGTGCCGAATGTTAATGGGTCGACGCCCAGCACCTGTAGCTGCTCCGTTTTCCCGTCATGCTGGATGACGCCGTCGACGCGAGCCACCGGGCTCATCCGTTCCGCCGGGACGGCACGCATCGCCCGCAGGAATGCCCCGTCCCCTTGTCCGGAGAGCCCTCGCATGTCCGCGGCGCGCACGTCGGTGCCCACGGGGTAGCGCGACCGGTCGCCGTACGAGTGTTCGAGGGTCGCCGAGAAGGTAGCGCCGAACATCCCCACGCCGGTCGCGAGCATCAGCATCAACACCAGGCGCGAGTAATGCGTAGGGTCGCGGGCGAGCGAGCGCACCCCCACCAGCGTCGCCGCGCCCGCGATCCGGGTGAGTCCCCAGGCGATGGCCTTCAACACGAGCGGGAAGAGACGCAGGAACACCACGCCCACCGTGACCATGATCACGGCAGGCGTCGCCAGCAGCAGCGGATCTGACTGCCGGTCGCCGAACAGCGTGCGCGTGAATAGCTGTTCGTCTTGCCGCAGCCGCCAGAACACCACGCCGAGCAGCAGCACGAGCGCGACGTCAAGGTAATAGCGGAGGAAGAGCGGCGTCGGGCGCGGGCGCGCTGAGGCGCGGCGGAACTCCACCACGGTCGTCCGTGTCGCACGCCACGCCGGGAGCATGAACGCCACGAACGCGAGTAGCGCGCCGCCCGCCGAGAACACGTACGACAGTACTGAGAGGTGGACGGAGAGCGGGCCGCCTCCTGACAGCGCCGCGAACGGCGGCGTAGGGCCAAGCGCGGAGATCAGCGCTGCTGCGAGCAGCGGCCCCGTGATCGAGGCAAGGACGGCGAGCGTGAACCCCTCGACACCGAACTCGAGGAGCAACTGCGTCGGGCTGGCGCCCCGGCTGCGGAGGACCGCCATCTCCGGCGCATACCGCTCAACTAGCATCGTCGAGACCATCACGAGGTAATAGGCGACGATGCCGCCGATCTGGAGCAGCAGCACGAAGAGTGGTATGCGCACGAAGAACAACCGGTCGTCGAACGAGCGCAGCACGCCCTCCAGTTCGGTGTGGACGGAGGCGTCACGCTCGACCGAGGCGACCGCTTCGGGCAATGCCTTCACGGCATTCGCCACGCCGGACGCGTTACGCGCGTTCAGGCCATCGCGGCGGATGTCATAGACCTCGTGGTAGGTCGCCGCCGCGGTCGGCATCCGGTTGGTGAGCGCACCGAAGAATGCCTCTTCCGGCAGGAGGAACACGAACGCGGGCCAGCTGCTGGCCGGTTCGTCAATCACGGTAGGTGAGGCCTTCCAGTACCCCTCGCCCGGATCGGTCGCCCGGACGATGCCCGCGACCTGGACGCGCAGGGGGGTGCGGCTCGGATCCCACCACGCGTGTAGGTCGAAACGGTCGCCCACCGTTACACGATTCCTCGACGCAGGATCGACGGCTACGGTGACGGGGAGCGGTTCCGCGTCCGCCGGGACGCCCCCCCGTGGGAACGCCCCCGCTGTTGCGGTCACATGCTGGTCGAGGCCATCGCGGAATCGGAGCACGGCGCGCGGGCGAGCGGCATCTCCTTCGTCCACGCGCCCGCCTGGCTGTGTCAGGTAGAAGGTCTGGCTGGTGCCCTGACGCAGGATCTCGCCGGTGGCGTCGCCGAGCGCACCGCGGACTTTGCGTTCGATGCGCTGCCCCGAACGCTGGTACTCCTCACGTCGCGCAGTGGGGCCCTCGTGCGTCACTTTCACGGCAAGCGACTCCGCCGACGGTTGTTCGAGGGCGTGCCGCAGCCCTAGGTCGCGGATTGTGTCGGCGTAGATCACCGTGGCGGAGAGGATCGCGGAGGAGACCACGGCACCCAGCGCCGCGCTGGCGAAGAGACGCCAGTGGGCGGCCATGCGCCGCACGGCGAGGACGGCCAGCGACCGGATACGGATCACGCGCGGGATTGTACGGTGCCGTGCACCGCGCCTTGCTGAGGCCGCGTAGACTCCCGCCTCGTGGGACGGATCATGACCGGCTGGTTCTTTGTGCGTCACCGGATGCGGGCGCACTGGCGGCTGCTTCTCTGGAATGGTCTTGGTGTGCTCCTCGCTGCCACGCTGCTCGGCGCCGTGCCCACCTACACCGATGCGATGGCCGACCTGGGCCTGCGCTTTCGCTTGGACCGAGGCCTCCCCGACCCGCGCCAGCGGATCCTCTACCTGGACATCGACAATTCCACGCTGGGCGATCTGACGGATGTCCAGCGGCGGATGGCGCTCGACACCGTGACTGGGGCGCGTATCGGTTGGCTGGGCGACGAACTGGTCACCATGGAGCGATCTCAGCGTCTCACCGCGACGGTCGCGCGGGACGGTGTCGAAGCGTGGCCTGCTTTCATCGTCGGTGTGTCCAACCTCACCAGTCATGTCGAGGTCACCGATGGCCGGCTGCCGGCCGAAAGCACGGCGCTGGAGGTCGTGCTGCCTGAGGGGTATCAGCGCTTCATGCGCCTCGGCGACATCGTGCGCCTCGCCCTCCCACTGATGGATGACTGTCCCCGTATCCCCGGTTCAGACGACCCGGCGGTTGCCGCCGCGGAGGTGCGGTGCCGTCCTACCGCCACGGTCACCGCGAGCACGACCGCGACCGTGGTTGGCTTCGTCCGCCAGCGTGCCCCGTCCGACCTCCGCTGGCAGATCGTCGATGACTCGTGGGCAGCCCCGGAGAAGCCGGTCGGCGACAATCCGTCCCCGGGGAACGGTGGGCTTCTGCTGCTGACCACGGCGGAGCAGTACCGCGGCGTGCTGGCGCAGCGGCTGCCGGAACTGCGTAGCCGGCATCGGGTGGGGCTCGTGCCGGACCTGGGTGAGGTTGGCGTGCGCGAGGTCACGGACGCCATCGCGAGCATCCAGGCGTGGCAGGATGACGCGCGCGTCACGCTGGGACTGCCCGCGCACGGCATCACCACCTTCGCGGACCAACTGGCGGTCTACCGGAACGCACAGACCTTCTCGCGCGTGCCGTTGCTGATCATCCTGCTTCAGATCGTCGGCGTGATCGGCTTCTACATCGTGCTCATTGCCTCGATGCTTGCCGAGCGTCGCGCTGCGGAGCTGAGCGTCTACCGCAGCCGTGGGGCCAGCGTGGGGCAACTCGTCGCGCTCGCGCTCTTCGAAGGCCTGCTGCTGGCGATACCGGCGGCGGCGATCGCCCCATGGCTCGCGGGCCGCGTGGTCGCGCTGCTCGGGCGTACGTCGCTGTTCGAGCGCACCACGGGCGGCGGCGGGCTACCGGTCACGGTGGGCCCGGAGGCGTATCTCCTCGCGGCCGCCGGGGCGACGCTCTCCGTCTTCGCGATGGCGATCCCGACATGGGCCGCCGCCCGCCGTGGCGTGATCGACGACCAGCGTGAGCGCGCGCGGCCGCGACGGCGCGGCTTCGTGCAGCGGTACTACCTCGATGCCGGGCTGGTCGCGCTGGCCGGACTCCAATGGTGGCAACTGGAACGCAGCGGCACAGCGCTGGACCCGAAATCGCTGGGCGGCTGGTCCAGCGATCCATTGCTGCTCTCCTTTCCATTGGTAGCGATGCTGGCGGTCACTGCCATCGTCCTTCGGACTTACGCGCCGCTGTTGCGGCTTGCCGTGCGGCTCTCCCAGCCGCTTCGAGGTGTCGCCGTCGCCGTGGGGCTGCGGCAGACCTCGCGGTCGCCGGCCACACACGCGCGGCTCCTGGTGTTGCTGGTCATGGCGACCTCCGTCGCCACGTTCGCCGCCTCCTACGGCCCTACGGTGGGGCGCTCCTTCCGTGAGCGCGCGCAGTACGAGGCGGGTGTGGACCTGCGTGCGCGCGTCCGCGAGCCGGGGCCCGGCATGCAGCAGCCCCTCGAAAAGGTGCGTGCGCTGCCCGGCGTTGCGGACGCCACGTACGCCTACCGAGGCACCTTGCGTGTGGCGGGCGGTGGCGACGTGGCTGTCCTCGGCGTCGACGACGCCGCGCGGGTCGCCCCGATGATCTGGACGCGCGCGGACTTCGCGTCCGAGCCAGTCTCCGCGCTCCTCGAACGCATCCGGCCACCCGCCGAGGGAAGCGCCGGCATCGCACTCCCCGACACTGCCGTAGCGATCCAGGCGCAGCTGTTTCTCGATCAGCAGGGACGCCTCCCCGGGATCGCCGCCCGCCTGCGTGACGCGGCTGGTGAGTACTACGACGCCCGTTTCGAGGAGATCGTGGCGGGCGCCTGGCGGCAGATGACGGCGCCCATTCCAGTGGGCGTCACGCGGCCCGTCTCGCTCGTCGCGTTCCGCATGGAGCCCTCGCTGTTCGTGCGCCGCGAGGGCTCGCTCTATTTCGATGACCTTGCGTATGTCGACGCGCAGGGGCGTGCCACCGCCCTCTATGACTTTGAGTTGCCCGCCGGATGGACGGCGTACACGCAGGCAGGCATCCAGGAGGCGTTTGCGCTGTCGAACGCACGGGCGCGTTCGAAGGCGCAGTCTGGCCGCTGGTCGTGGACCTCGTCGCCGCCCAGCCGGTCCAGCATCGTCGCCGTCGGAGGCCCGGTCACGCTCGCCGGGCTCTTCAGCACCAACGCGTTGGCGCAACTCGGGCTGCGCGACGGAGACGTCACCTCGATGACGCTTCCGAACGGCGTGCAGGTCCCGCTGCGCGTCGCGGGCGTGCTCGGCCTATTCCCTACCCTTGACCCGGCATCGGGTTTCATCGTGGTCGACCGCCGGCAGTTGCGCGCGATCTCTGGCACGGCCAGTGCCAGCGGCCCCTTCGCCAACGAATTGTGGGTGGATTTCGATGCAGCCGTGTCGCTGGTGGGACAGCGAGCCGTGGTCGCGCAACTGGAGCAGCGGTTCACCTCGCCCGTGTGGATTGCCGAACCATTGCTACAGGCCGCTATGGTCGAGGAAGCCGATGCAGACCCCACCCTGGTCGCGTCCGGGAGCGGGATTCTGCTCGTCGCCGCCGTGGCCGTGCTGATCCTCGCGGCCGCCGGATTCACCGTGACTGCCGTCATCGCCGTGGGCGCGCGACGCACGGAGTTCGCCGTGCTGCGGGCGCTCGGGATCACCCCGCTCCAGATTCTCCGGTCGTTGATCCTTGAATGGAGCGTGCTCGCGGCGCTCGGCGTTGTGCTGGGCGTCGTCCTTGGGCGTCAGATTGCCCGCGTGATGTTGTCGTCGCTCAGCGTGACGCCCGCCGGCACCCGAGTCGTCCCGCCGTTCGTCGTACAAAGCGACTGGTGGGGCATCGCGATGGGTACGGCCGTGGTCGTCGTGTTCGCCGCCGCCGCGCTCGTCTTTGCCTGGCGCGCGGTCGCCCGTCGCGCCAACGCCGAGGTGCTACGCCAGACGCGGTGACGTCCGCGGCCTACCCCTACCTCGGGCGATTGCCGCCCTGCTCAAGGCCCGGCGGCAGGCGCAGGACCGCGGCGGCGCGTCCGTCTTCGACGCGCACCTGGATGAGGTCGCCCGCGCGTAGCGACGTGCCTGCCGGCAGGATGCGGAACAACCGCTCGGGCGACGTGTATCGCACTGTCACGCTGCTCTCCGCGGAGCCGATGACGAGCGC
>QZJI01000069.1 GCA_003599735.1 Dehalococcoidia bacterium | reverse complement strand
GGGCAGCACAGCTAGTCGGCCGGCCTGGCGCGAGGTTGTCCCTCGCTGGCTGGGGGCGGCGGCGTGGTGGGCGCCGGGCCGTACGAAGAGGTGGAAGATGCTCCCGGTCTGGTTGCCGGCGGGGTTGGGCGTGGTGGACGAATGCGAGCAGGTTCGTCCACGGTCGCGTTTGGCCGTTCAGGTCGTGGCGTGGGCGCCGAATCCGAGGCTGTCTTCGATGTGACGGCTGGCTCGATCTGCTCCGATGCGGCTTCCGTCGCGGGCGTGCCCGAGGATCCTGTTTCCGCCGCGGGGCCTTCGCCCTCCGTTTCTTCAGCGGGTGAATCCGCGATGTCCATGGGAATGGGCGGCGGTGGGGTTTTCGGCCCAGGGGCGTCTGTCCCGGCGACCGCTCGGGGGGCGAGGGTGGCGAATCGCTCCACGTCTGCCGCTGGGGATTCCGTGTTGCGGACGCGGGGGGCGGGTGTGTCGTTGAAGAACCGCAGCGTCCCGGGGCGGACGGCGATCTCGACCAGTGTGCCGGGCGGTGGCGGGGTCAGATCCCATTCCCACCGCAGGGCCACGGTACGGTCGTCCAACCGCACTTCGAGCAAGTAGACCGGCCCGTCCGGACGCGCCCGGATCAGCGTGCCTGATACGCCGCTGCCGAGGCCAGAACCGCCGGGCACACCGAAGAGCGCCGTGGGGTGCGCCATCACCGCCGCGTGCTGGCGGAGCGGGAACCCGGCGGGGAAGGCGATCGACCCGACCCCCGGTTCCACCACGAAGCCCTCGGCGACATCGCCTCGCACCAGCGTCACATACCCCGCGAGCCGGGCTGCTTCGATGGAAGCGGGTCCCTGCAGGACGCGGGCCACCGTGCCGGTCTGCAATAGTTGTCCTTCCGCCAGCAGCACGAGGTCGTCCGCGAGTATGACCGCGTCTCGCATATCGGATGTGGCGATCAGCGTCGTGACGTGGAGCGCGCGGAGTGCCTCCGCCAGTTCCTGACGCCACGCCTCCCGTTCCACCTCTTCCACCCCGGCCGTGGGCTCGTCGAGGAGCAGCAGCGATGGCTCCGGCGCCACAGCCCGCGCGAACGCCAGGCGTTTCCGCTCGCCGGGAGAGAGGTCGCGTGGTTTCCGCTGCGCGCGCCCGGCGAGTCCCAGCGCGTCCAGTACGTCATCCGTGCGGCGCAGACGGTCCACACGGTTCCGGCGGTGCATCCGCAGGCCGAACATGACGTTTTCGCGGACGGTCATGTTCTCGAACAGCGCGAGGTCATCGAAGAGGAAGCCAAGGCGGCGTCGCTCCGGGGGGAGCCTGAGCAGGGACTGGCCGTCCAGCAGGACGTCGCCGCCGTCCGATCGCTCGACACCGGCGATCACGCGCAAGAGCGAGGTCTTGCCGGCAAGGGCCGGGCCGACGATAGCCGCCGCATGGCCGTCAGGCACCGCGAAGGAGATCTCGTCGAAGATCAGGACGCCGTTGCGGATCTGAGAGAGAGAGCGGACCTCCAGGGTGCCCACGGCTACCTCCGCGCCCGGCCGAGCCGCGCGATGATCGGGTCCCCGAGGGTGAACGCTACCACGCCGATCAGGAGGATGGCCGCTGCCAGCGCGGCCGCCTGACCGGTCGCTTCCTGACGTTCAAGTTCGAGGAGACGCAGCGGCAGCGTGCCGCCCGGGACTCGCGCGACCGCGGCCGCACTGGTCTCTCCGAAAACGAGGCCGACCGTGACGAAGAATCCGGCCGCCGTCGCGATTACGTAGGACGGCCCGCGCAGGACTTGCCAGGCGCGCAGGCGTCGTGCGCCCAGCGTGCGCGCGGCGACCAGCGTCCCCGGACGTGGCGAGGGGCGCATGCGGGCGACCGTGCCGGCGACGAAGGGGAACGCGACCGCGGCCTGTACCAGCGCCAGGATGACGCGGGGGGCCAGATCTGGACCCGTCAGCCACCACCCATATGCGAGGGCAGCCGGTGACAGTGCGATCGGGATGAGCAGGGCGGTGGTGCGGATCGCCCCGCCCCTGCCCCGCATCCTTCCGAGCGCCGCGCCCGCCATGACGCCCCATACCGCTGTCAGCGCCGCCGCTGGCAGCGCGGCCAGCGCGCTTCCCAGCGCCGCCTGCCGGACATCGCTGGCGCCCGGGCCCTCTACGAGCGATTGGAGGTGTGCAGTACTGAAACCGTCGCTGGAGCTTGCCGCGCGGACAAGCAGCGCCGCTACTGCGCCAACCACGAGGAGCGCGGGTACGGCGGCGACAGCGGCGATGATCCGGCCGGGCCCCTGCGCACGTTGAGGCGGGCGTGTCCATTCCGGATTCTGGCTGGGTATCCGCAGGAACTGGATTGTGACAAGCCCGCAGACGAGGACGCAGGCAGTGGTCACTGCAGCCATGCTGGCCGCCCGTTCGTCGCCGGCAAGGATGAGGCGGACCGTGAGCCCCTCGGGCGTCTCCCGGCCGCGTGCCAGGATCGCGACCACCCCGTACGAAAGCATGGACTGGAGGAAGGTGATGCCGGAGGCGGCGACGGCGGCTGGCCAGACCACGGGCCATGCAGCAACGCGGGCGGCGCGCAGACGCCCTGCGCCCAGCGTGCGCGCCGCGTCCACCTTCCTCGCGTCCACCGAAGCCCATGCCACGCTGGCGAACCACCCCACGATGGCCGTCGAGTTGAGGCTGTGCGCGAGGACCACAGCCCCCGTCCCGCTCCGCAGCCAGGCAGGCTCAAGCCCGAGGAATAAGACAAGATCGGCTGCGGGCGTCCCGGGGGCGAACAGCGCCTCGATCCCCACGGCGAGGGCGACCAGAGGGACGGCCAGCGGGGCGACGGCGAGGCCGCGTAACACGGTCCGTCCCGGGTAGTGCAACCGCGCCCAGCAGTAGGCACTCGCGAGTCCGAAGACAAGGCCGGCGGCGCAGGCAGCGATTGCTTGCGCCGCGCCCCAGGCGAAGGCATCACGCAACTCGTGGTCAGTACGGAGGAACGTAAGGACATCGCCTTGCCCCGCCGTACGGAACAATGCCGCGAGCGCCCATGCGGCGACGGCCAGCATCGTCAGGACGGCGCCGGCGGCGGCGATGGGCGCCGTACTGACAGGGTTGGTCCGTGCGCTCCTCACCAGCGCATCGTAGCCCGCGGCGGGCGCAGCCGGGCGTCTCACCGGTATGCTCATTACACCACCGGCGAAGGATGCGCGATGAATCACTCCGAGTCGTCAAGGATCCGCCCCGGCCAGCGTGTGGTTTGTGTCGCGGGCGCCGTCCTCGCCCTCGTGCTCGCGTTCTCGGTGGCCGGCCGACCGGCTGAGGCCACAATCCCGGTCGCGGAACCCGCCGCCGCCGTGGACGGGCGCGTGCGCATTCCCGCGCTCGGAGTGGACGCGCCGCTGGGCGTCCAGCGTGTAGCGCCTGACGGCACTCTGCCGCTGCCGTATGGCCCCGTGGATGTCGCCTGGTATGACTTCAGTCTGCACCCCGGCCTGGGCGGCACTCCGGCGACCACGGGCAATACGATCCTGTCCGGGCATGTGGACTACGCCGCCACGGTGCCCTACGCCGGCGTCCGCTACAGCGGCCCCGCCGTCTTCGCTGATCTCGGCCAGTTGCGACCAGGCGCCCGCATCGAGGTGACACGCGGTCAGACCGTGGGCTATCGCGTGGTCTCGGTGGACATTCTCCCGGTCGACCACGCGGACTGGCTCGCCGAATTCGCCGCCACTCCGGTCGAGATGCTGACTCTGTTTACCTGCACCGGGGAGTTCAGGCCGCAGACCTTCGACTACTCCGACCGTGTGGTGGTGAAGGCGGTGCGCGTGCTGGGGGAGGCACGTCGCCTTGACGTCACGGCGGACGGCCGGTTCCTCTACGGCACGGGCGGTACGAGTGACCCGGTGGAGCTGATCGCCGCGCAGCCGAGGGCTGTGACCGCCCTCTATGCGCGTGACCCGCAGAGCGGTGAATGGCTGCTGTTCGTGCCGGGCGCGCCGTCGTTCATCAACACGTTGACAGGGCGGCTGCGCCCGGACGCGCTCGTCATCGGCCGGGTCGTCCTGTAACGGACGGCTGGCACTGCTGTACTGCTGTCTCTGACTGTCTCCCCCCGTATCGTGACCTGACGCGACCGTTGAAGTTCGTTCGGAGGGCCCTATGCGCGTTCTGGTCACTGGCACCTCGGGCTTCGTTGGTACGCACCTCGTGCGGCGGCTGGTGACGGAGGGCCACGAGGTCACGGGAGTCGATTGGAAGGAACCACGCCGTCCAGTGCAGGGATGGCGCGACGTGCGTCTGGACATCCGGGATGACGCCGCTGTCCAGCGTGCCGTAACGGAGGCACGCCCGGAGCTGGTGTGGCACTTGGCCGCACAGGCCTCCGTTTCCGTGTCGATGCGCGAGCCACGCCTCGACATCGAAACCAACTGCATCGCGAGCGTCATGCTGGCGCGGGCCGCGGCCGAGGCGGGGACCCAACGTTTCATTTTCACATCATCAGGTGGGGCGATGTTTGGCGACCCGCCAGAGATTCCCGCGCGGGACGAGACACCCGTCGCTCCGCGCTCGATCTATGGCGCGTCGAAGGTGGCGGCGGAGCGGTACCTCGAGATCGTGGGCCTCGAGACCGGGATGGAGATCGCTGGCCTCCGCCCCGGGAACATCTACGGACCGTACCAGGATCCCTATGGCGAGGCGGGCGTGGTCGCCATTTTCACACAGCGGATGCTACGTGATGAGCCCTGCACGATCTTTGGCACCGGCACCGACACTCGGGATTACGTCTACGTGGAGGACGTGATCGAGGCACAGATACGCGCGGCGACTGCCCCGGTGGCGGCATTCTGTTTGGTGGGCACGGGACGCGAGACGAGCACGCGCGAGGTCTTTGATCTGCTGGCGCGTGAGACGGGGTACGAGCGTGCACCCGTCGCCGCGCCTCCCCGTCCTGGGGATATCCCGCGGATCGCGCTGGACACGTCGCGGGCGCGTGACCTGTGGCAGTGGCAGGCGACCGTGAGTCTGGCAGAGGGCATGGCGCGTACGGTCGCCGCGTTCCGCGAAGAGCTCGGCGTCTAGCGCACGCTTCCGGTGGTGGCCCGTGCGAGCCGGTCGCGGACGGCCACGCCCACGCCCACGGCTGGCGGGGGTACGACCACGAGGAGATCGAGGCCCAGCCGGTCCGCCTCGCGCAGCCGGTCGTACAGTGCGGAGGCGTACGACTCTGACGTATCGCCTGCGGTGAGTGCGGTGACGCCGGGCGGCGCCGTCACCGATTGAGGCGTGAGCAGCCCCGTGCGTTTCCCCGATCTCGCATGTGAGTCCGCAGCGGCGACCGCCGCATCGATCTCCTCGATCACGATGACCTGCGCGCGTGGCGCGTAATGGGCGGGGAGCATCCCCGGCGCGCGGCTTGGACCGCTGGCCGTGCGCCGCACCGGATGGCCGAGGGCCGCCTCGATCTGCTCGGCCGTCACGCCGCCGGGCCGCAGGATCACCGGCGGAACCCCTTCCTCGCTGCAGTCCACGATCGTCGACTCCACGCCCACGCCGCACGGGCCGCCGTCCAGCACGAGGTCGACGTCGCTCCCGAGGTCGGCGCGGACATCGGCAGCGGTCGTGGGGGAGACCCGGCCGAAGCGGTTAGCGGACGGTGCGGCCAGCCCGCCGTCGAAAGCGCGGAGCAGCGCGAGGGCCAGCGGGTGATTGGGGACGCGCAGCCCCACGGTGTCGCGTCCGCCGGTGATCTCGTCCACGACGGCCAAGGTGCGCGGGAGGATCAGCGTCAGCGGTCCGGGCCAGAACGTCTCTGCCAGCCGCCGTGCATCCTCGGAGACGCGCGAGGCCCAGCGCGACAGTGCCTCGATACCCGCAATGTGCACGATGACCGGATGGCCCGGTGGACGGCCCTTCACCTCATACAGCCGCCGGACGGCGGCGGGGTTGGAGGCGTCTGCCGCCAGCCCGTAGACGGTTTCCGTCGGGATGGCGACGAGTCCCCCGGCGCGGAGGGTGCGCACGGCGGCTTCCAGGTCAGCGTCTGCTTCCGCGTCGCCCTCGATCATCCGGACTCCTATCTTCCGCGCCAGCCGGTGCGGGCATCATCGCGCATCCCGGCGGTGGAGGCGTGATCGCATGGGCCGTTCCGTTGCGACCGACCAGCGCGAGTTCGGGCGTCTGGCGCGTCTAGGGTGGGTGGAGCATGACCCGGAGGCCATCTGGGAGAGTCAGATTGCGGCGGCGCGAAGTGTACTTGCGCGTGCGGACGTTGAGGCGCGTGAAGTCGCCGCAATCGGGATCACGAACCAGCGGGAGACGGCGCTGGTCTGGGAACGCGCCTCGGAAGTCGGCGACAAACCCAGGCGGTACCCTTTGTGAGATGAAAGCCCGACAGCGCGCGGCTGCGTTCCTTCTTGGCGTCATGGCGGATGCGTTGCTGGGCGATCCGCCGAGCGTTGTGCATCCGGTGCGCGCCGTCGGGTTCGCCGCGCGGGTGTACGAAGGGGTGGCGCGTGGCTGTTATAGCCCTCGCGGAGCAGGGGTCGCAGGCGCGCTCCTGTTCCCGATCTCGGCCGGTCTGGTGGCGACCGCCGTCGAATGGAAGAGCCAGCCCCGCCTGGGTGGCCGCATGGTCGCCGCCGCGGGCTCCCTCGCGCTTGCCAGCGCGCAACGGACGTTGATGCGCCGCGCGCTTGAAGTCGCGGACGCGCTCGACTCGGGCGACCTCGTTGAGGCCCGACGGTTGCTCGGCTATCACCTCGTGAGTCGCGCGACGGACGACCTCGATGCGAGCGAGGTGGCGGGCGCGGCAATCGAGTCGGTTGCGGAGAACTTGGGCGACGGGATCGCTGGGCCGTGGCTCGCCTTTGCGGTCAGCGGGTCGGGCGGGGCGTGGGCGTACCGCGCGCTGAATACGCTGGACTCGCTGTGGGGCTATCGCACCGAGCGATATGCAGAATTCGGCTGGGCGGCGGCACGCCTCGACGATCTCGCCAACCTTGTGCCGGCGCGCGTGGCCGCGCTCGCCATCTGCGTCGCGGCACAGCGGCGGATGAACCGTGGCGTCGAAGCGTTTGCGATGTGGCGACGCGACGGTGCGCTGACCGATAGCCCGAATGCTGGCCAACCGATGGCGGCGATGGCGGGGGCGCTCGGCGTCACGCTGACCAAACGAGGCCAGTACACGCTGGGCACAGGACTCCGTCCGGCAGATGCCTCGGATATTCGCTCGGCGGTGGCGGTCGCGCGCGGGGCCGCTGTGGTGCTCGCCGCGCTGTGCCTGTCGCTCATCGGTTTGCGTGGCATACGGTGAGCAGCGTCATGCACGGCGGCGTGTCCGATGCCGAGCTGGCCGCACACGGGCTGCGCTTGGAGGATGTGCTCGACCTCTCGGCGAACCTGCATCCGGATGGGCCGGACCCAGCTGTAGTCGAGGCAGGGCGGGGCGTGAGGCTCGATCGCTACCCGCATCCCGAGGCGCTTCCGTTGCGCGCTGCGATTGCGGTCGCGCATGGCCTCAACCCAGCGACCGTGCTCCCGACACCGGGAGGCACGGCGGGGATCCACCTGGTCGCGGGCGCGTTGCTGCAGCCCGGCGACCGCGCCACGGTGGTTGCGCCCACGTTCGGTGAATACGCCGCGGCCGCACGTCATGCCGGGGCGACGGTCATCGAAGTGCGCGCTGCGCCACCTACGTTCGAACTCGACACCGGCGCGCTTCCGCGCGCCGCGCTCACGTTCCTCTGCGCGCCGGACAATCCCACGGGACGCGACCTGACACGCGAGGACGTTATGCGTGCGGTCGATGTCACCGGAGGCGCGGTGCTCATCGATGCGGCATACGAGGCGTTCGCGGCCCGTGCGGCCTTCGCCTCTGATCTAGCGCGGTCGAACGCGAACGTGGTCGCCGTCCATTCGATGACGAAACTGCACGCGATCCCCGGCCTCCGCCTCGGCTACATTGTTGCTGCGCCGCCGCTGGTCGCGCGACTTAGCGCTGGGCAGCACGCATGGGCGCTCGACGCGCCCTCGATCGCGGCGGGCGTGGTGGCCGCCGCGCAGCACGAGGTCCGTCGGGCACGGCTGGCCGTGATGCGGGAGACACGCGAGTGGTTGCGCGCGTACTGGGAACGCGAAGGGCTCGCCGTCGCTCCGGGGGTGGCGAACTTCCTGCTCGTACGGACGGGCGCTGCCGCACGTGTGCGAGAAGCGCTGTTCGCACGCCGGATCGTGGTGCGGGACGCCTCATCATTTGGGTTGCCTGAATGGATCCGTATCGCGGTGCCCCCGGCCGCGGCCCGTGACGAGGTGGCGGCGGCAGTGGTCGCGGCTGCAGTCTGATCTCCACCCGCCTCTCCACCCGTGGCCAAGATAAACCTGCTTATTTCGCGCATACCTCGACGTTGGTCCTCACCCTCTTTCCTGCGCGAACCTCATGAAGCGTGCGCGGAGACGCGCGTTTCTGTCGTTGTGTCTCAAGCTCCCGCCGCAGACGCTCGCTGGGCCGGACGGAGGCGCAGGTGCAAGTTCGCGAGATCGCCAATACAGGAGTGAAGGTCTCAGAGGTCGGCTTCGGCGTGTGGACGCTGGCCGCCGGTTGGTGGGGTGACCACAATGATGACGAAGCCGCCGCCCTCCTCCGCCGGGGTGTCGATCTCGGGGTGACGTTCCTTGACACAGCAGACACCTACGGCCAGGGCCGGGGTGAGACGTTGCTGGCGCACGCGTTTCCGGGGAGCACGCGCGACCGTATCACCATCGGCGCGAAGTTCGGCTATGACTGGCAGTCGCGTGACCCGTCGAATGCCGGCCAGCGTGAGGCGCCTCACCGGTTCGACATCCCGTTCCTCGAGGCGTCGCTGGATGCCTCGCTGCGGCGGATGGGCACCGACCGCATCGACTTCTACCAGATGCACAACCCGCGGATGGCGCATCTGCTGGACGACGACGTGTGGTCGTTCGTAGACCGCGCGTACCGGGCAGGGAAGGTGCGATCAATCGGGGTCGCCCTCGGACCAGCGATCGGGTGGAAAGAGGAAGGCCTCTACGCTTTGGAGTCGCTGCCAATCCACGGCGTACAGATGATCTACAACGCCCTGGAACTCGATCCCGGCCGCGCGCTGATCGAGGCTGCGGAGCGCAACAGGAAGAGTCTGGTCGTCCGGGTGCCGCATTCCTCCGGCATGCTCGAAGGCCGGTACACGTCCGACACGGTCTTCCCTGAGGGCGACCACCGCCGGCATCGGCCACGCTCCTGGCTGGTCGAGGGCCTCCAGAAGATCGAGCAGTTGCGGTTCCTGGAGCGCGAAAACGCCTGCACGTTGGGTCAAGCGGCGCTGCAGTACGTGCTGCGATCACCCTCTGTCGTCTCGGCGCTCCCCAACATCTACGACGCCGCACAATTGGAAGAGTTCGCGGGAGCCTCGGACGCCGCCCCGGTGACGGACGCACAGGCCACGCTGATCGAGCGGCTGTTCGCAACCAATTACGGGCTGCCGGTGGAGGCAAAGCGATGACGACATTGGCGACCAAACCTGGTCTGGACGAGCGGACACGTGCGCTCCTCGATGTGATGCAGGAGGCGTTCCCGCTGGACCCGCGTCCGTACGCGGTCATGGGTGAGAGCTTGGGGATGGCCGAGTCCGAGGTTCTTGCCCGGGTCGCCGAGGCCCGCGCCGCGGGCGTGGTGCGCCAGATCTGCGCGATCTACGACACGAAGTCGCTCGGGTACTCTTCGGCGCTGGTAGCGATGAAGGTTGCCCCGGAGCGGCTGGCACAGGCCGTACGCGTGGTGAACGCGCATCCCGGCGTCTCGCACAATTACCGGCGCAACCATTCGTTCAACCTCTGGTTCACGGTGGCGATGCCTCCAGGCCACGACCTGAGCGTGGTGATCCAACGGCTGCATGACCTGACTGGCGCTGAGTCCACACGAGAGATGCCGACGCTTCACCTGTTCAAGATTGGCGTCACGCTCGACATGTCCGCGACGCGGGCTGTCGATGCACGTGGTGAGCCGGAATACACGCAGGAGCGCCGTGACCAAGCGTTGGGCGGGACGCTCACGGCGGAGGATGTCGCATTCATCCGTGTGACGCAGGACGACTTCAAGGATATCGCCGAGCCGTTTGCGCCGGTCGCCGCCGCGCTCGGGTGCGATGTTGCGACGGTCCTCGACCGCGCGCGGAGTCTGTTAGAGCGGGGATTCTTGCGCCGGTTCGCGGCGATCATGAACCACCGGCAGGCGGGGTTCCGCGCGAATGGTATGGCCGTGTGGCAGGTGCCGCAGGAGCGAGTGTCGGAGGTGGGGCATTTCATTGCCGGGTACCGGAACGTCTCCCACTGCTACGAGCGGCCGACGTATCCCGACTGGCCGTATTCGGTGTTTTCAATGATCCACCACCCCAAGGTAACGGGTGTCGAGGAAACGGCGCGGGCGATCAGCCGGGAGACCGGCATCACTGACTACCAGATCCTCTATTCCACGACCGAGTACAAGAAGATCCGCCTCCCCTATTTCATTGAGGCGTACGACCACTGGGAGGCGCTCTGCGCCGCCGCCGCCGAAGAAGTGACGCGATGACTAGCTATGCTCATTCCGGAGCCCACACGGCGGTTGGGGAGGCTCCACGCATGCCGCGCGGGGTCCAGAGCGTAAAATTCACGTTCTTCAAGATGCCGGGTGAGGCGCGGCGGCTGCCAGCGTCCGAACGGGCCCAACTGGGCGAGGCGCTGCTGGATCTTCTCGACCGTTCCGGTGAACAGATGGTGACGCGCGCGTATATCACGGCGGGCACCCGCGGGGACGTGGACGTGCTGCTCTGGCAGGTCCACGACGACCTGCGTGTGGTGATGGACTGGCACAGTGCGCTGAAGGCCTCCTCGGTTGGGGCGTGGCTGGATGTGCCGCGTTCCTACCTGTCGATGACGATGCGCTCGCTGTATACGAACCCGCAGCACGAGGGCGCCGCCTCGCGCGAGCGTCTACGTACGGATGGAGGGACGGACGAGTTCCTCTTCGTCTATCCGATGGCGAAGACGCGCGCGTGGTACGCGCTGCCGGCGACGGAACGGCAGCGGATGATGGATGAGCACATCGCGGTGGGACACAAGTACCACGACATCAAGATCAACACGACGTACTCGTATGGCCTGGACGACCAGGAATTCGTGGTCGCGTTTGAGGGGAACGACCCCGGCTCGTTCCTGGCGCTGGTGCGTGAGCTGCGTGACACAGACGCGTCCGCGTACACGTTGTTCGACACGCCGATGTATACCTGCCGCCGGATCCCGCTGGGAGAGATGCCCGCCGCCCTCGGCCTGGCGTAGCGCTCGGGGAGGCCCTACTTCGCGAGGGGGAACGAGACCTCGACGCGCAAGCCGCCGGAGGCTGGGCGTGAGGCGCTGACGCTGCCTCCACGGCGCTCCGCTAACGATCGCACGATCGCGAGGCCCAGCCCGGCGCCGTGGCCCGTGCCAGGCGTGCGTGCCTCATCCAATCGCGCGAACCGCTCGAAAATCGTGTCTTCATGGCCGTCGGGGATGCCCGGCCCGCTATCTTCCACCGCCAGTACGGCGTTTCCGCCACGTTCGCTGAGTTCGACACGTACCGGTGTCCCCTCTGGCGTGTGCGCCATGACATTCTCGATGAGCGCGCGCACGATCCGGCGGATCTCCGCACCCTCAGCGGCGGCCTTCACCGGCGTGAGCACGGTGCTGACAGTGTGTCCTCGGCGGTCCAGGACGCTTCGCATCTGGCCGATGACGGCGTTTATCTCGACAGCGGTTTCGCTTTCCGCATGGTCGGGTGTGCCTTCCTCCGCCCGGGCGAGCTCAAGGAGGTCGTCGATGAGCGTGGCGGCTTCCTGCGTGACGTCCCGGATCTCCTCCACACTTTCGCGGTGGGGTGCGGGCAGGGGCTCGCGCAGCAGGAGGTCAGCGGAGGCGCGGATCACCGCGAGCGGTGAGCGCAACTCGTGGGAGGCGTCCGCCACGAACGAACGCTGACGGTCGTATGCGTCTTCAAGAGGCTGAAGGGCATGCCCGGCGAACAGGTATGCGCCGCCCAGCGAGAGCAGGCCGCCGCCGCCCGCGACCATCGCCAACACGATCACCACGGCGCGAATCTGACGGTCGTACTCGTCCAGATTGCGCGCACCGACGATGGCGCCTTCCGTATGACCTCCGACGACGATTGGGCTCGCGAAAATCCGAAGCCGTACGCCGTCGTCTTCGATCGTTTCCCATGACGGCTGCCCTTTCAGCGCCGCGTGCAACGCATCAGAGTTCGCGATCTCCTCGGCGTCGATCCGACGGGGGTTCACAGCGAGTTCGCCATCGGCACGGAAGGCGAGAAAAAATACATCGCTTGTCGAGCCTGGGTCATTGACCGTGGTGTCGTCGAGGAGGGGGAGCATGCGTGGATCGGGGTGTGGCGCGTTCGCCCGAGGCGTGAGCGTGGGACGAGGCGTCGCGTCGGTGGCAGCGGTCGTCTCCGGCGTCGGTGTCACACCGGGCCGTCCCGGGCCGAGGCCAGGCCCACGTCCCTCGGCCGGGCGTGTGAGCGGGAGGCGGCGCGGTGCTTCCAGCCACTGGGTGACGGCCCTGGAGACGCCGTTTTCGAGTTCGTGACGCAGCGTGCGAGTCACGGCCGTGTAGGTCACGGTCGAGAAGATCAGGAGGAGGAGGAGTAGCGCCCCGCTGTACCACAGGGTCAGGCGGAGCCGGGCGCGGCGGATCACCTAGGCATCCCGGTCGAGCCGGTAGCCCACGCCTCGTACGGTCGTAATAGCGACCGCGTCGCCCAGCTTTCGCCGGAGGTAGTGGACGTAGAGATCGACGGCGTTTGGTTCCGGCTCGGCGTCGAAGCCCCAAACGGCGGAGAGGATCGCTTGCCGCGTGAGGGCCTGTCCGGTGTGCCGCATGAGGTGTTCCAGCAGGCGGTACTCCGTCGGGGAGAGGTCGACCACGTTGCCGTCCACGTTCGCTTCGTGACGCCGGACATCCAGGGTCACGCGTCCCGCCTGCAGAAGGTCGCCCTCCGCGCCAGCGGCGCGACGCCCGAGCGCACGGACGCGCGCCGTCAGTTCGTCGAACGCGAACGGTTTGACGAGGTAGTCATCTCCGCCGATGTCGAGGCCTTTCACGCGATCTTCCACCTGACCCCGCGCAGTCAGGAAGATGACCGGGATGTCCAGACGCTCCGCACGGAGGCGGCGGACGACTTCGAACCCGTCGATGCGGGGCATCATCACATCCATGACGACGAGGTCGGGGGGCGCTTCCCGGGCGAGGAACAAGGCCTCCTCGCCGTCGTGGGCAACCTGGACGTTGTGGCCCTCGGCAGTCAGCCCTCGCTCGACGAGGCGTGCGAGGCGGGTGTCGTCTTCGGCAACAAGAATTCGCATACACCCAGCGTACGGCGGATTCCTGTGACCGTGCTGTGTCAGTTTTCGGTGTTCACAGCCTCCTGTGGCCGGGTTCTAACCATGCTCCAAGCGGAGTACGAGACGGTATCGTTCAGATGGAAGACCGGCGGCAACTCTGCATTACACGGAGAGGCGCCAGGCCTGCGGGAACACAATGCGACGGATATTGGTCAATCTGTTCGTGGCGGCCACCTCGCTGGGGGTCCTCGCTGGCTCATGGCTGGGTGTCGTTCGAGCCGACGAGTCGCGTCGTGCCCGCGAGGCTGCTGACCGGGAGTCGGCGGCGCTGGTTGAGGCGTTACTCACCTCGGGTGTGGTTTTGACGCCGGCAGCCTCTCCCGCGAGTCCTACCGCGAACGCGACGGCGTCCGCTAGCGCACCCGCAAGCCCACCGACTGCGATACCTGCAACTGTGCCAGGCACTTCGGTTGCCGGGGCGTCTGCCACCATGCCGCGAGCCGTTGGAACGGCGACGGGAGCGGCGACCACCGCGACCGCGACACCGCCCGCCCCCGGTCTGATCCCCGCACCGGTGGGGACATCGATGGCTACCGCGGTCGTGCCCGCAGTGACGACGAAACCGGCGGTGACTGCGACCCCGCGCCGGATCATCCGGCCGTCGCGGGCTTCGTAGGATCTGGTCATGCTGGAACGCACCTTCCGAGCGATGAACACCGAGTGGTGGATTCGCGCATATGGCGCGACCGACCGGCTCATGGATGAAGCCGAGGACCTGATCCACGACACGGAAGCGCACCTCTCTCGTTTCCGCGACTGCTCTGCCCTCGGCGTATTGAACCGGGAGCGGGTCGCGACCGACCCGCTACTCGCCGCCGTCATGCGTGCCGCCCTCGACTGGCGAGACGCGACAGACGGTGTGTTCGACCCCGGCGTGGGCGCTGCCTTGGTGGCGGCGGGCTACGGCCGCAGTTTCGAGGTGCTGGAGGAGGGTCGCTCAGTTCGTGCGGACTCCAGGCGCCCCTGCATCTCGGTTGAAGGTGACCGGATCGTTCTTGACGGGGAGGGGGTGGTGGATCTCGGCGGGATCGGCAAGGGATGGGCAGTCGACCGATTAGCGGATTATCTCGAAGCGCATGGCGTCGATCGGTATCTCGTGGACGGTGGCGGCGATCTGCGTGCTGGCCCCACTCCGGCGGTCCCATGGCCGGTCGGCGTGGGTGATGGGCTCGTCGCCTGGTTGGGGCCGGGAGCCGTCGCCACCTCGTCGACCGCTCGGCGACGCTGGACGGCGGCTGACGGCACGGCCGCACACCACATCATTGACACGTCAGCCGGGCTCCCCGCATTCCGCGGGGTGCACACCGCCGTGGTGGCGCACCGGCGTGCAACCACAGCTGACGTGCTGGCAACGACACTAATCGCTGGGGGGGTTGGAAGCCTGGGTGCGGTGGAGGTGCAGGGCGCGGACGCACTGATCGAAGACGCCGGTGGGGCGTGGTGGATGACCACCGGTATGGAGAAGTGGCTCGATGATGGCACGTCGCTCGGCTGAGCCATCGCTGATCATGACGCCGGTCCGCTGGCTGGTGGTCGCGTGCTTTGGCGCGGCACTCATGCTCGTGCTGCCTCCGTTACTGGCGGTCGCAGACGGGTCGGAGGCGCCGCTGCTCTGGTACGCGGGTCGTGCCACGGGCTTCGTCTCGTACGTCGCGCTGTGGGCCTCGATGTTCACCGGGAGCCTCGTCAGCGCCCGCGGCGTGGAGGGATTGCTCTCGCGCAAGTGGCTCATGGAGTTCCACCAGCAGTGGAGCCTGACGGCGCTCGTCTCGGTCGTGGCGCATGTCGTCGTGCTGGTAGCGCATTCGTTCAGTGACATCACCCTGTCGGGAGCGCTGATCCCGTACACGTCCAGCGTGATGCGGGCGCCGATCGCGCTCGGCACCATAGGATTCTGGGGCCTCGCCTTGATCGCGGGGAGTTCGTGGCTGCGCGCGCACATCCCATACGCCTGGTGGCGGGCGATCCATGCGCTCGCTTTCGGCATGTGTATTCTCGCGTTCGTCCATGCGTTGCAGGCAGGGAGCGACTCCCTCGCATGGCCAGTGCGGACGATGTACGCGGGTACCGCGGCGCTCGCCGTCGGAGCTGTTGTTGCACGCTACCTGGTCGCTGCGACCCGCAGGGGCAAACGTCCGTAGCCCAGCACGCGGTGTCTGAGTCGAAAGGGACGGCTTCCGGCATCCCTCCTGTTATGATTACACCGATGCCCGACGCCACCGTTCCCGTCCAGCCACAGGTGTTCAAGCGCTGTCCGAGATGTGGTCGCGTGAGCACCGCTTCAAACCGGTGTACGCATTGCCTGCGAGACATCGCCGCGGTACCCCTCCTTTCTCCTGCCGAGGCCGAAACTGCCCTGAATGAGGGTGACCGGGGATCTGCGCCTCTGCGCCGTTCACGTTGGTTGGTCTCCAGACGCGCGTGGTGGGTGGGCACACTCGGTCTCGTCATGCTGTTGGTGGGTTGGTGGGTCTACGGCACGTTTCTGAAAGATCCTCCACGTCCAAATGTCCCGTCCTCTGTAGCGCGGTCGGTGAGCACGAGTGGCTGGGCGACGCAGGATGGCGACAGTCGTGGTACACGCTCGACATCCGCACCTGCACGTCTCGGAGGGGCTGAGGCATGGCGAGTGGCGCTGGGCTCGCCGGCGGCGACGCCCCCGGTGACCGATGGCCGGCTCGTCGTGGTACCGCTTCAGGATGGCCGGCTGGTCGGGCTCGACGCGCCGTCCGGCCAGCCGCTGTGGACGGCCAGACTGACACTGGACAACCCGCCGCTCTCCGCCCCGGTGATCGCAGGCGACCGGATATACGTTGCGCAGCGTGAAGGCCTGCTCATGGTCCTGAGCGCAGCCGACGGGAAGGAAATATGGCGCTCAAAATCGATCGCTAGCTCCTTCGAAGGGTCGCCGCTGGTGGCGGACGGTGTCGTCTACACCTACAGCACCGGCGGAATCGTTGGGCTGGACGCGGAAGACGGCCGCATCCTCTGGAAGTACCCTCTCGATGCCGGTTGGGCGACCGTTGCGCCAATCGTTGAGGGTAATCACCTGGTGATTGCGACCGGGGACAAGGCGCTCGTCATCGACCGTGTGAGCGGACAGCGGACATTCTATCTGGGCTTCTCGCGCGTGCAGCCGTCGTCGGTGACGATCCGTGACGGTGAAGTGCTCGCCCTGTATGGACGGCGGGCCTCCGCGTTCGAGGCTGCCGCGCGGAGGCCGT
The DNA here is from genome assembly GCA_003599735.1 of Dehalococcoidia bacterium. Taxonomy (GTDB): domain Bacteria; phylum Chloroflexota; class Dehalococcoidia; order UBA2979; family UBA2979; genus SURF-43. The sequence goes on along the minus strand of QZJI01000069.1, from coordinate 9,694 downwards.
GGTGGGACCGTCTTGTGGACGCAAGCCTCGGCGGAGAGACCATCCGCACGTTCTGGTTCCGGTTCTACTTGTACGGACTGGCGCCGGCGGTTCCACCGGAGCCGACGATCTGGATCGTGACGTCACTCCCGAAACGGACGATGGCAGCGGCCGTGGGGCAGGACCTGGCCGTTGTGGCGTCGCCTGATGGGGTAATGACCGCTCTGAGGCGACGGGACGGGGAGTCCCTGTGGACGGCGAAGGCAGGACAGTTGGTGGCAGCCCCGATCCTCACGGCGGACGGCGTCCTGCTCGCGGAGGAGAGCCGGCTGTTGCTCCTTGACAGCGCGACCGGACAACAGCGTGCCGAACGCAAGGTCGAGGGACTTCGTGCCGCGATACCGGCCCAGGACGCGATGTACTTCACGACGAATGCCGGTGACCTAGTCGCGTTGCGGTAACGGCTGCTGTGGCGGTGTGTTGCCCAAGAGCGTCCTTCAACCGGCGGGCTGTTACCATCGCGTCGATGCCCGAAACCACGGCCCCTCTCCAACAACGGATCGCGAGGCGCTGCCCGGCATGTGGGCGCGTCAGTGCCGCGTCCGAACGCTGCCTTCACTGCTGGCGGGACATCGCCACTATCCCGCCGCTCCCACCAGAAGAGGCTGAGTCCGCGTTAACGGTAGAGGCTGCCCTCGCGCGCCGTCGCGATGCCGGCTGGCTCACCGCCGGCCGGGTCTGGCGCTTCGGTCCGGTTGCGCTTGTGGCGCTACTGGTGAGTTGGTGGGTGTACGGGACGTTCATCGACAAGCCCCCGCGCCCGGACGCACCCTCCTCGACTACACGGTCCGCCGCGGTTGGCGTGTGGTCGACCCAGGACGGCGACAGCCGCGGGATCCGATCAACGATGGCTTCAGCGCATCTCGGAGGAACCGAGGCGTGGCGGGTGGCATTGGGCTCGCCGGTGGCCACGCCGCTGGTGACGGATGGGCGCCTCATCGTGGCGGCGCTCCAAGACGGCCGGCTGGTCGGTATCGAGGCACCGTCCGGCCAGACGCTGTGGACGGCCCCGCTCAACAACCCGCCGTTCGCCGCCCCGGTGATCGCGGGCGACCGGATTTACGTCGCGCAGCGCGAGGGCGTGATCAGGGTCCTCGGCGCGGTCGACGGCCATGAAGTCTGGCATTCGCGGTTCGTGGCCGGTTCGTTCGAGGCGTCACCGCTAGTGGTAGATGGCGTGGTCTACGCTTACAGCACAGACGGGCTCTTCGCCTTCGACGCGGAAGACGGGCGGATCCTCTGGGAGCAAATCTTCGACGTCGGCTGGGCCACCGTCGCGCCTGTTGTGGAGGGCAAGCATTTGGTGATCGCGACCGGTGAAAAGGCGATCGTGTATGACCGTAAGAGTGGCCAGCAGACGTATTATGTGACCTTCTCGCGTTCGCAGCCGTCATCGGTCGCCATCCATGAGGGTGAAGTACTCGCTGTCTTTGGCCGCAACGCCACCTTGTTCCGCGCTGATGCCCGTCGTCCGTGGTGGGACGGCTTCCGTGGCATCTGGTTTCGCTTTCACCTGATCGGGATGGGTCCGGCGGTGCCTCCGCCGCCTACCGTGTGGGACGTGACCTCGCTACCCGGGACGACGATGGCGGCAGCGATGGGGCAGGATGTGGCCGTGGTGGCGTCGCCTGACGGTACGGTGACGGCCCTGGCACGCACGGACGGGAAATCCGTATGGGCGGCGAAGGCCAACCGGCTCGTGGCCGCTCCGATCCTGACAGCAGATGGCGTTCTGCTCGTCGAGGAGGGGCAGCTATTGCTCCTCGACCCCGCGACCGGACAGCAGCGCGCAGAGCGGAAGGTCGACGGGCTTCGTGCCGCCACGCCGGCTGAGGCCGCGATGTACCTCGCAACCGCCGCAGGAGACGTGATCGCGCTGCGGTAGTCTCGTCCGGCGCTACGGCTGTTCCGGGGTAGGGTCGCTGGGGCGGCCCTCGGCGAGGACGATGCCGAGGCTGTCCAGCCAGGCACGGCCCAGGGCGCCGGGTGTCCCGCAGAATGGCTAACTAGATGGCGAGCGCCCGATGTGCGATCTCGATCGTGCGGTCGATATCGGTGTCGGTGTGCGCGAGCGAGAGGAACCACGCCTCGTACTGGCTCGGTGGGAGGTGGATGCCGTCCTTCAGCATGGCGTGGTGAAAGCGCGCGAACGCGGCGGTGTCCGCCTGCTTCGCTTCTGTCCAGTCCTTCGGCGGGGTGTCGAGGCCGAAGAAGAGCGTCAGCAATGAGCCCGAACGCGCGACCACCGCGCGCACTCCTATGTCCGCGATCGCCGCACGCAAGCCGGCCTCTAGCCGCGCCCCGAGAGCATCGAGGTGCATGTACGCGTCGGGCGTCTCGCGGAGCGTATCGAGCGTCGCCGTCCCGGCGGCCATCGCTAGCGGGTTCCCGGAGAGCGTGCCCGCCTGGTAGACCGGGCCGAGCGGGGCGATCAGCGACATGAGGGTGCGTCGGCCGCCATACGCGCCCACAGGGAGCCCGCCGCCAATGATCTTGCCCAACACCGTGATGTCCGGCCGCACTCCATATACTGCCTGTGCCCCACCCATCGAGGCACGGAAGCCGCTGATGACCTCGTCGAAGATGAGGAGCGCCCCAGCCGCGTCGCAGGCTGCGCGCAGTCCCGCTAGGTAGCCCTCGGCCGGTCGGACGAGGCCCATGTTGCCTGCGATCGGTTCGACGATGATGGCGGCGATCTGGCCGGGGTGGGCGGCAAAGGCCTCGCGGACGGCGTCGAGGTCGTTGTACGGCGCGACGAGGGTCTGTGCGGCGTACGCGGCGGGGACGCCGGCGGAGTCAGGCAGTGAGAGTGTGGCGACTCCGGAGCCGGCGGCGACCAGCAGGCCGTCCGCGTGTCCGTGATAACAGCCCTCGAATTTCACGACGAGGTCACGTTTCGTCGCGGCACGCGCCAGGCGGATCGCGCTCATCGCCGCTTCTGTACCGGAGGAAACGAAGCGCAGCATCTCGATGGAGGGGACCGCCTCGATGATCCGCTCGGCGAGGGCGGGCTCGGCCTCCGTCGGCGCACCGAAGGAGGTGCCGAGGGGCGCGGCAGCGCGGATCGCCTCGACGACGCCAGGGTGCGCGTGTCCGAGGATCAACGGGCCGTATGACTGTACGTAGTCGAGGTACTCGCGGCCGTCGACATCGGTGACTGTCGCGCCTTGGCCGGAGGCGATGAACACGGGCGACCCGCCGACGGCGCGGTAGGCGCGGACGGGGGAGTCGACGCCGCCCGGCAGCACCCGCTGCGCGCGTTCCATCGCAGCCTGCGAACGAGGACGGGTCATCGGCGATCCTCGCGCAGCCAGCGTGCGGCGTCTTTCGCGTGATAGGTGATGATGATGCCCGCGCCCGACCGCGCGATCGAGGTGAGGATTTCGAGGACGATCCGGCGCTCGTCCAGCCAACCATTATTGGCGGCGGCCTTCACCATTGCATATTCACCGGAGACGTTGTACGCGGCCAGCGGAAGGTCGGTGCGGTCGCGCACCGTGCGGATGACGTCAAGGTACGCCAGTGCCGGTTTCACCATCACGATGTCCGCTGACTCTTCGATATCTGCTTCCACTTCGCGCAGCGCTTCGAGGCCGTTCGCGGGGTCCATCTGGTAGCCGCGGCGGTCGCCGAACTGCGGTGTCGATCCGGCTGCCTCGCGGAACGGGCCGTAGAAGGCGGAGGCGTACTTCGCGGAGTACGCCATGATCGGCGTCGTCACGTACCCCGCGCTGTCGAGGGCTTCGCGGATCGCTCCCACACGTCCATCCATCATGTCGCTGGGGGCGATCACATCGGCGCCGGCGCGGGCAGTGGAGACGGCCATCCGCGACAGGAGGTCGAGCGAGGGGTCGTTGTCCACCTCGCCGGTCGCCGTGAGAATGCCGCAGTGGCCGTGGTCGGTGTACTCGCAGAGGCAAATGTCGGCGATGGTCACGAGGCCTGGGTCGAGCCGCTTCAGTTCGCGGATCGCTTGCTGCACGATGCCGTCGTCCGCGTACGCCTCGGTGCCTTGGGCGTCTTTGGCGGCGGGCAAGCCGAACAGCAGCACCGCGCGGACACCCAGGTCGCGCAACTCAGTGACCTCACCGGCAAGCATGTCCACGCTCATCTGGTACTGGCCGGGCATCGACGAGATCTCTTGGCGAATCCCTTGACCATGCGTGACGAAGATCGGGTAGACGAACTGTGAGGGGTCAAGACGGGTTTCCCGCACCAGGGCGCGCAACGTGTCGGTGCGACGCGTACGGCGCGTGCGGGTGAACGGGGCGAGGCGTGTAGCGGTGACCATCAGCGGACCTCCGTCCGTGCGGGGCGGCGTGCGTGCATGAATGCCCGCGTAGCTTCGACCAGCCCGTCGATCGTATGCGGCTCCGCCACCACGTCCACCTGGAGACCGCGTTCGCGTGCGGTCTCCGCCACAATCGGGCCGATGCAGGCGATGACCGCATTTCTGAGGGCGCTCAGATCGTTTCCGAGCATGGCGGCGAGGTGGGTGACCGTAGAAGACGAGGTGAACATCGCCACGTCCACCTGTCCGGCTTGGACTGCCTTGAGGACCTCGGCCGGTGGATCGGCCGGCGGGGCAGCGAGGTAGAGCGTCAGCTCTTCCACGTCAGCGCCTGCGGCACGGAGGGCGGCGGGCAGCACGTCGCGTGCGCCCTCGGCGCGGGGCAGCAGCACCCGGCCTCCGGCGATGTGTGGTGCGAGGGCTGCCCCCAGCGCTTCGCCGATCGCTTCCGCCGGGACGAGGTCGGCCCGTAGTCCTCGGGCACGGAGCGCCCGCTCCGTGCCCGGGCCGACAGCGGCGATCCGGGTCCGTCCGAGGCTGCGTGCGTCGCCACCAGATTCGAAAAGCGCGTCGAGGAACACATCGACGGCGTTCGTGGAAGTGAAGGCCGTCCACGTGTATGTGCCACCGGCGAGCGCGGCGGCAACTTGGGCGGCGGCGGCTGCATCCACGCGGCGGTCGAGTTCGATAGCGGGGAGTAGCAGCGGGTGCGCGCCTTCGAGACGGAGCGCCTCGACAAGTGTCGAGGCCTGGGCGCGGGTGCGCGTCACAAGCACACGCTTCCCCGCGAGCGGTGCGAGTGCCGCCGGTGCGAGAGACTGCTGGAACGCGGCGACATCGCCGATGACCAACAGCGCTGGTGCGGCGATCTCCGCGGCGCGGGCGACTTCGGCGATCGTGGCGAGGGTGCCTGTGACGGCGCGCTGGCGCGGCGTACTGGCTTCCTGGACAACGGCGGCGGGTGTCGTCGCCGCCCGTCCGCCCTCGGTCAGGGCACGGGCGATGCCGTCGAGGCGGGCGGTGCCCATGAGCACGACCAAGGTGTCGGTCGAGCCCGCCAGGCGTGTCCAGTCAACGCCTTCGCGGGGTTTCGTTGGATCTTCGTGCCCTGTCACCACAGCGAACGAGGTGGCGACGGCGCGATGTGTGACGGGGACGCCGCCCACGGCCAGACCGCCGATGGCCGAGGTCACGCCAGGGATGACGATGCAGGGTACGCCGGCTTCAGCAAGCGCGAGGGCTTCCTCGCTTCCCCGGCCGAAGACGTACGGGTCGCCACCCTTGAGGCGCACCACCCGCCGCCCGGCCTGTCCGTGTTCCACCAGGAGAGCATTGATCTCTTCCTGCGTCAGCGTGTGGTTGTTCGTGCTCTTCCCAGCGTCGATGCGGATCGCACCGGCCGGTGCCTCGTCGAGGAGTTCTCGTGAGGCGAGACGGTCGTAGATGACGACCTCGGCGCGCCGCAACGCCGCGAGACCGTTTACGGTGATGAGGCCAGGGTCGCCCGGCCCCGCGCCGACAAGCCAGACATGACCGAGATTCATGCGCCGCTGCCTTCAAGTGCCACCTTGAGCCGCTTACCGAGCCCGAACCCGAGCACCTCCCCCTCTGAGGGCCGTCCAGTGGCGTCGCCGAAGACGGGCATACCGTCGCGGTCGGTGGACGCGAGCATCGCACGGATGGTGAGCAGGCCATCGTCGCGCTGTGCGTAGGCAGCAACGCCAAGTTCGCAGCCGGCTCCGAGGGCAGCCAGGACGGCGCGTTCCGCCGTCGCAGCGACACGAGTCGGCCCGTGGTCGACGGCTTCGAGCAGCGCACGGGTAGCGGTGTCATTCGCGCGACACTCGAGGGCGATCACGCCTTGGCCGGGGGAGGGAAGGAACGCCTGCGCCTCGTAGATCTCGGTGGCCTCGTTCAGCCGTCCGAGGCGGAGGAGGCCAGCGGCAGCGAGGATCGCGCCGTCATACTCGCCGCGCTCTACCTTGGCCAAGCGTGTATCCACGTTCCCTCGGATCTCCACGATATCGAGGTCGGGGCGCATCGCGCGCAGGATCGCTGCACGCCGGGTCGCGCTCGTGCCGACGCGTGCACCCGGTGGGAGGTCGCGTAGCCGACGGCCGTCGCGCCCGACGAAGGCATCTCGCGGGTCGGCGCGTTCCAGCATTGCCCCGATGACGAGCCCGGAGACAGCCTCGGAAGGCATATCCTTCAGGGAGTGCATGGCCACCTCTGCACTGCCATCACGGACGGCATCTCGGACGGCCGCCACGAAGACACCCTCGCCGCCCATTGCGTGCAGCGGTGTCGCTTGGTCGCGGTCGCCGCGGGTGGTTACCTCGACGAGCTCAACCGAGATGCCGGGATGCGCCGCTCGGATTGCGTCGGCGGCGAGGTGCGTCTGCGCGAGGGCGAGTGCGGAGGTCCGAGTAGCGATACGGAGTACGGGCACGTCAGTCCGCTTCGGCCGTGCGCGTCTCGTCGAGGCGGAATAGTTCGCGCACGGTGTCGACGTAACCATCCTGGTCGTAGCGTGCGTTGAGTGTGGCGATCGGTCCGGCGAGCAACTGGTTAACAAGGCCGCGCGTCGCCGCTTCCATCAATTCCTCAACCTGCGCGCGGTCAGCGGCATCAAGACGCAGGCGGCGCATCACTTTCGCGACCTCGGCGCTACGCAGGGCTTCGGTCCGGTCCGTGAGCGCGGCGATGGTTGGCGCGATGTGCAGCCGGGCGCCCCAGGCGGCGAACCGTGCCGTCTCTTCCGCCACGATTGCCTCTACGGCGGCGACTTCGCTGGCGCGGGCCGCGCTGGCGCGGTCAGCGAGAGATTGGAGGTCGTCAAGGTCGTAGTAGACGACGCCGGGTAGCGTACGTGCCTCCGGGTCGACGGTTCGCGGCATGGCGATGTCGATGATCAACAGCGGCACACCGTCGCGTGTCGCTAGCGAGGTTTCGAAGTGCGCGCGGTCGACGAGCGGTATAGCGGCGCCGGCGGCGCCGATGACGACGTGCGCTTTCGATAGCGCCTCCGACAGCGCTTCAAACGGCACGGCGGTCCCGCCAAGGGCGGCGGCGACCGATTCCGCACGGGCGAACGTTCGGTTCGTCACGACGACATCGCGTGCTCCCGCCGCGACGATCGACTGCGCCGCCAACTGCCCTGCTTCGCCCGCACCGACGACGAGGACACGGGCGGTGGTGATGTCGGGAAGCAGGGCGCGTGCCTGTTGCGCCGCGATCGAGGAAATGGAGAGAGCGCCGTCGCCGATGCCAGTTTCATTGCGAGCTCGCCGTCCGGTGCGGACGGCGGTGTGGAACAGTCGTGACAGTACCGCGTCCTGCGTCTCAGCGCGGACTGCTTCGGAGAAGCCAGCCCGCACCTGCCCGAGAATCTCTGTCTCACCCACGACCATGGAGTCGAGACCGCTGGAAACGCGGTACAGATGCTGGATAGCGTCGACTCCGTGCCAGGTCTGGAGGTAACGCCCCACAACAGCGTCATCCATGCCGAACTCGTGCGCGAGAAAGCGGACCACACGGTACGCTTCGTACTCACCTGAGAGATAGAGTTCGACGCGGTTGCAGGTGGAGATCATCGCGGCGGCGCCGAATTCGCTTCGTGCGCGGCGCAAGATACCGGAGACATCGTCGGCAGATGGCGCGAGCCGTTCGCGGATGTGTACGGGTGTTGTGTGGTGTGAGAACCCGGCGGCGGTGATCATTGTGCCGCCTTCCGCCACGTCGGCGAAGCGACGAGGGCGTCACGGTGCAGGTTGTGCATGAGCCGCGCGCGCGCGCCGTCCAAGTCGCGGGCGGCGATCTGTCGCATCACCTCGCCGTCGATCGCCTCTTGCCAGCGGTCGGCCGGAACGCGGTTTGGGCAAATGTCGCAGAGCAGCGGCGGCGGTGTCTGTGCGCGCTCACAGCGGCCGGCGCACTCGCGGTCTCCCACACGGACCTCGCGGCGGATCTCGCCGAGCAGCGTCGCAAGGATATCGATGTCATCGTTGAGGAACTCGGTGAGCCGTTCACGTAGCCAGCGCGCCATCGCGGGCGACGTGCCGGCCGTCGAAGATGCGATCTGGATCGAGCCCTTGCGGACAACGGAGGGCAGAATGAAGTCGCAGTTGTCAACGTCGTCTGCCGCGTTCACAAGGATGCCCGCCGCGCGCGCTTCGTCCGCCACACGGCGGTTCACCTCGCCGTTGTCGGTCGCGACGAAAACGAACCGCTGCCCGCCCGTGTCGCCGTCCATGAAGGGCCGGGGAAGCCAGCGCACGCGGCCAGCGTCGGCATAGGCCCTGACGGTGGGGATGAGCTCGGGCGCCACGAGCGTGACCCGCGCACCGGAGTCCACGAGCCGGCCGATTTTCTCAAGTGCGACATGACCGCCACCCACCAGCAGGACGGGGACGTTTTCGAGTTCCAGGAAGATCGGGTAATACCCCACGAGTCATAACCTTGCCTGCCGCGTATCCGCCTGTGGTCTCCACTCTAGGCGGCGTCCCCGGCGATGCGCTTCTGGAGGTTCAGTTGGAGTCGCCAAGGATTGGCGACCTTCAGACGGCCTTAGTCTTCCTCCTCCGTCGCGCCCACGATCATTCCGGCACCGACGGTGTTGTTCGTGACCTCGTCGATCAGGATGAACGAACCAGTGCGACGGTTCTGAGAATACCAATCAACGAATAGGGGTTCGGTAATCTTGAGTCGTACCCGGCCGATTTCGTTCAGGCTGATGGTCTCTCCCAATTCTTCCTTCAACGAATTGATGTCCAGTCGTCCTTCGACTGACTGCACAATTGCCCGCGTGGAGTGGGTCGTGTGTTTGATGATGTAGCGAGCCCCCGCCGTTAGGTTCCCGCGTCCTGACATCCAGCAGACCCAGGATTCGATTTCGCGTGCCGCCCTGGGTGGGTAGGCGGCGGAGGCGATCAGGTTGCCGCGGGAGACATCGATGTCGTCCGCCAGGCGGATTGTGACCGACATCGGGGGCACCGCCTCGGAGATGGTCCCGTCGAACGTATCGATCGCTTCGATGTGAGTGCGGCGTCCGGACGGCAGCACGATGACTTCGTCGCCAGGGTGGAAGGCGCCGCCGGCGACGGCCCCAGCGTAGCCACGGTAGTCGTGATGCTCCGCGCTCATCGGGCGGATGACGTACTGCACCGGGAACCGGGGGTGGTCGAAGTCCTCGGCGTCGGTGACGTCGAGTGTCTCGAGGTGTTCGAGCAGCGTCGGCCCGTGGTACCAGGCCATCGCCGGCGAACAGTCGACCACGTTGTCCCCGTTGAGCGCGGAGATCGGGATGAACGTGATCTCCACCTCCCCGAGCCTTCGAGCGAAGTGCAGGAAGTCCTCGTGCACCGC
>QZJI01000020.1 GCA_003599735.1 Dehalococcoidia bacterium | reverse complement strand
GCGTGCTGGAGTTCAATACGCGCGCGATCCACGCGTACGAGCGGGTGGGGTTCGTGGTCGAAGGCCGGCTGCGTCAGGCCGCCTATCTCGGCGGGCACTATTACGACTCTCTGGTGATGGGGCTCCTGCGGGAGGAATTCGAGGCAGCCGAGCGAGCACGGGCGTAATCAGAAGGCGCGCGGGTGCAGCGGAGGTTTTGAGGCGGGCCTAGCTGCCCGAATCTGGCGCAACTGATGGTGTTGAGAACTTTCCGGGCTTACGTCAAGATGGGTGTGTGCCCCACCTTGACAGGGACTTAACCACCCGTATGCTCTTGTCGTCACAATCACGATGGTTCACGGGTGTCATGTCCGGGAGCATTGGGGTGGGGTGACATGCCTAATTGCCGTCCGGGAGGGCGGTGACCGGGGGAACCAATATCTGGGGTGAATCTCTGAGCGAGGGCGCACAGAGACGGGCGTACTGACCGGCCCGAACCCGACAGCTAACCTCGGAGGCCGACGGGACAGCCCGACCGGCGGGATGCCGGAGACGTGCTGCGAAACCGAAGGAGGCGGAGATGCTGCAAAGCCCCCCGCCCAAGAAGTGCCCGCGCTGCCGCGGCCTGATGATCGTTGAAGACGACTGGTACGGGAAATTCGGTACCTGCGTCGCCTGTGGCTATGTCCACGAGGCGCAGCGGGCCGACCCCCAGGACATCCAGGAGGAGGAGCGTCTGGCCGCCGGCAAACAGCGCCGCCGTCAGCCGTCCCACGGCAAGCTCCGCCTCTAAACCTCGTCCCTGTCGCTTGCCTCAACCAGCCGCCCCTCGTTGGACGGCTAGTTGGTGCCGTCCGTCAGTCTTATCGATGGACCATGGGTATCCCGTGTCGCCTCAGGCGGCTGCTATGCTGCGCGCGCGAGCGGCGGCGAAGCGATTCCCGTCGCGGGTGATCGATGCGAAAAGGGGTTCCCGATGCCGTACGTCCGAATCGCCCAGATGATCTCCCGCCCGGGCCGTGAGGCCGAAGTCGAGGAGATCCTGAAGAAGCTCTCTCAGTACTACGTGCAGCAGCACGGCTACATCTCCGGGTATCACCTCACCCCCCACACGGACGGTGGGGTGACGCGTCACGGCCGTGTGGGCGTCTGGGAGTCGGAGAGCGCGGCGCAGACGGCGGCGCAGACTGAGCACTCGATGGCCCTGCGCGCGCAGTTGCTTCGTCTGATCGATGAGGACACACACCAGGAGCTGACGTTCCAGGCAATCCCTGACCCGGCCTCGTAGAGTTCGCCTACGGCGGAGCCGGTAGATTCCTGACGGGCAGTGCCCTCCCCGGTCAGGGGACTCCCTTAGGGAGATCAGGAATCTACGGCCCGATCCGAGGGTTTTCCCCGATCTCGGGGGTCAGAGTCCATCCGTAGCATCCCGCCTTGTCATCACTTCGTCCCCTATGGCGAGGTGCGGAGGGATCCCACGATGGACGAGCAGTCGCTCACGCACGAACCCCGGACCATCTTGCATGCGGTAGACGATCCCGCCCGCCCGGCGTGCGTCCACCACTGGATCCTGGGCGACCCCACCAATGGCACGGTGGACGGGCGCTGCAAGCGGTGTGGGGCCGCCCGTGCCTTCTCCGGCACCCCGGAGGGCACGTTCCGCTTCGATGACTTCCGCGAACTGACGCAGAGCAGCACGTACTTCGAGCGTTCACGGAAAACCGCATAGGGGACCGCTGACCGCGCGGCCGCCGCCCGCCGGCATATTTACATAGCGATAGTGCGGCACAGCTCCCGTCGCCGTACCCTGACCGACCGGAGATGACGATGAACGACCGACCGTCCGCTGGCGACCGCCTCGCTTCCACCGACCGTCTGATGTCGGCGGAGCGATTCTCGGAGCGGTCCGACCGCGCCGGTTCGCCGATGACCCGCAGCCGGGTGACAAACCGTAGCGCGCGAATCCGTCTCCTGGTCGCCGACGACCACGCGCTGCTCCGTCAGGCGCTGCACGTCCTCCTCGAAGCGCAGGACGGTCTCGAGGTCGTCGGTGAGGCGACGAACGGCCGGGACGCGGTGGAGGCCGCCGAGCGGCTGCAGCCGGACGTCATCCTGATGGACATGGTGATGCCGGGCCTTAACGGCATCGACGCCACACGTCAGATCATCAAGCGCTCGCCGAGTACGCGGATCCTCATCCTGACGGCGTACCTGGAGGACGAGCGGTTGCTGCAGGCGCTGCGCGCCGGCGCGGCGGGGTATGTGGTGAAGAACTCCGACATGGACGAGTTGCTGCTCGCCATCCAGTCGGTCCATCGCGGGAACACGTACTTCTCCACCTCGGTCTCCGAGGAGATTTCGGTGCATGAGGTCCTCCTCCAGTCGAAGCAACCGGAGGGCCGGACCGGGTACGAGTTGCTGACCGCCCGCGAGCGGGAAGTATTGCAGTTGATCGCCGAGGGGCTCTCCAACCAGGCGATTGCTGACGAACTCGTCATCTCCGTAAAGACGGTGGAGGCGCACCGCGCCCACATCATGACGAAGCTGCACGCCAAGAACCGGACAGACCTGATCCGGTACGCGATCCGCCGGGGCATTGTCTCGCTCGACGGGCCGGAAACAATGCCGGAACGCGACGCTGTTTAGCACACTCTTTCTGACGCCCTGTACTGACGTCATGTCCGGCGGCCGGCAGGCCGCCGGGCGCGATCTGACCGACGGAGGCAGTACGGCCGTCAGGGTGGTGGGATATGAAACAATGGAAGCGTGACTTCGATTCCAGACAGCCCTCTACCGACCCCGGCCTGGCGCCCTCGGATCCTCGTCGTCGAAGATGAGCCGAGTGTCCGATCGATGTTGGGCGCTGTCCTGCGTTCATCTGGCTATGACCCATTGCTCGCCGAGGACGGCCGCGACGCGGCAGACCGTCTGGAGGCGGGGCTGATCGTGGACGCGGTGCTCACGGACATCCGGATGCCTCGGATGGACGGTGTGGCGCTGGTGACGCATCTGCGGTTACAGGACGCGACACGGCTGCTGCCGATCGTGGCGATGTCCGCATATAACGACGAACGGCAGGAGCGCGAGGTGCGCGCGGCCGGCGCGAACTTCTTCCTGCCGAAGCCGTTTACCGTGCAGGCGCTGGCGGACGCGCTCCGGACGCTGCTGGGCCCGACCGCTTCCTGATCCGAGTGTCGCCGGCCGACCGGAGGTCAGGGCATCTCTGAGGGAGAGCGCGGGTTCCTCCCGATACGGACGAAGCGTCTCCGACCGAATACTAAACCCCGTCGTCGCGGACTCTGCTGTCACGCGCGCGATGGGGGTCCGCATGATCAAGGTCACCCGGCTCGACCAGAGCCAGCTGTACCTGAACTCCGAGTTCATCCAGAGCGTGGAGTCCACACCGGACACGCATATCGTCCTGGCGAACGGCCATTCCTACGTCGTACGCGAGAGCGACGCCGAGGTCATCGCGCTGATCATCGATTACCGCCGCGCAGTGAGCGGCGCGGACACTGGCTCCGGCCGTGCCGCGCTTCACCTCGTGTCGAACGAATAGGCGGAGGCAGCCGTGGGCGTCACCACGATCGCCGGCCTCATCATTGCGGCCATCGGCATCATCGGCGGCTACATGTTCGAGGGCGGCAGCGTCACCTCGCTGGTCAACATTCCCGGTTTCATGATCGTGGTTGTGGGCACGCTGGGCGCGACGATGGTGTCCGCGCCGATGTCCACGATCAAGGCGATCCCGCAGGGGTACATCCGTTCCCTGAAAGGCAGCACCGGTGTCGCCGGCCATGTGATGGCGGAGCGTCTGGTGGTGATGGCGGACAAGGCCCGGCGCGAGGGCTTGCTGTCGCTTGAGGAAGAGGCCAAGAACGTCGGCGACGACTTCGCGAAAAAGGGCCTGATGCTGATGATCGACGGGACTGACCCGGAGGCGATCAAGAGCATCCTAGAGATCGAGATCGACGGTGCCGCGGAACGTGAAAAGGAGCGGTACGAGGTCTTCAAGACCGGGTCTGGCTTCTCCCCGACGCTGGGCGTACTCGGGGCCGTGCTGGGGCTGATCCACGTCCTCGCTGGCCTGGGCGGCGACGTGGCTGAGCTGGGCAAGGGGATCGCGACCGCGTTCGTGGCCACGTTCTACGGCGTGGGGCTGGCGAACGTCGTGCTGCTTCCGGTCGCGATGAAGCTGAAGGCAGTCGCGGCTGAAGAACAGATCGTCCGGGAGATGATCCTGGAGGGGATCCTCTCCATCCAGGCTGGCGACAACCCGCGCATTGTGCGCGAGAAGTTGCAATCGTTCATCCCGCCGAGCGAACGGGCACACGAGCCGACCGGCGAGGCCGGTGCGGACGACATGCGGGCCGCCGCGTGAGTCGCAGCAAGAACGCCCATGCCGAAGAACACCCGGACGAGCGGTGGGTCATTTCCTACGCCGACCTGGTCACGCTGTTGCTGGGCTTTTTCATCATCCTGTACGCGACAGCGGATCAGAATATCGCGAAATTCAATGCGCTATCACGCGGGCTTTCCAGCGCCTTCAACGTGCCGGTGAAGCAGGGTGATGGCGGCGGGACGCTCTTCCAGGGCGGCACAGGCATCATCCCCGAACGCAACGACCGTGCGGATCTTCCACTCGACCTGGAAGCGATCCGGAGGGTTATCCAGGGGAAGACTGAGGAAGCCGGCATGGTGGGGAAGATCGCGGTCGAGAAGGGCGAGGACCGGATCATCCTGCGTCTCTCAGACAACCTGGTGTTCTCGTCCGCCAGTGCTGACATCCGCCCGGAGGCGCGCCCCGTCCTCGCGACGGTGGCGCAGGCGCTGCAGGTCAATGGCAATGAAGTGAGCATCGAAGGCCACACGGACAACATCCCGCTGGCGACGGAGCGGTATCCGTCGAACTGGGAGCTTTCCTCAGCGCGCGCCACCGCGGTGTTGCGGGCGCTGACGGAGGAGTACGGGGTGGACGCGAAGCGCGTCGTGGCCTCGGGGTACGGAGAGTACCGGCCGATCGCGAGCAATCTGACGCCCGAGGGCCGTGCCGCCAACCGCCGTGCCGACATCGTGATCCTCTATCCGCCCGCGAAGATCGGTGGGGTGACGCCGGACATCAACAAGCCACTGGGCGACCTGAAGTATGGAGGTACCCCGTGAAGAAGCCAATGATCTTCGGTGTTGCGGGGCTCATCGCCGCGGTGGGCATCGGCTTCGCGGTGTTCACGTTTGTGCTGGGCGGGAAGGGCGATCCCGCTGAGGCGGCGGCCCACGAGCCGGCCGTCCCTGTCAATGTCCCAGGCAAGGTCGGCCCGCGCGTTACGACCGCAGACCGTGTCTTCAACCTGAAGTCGCCGGCGAATGACCCGAAATACCTGAAGATGCAAGCGACCATCGAGTTCGAGACGTCCGACCCGCTCTGGGCCTGGGTCCTGGGTGGTTGCAAGGGTAAACAGCCGAAACCCGCCAAACACGGGGCCGTCCTCGCTCCCGCTTCGGCCCCCATGGTTTCGGCCGACCCTTCCTCGCTTCGCGCGGCGCGTCCTGAGGTTGACGAGGAAGCGGCGTCGGAACCGATCTGCGTCGCGACCGAGAAGACGCTCGTGACGCAGTTCGAGGAAGAGCTGGGTACCGGCAAGAGCGTGATCGAAGACATCGTCACGACCGTGGTGACGCGTCACACGTTCGACGAAATTTCATCGCCCGGTGGCAAGGAGAAGCTGAAGGGCGAGATCCTCGATGCGATCGAGCAAGTGATGCACGAACCGAAAGTGGTGCGCGTGCTGTTTACCAATTTCGTCTCGCAGTAATCGATCCGGGCCGAATACGAGGGGACGGCAGAGCGATGCGTGAAGAACGCGCACTGTCACAGTCGGAGATCGAGGCCCTTCTGGGCCAACTCCCCGGACGCGGGGGAGAGGTCCAGGACGACCTGAGCGCCTCCGCACGGGCCGCCGGCCGCAATTTCGCGCGCGTCGTGAAAGCGTACGACTTCCGTCGGCCCGACAAGTTTTCGAAAGAGCAATGGGCGACGTTGCAGTCGATGCACGAGCAGTTCGCGCGGATCGTCGGCGCGACCTTCTCCTCGCGCCTCCGCACGCTGGTGGAGGTGCATCTGACCTCGATCGAGCAGGGGCTGTACGAGGAATGGCAGCGCGAGGTCCCCAATCCGACAGTCTGCTGCGTCCTGTCGATGTATCCGCTGCCGGGCAACATCGTCGTGGAGTTTGGCATGGAGGTCGCGGGCGAGATCATCGACCGGTTGCTGGGCGGTACGGGTATCCGTCTGCCGAGCGACCATGAATTTGGTGAGATCGAGACCGGCCTGCTCCGCGCGTTCTCGCGTTCCATCACTCACCCCCTGCAAGAGATCTGGTCTCAGATCCAGCCGCTGGAGCCGCAGGTCCAGGACATCGGGCTCGACGCCAGTCTCGTGCAGGTGGCAGCCCCGATGGATGTCGTGGTGAACGTCTCGTTTGAGGTGGTGCTTGGCGGCCAGGCCGGGCGGATGTCGCTTTGCCTTCCGTACACCGTCCTCGAGTCGGTGGTGAGCAAACTCTCGGCGCAGATCTGGATGTCCAGCGGCAAGTACACAGCGTTGACGGACGAGGAGCACCGCGCGCGGGTGGCGCTGATCCAGCGCAGCCGTCTGGACCTGGTGGCCCGTCTGGGCGGTGTGGATGTGACCGCCGGCATGCTGATGGAACTGCAGGAGGGCGACACATTCGTCCTCGACCACCGGTCGGGCAACACGCTGGACGTCCTGGTGGGCGGTCGTGTCCGGTTCACAGGGTTGCCCGGCACCTCCGGCTCCCACCTGGCGGTGCAGATCGCGACAGTGGTGGACGACGACCTGACCGGGCGCATCGCGCCCATGACCGTTCAACTGCCGGACTCGACCGGCGAGGCGGCCGTCGCGTAGCGACGGTAGAGGGAGGCCAGCGATGGCAGATGGATTTTCAGACATCGACGCGTTGTTCGGTCCGACACCGCCGGGTGTTTCGGTGCGGGCCGCCCGTGCCCTGGCCTCGTTGGCGTCCCAGTCGCGCGAACTGGTCGGCGCAGGTCTGGAGAGCGTGACGGGCCGCCCCGTGCAGGTCTCCGATGTGACGATCAGGCCGGCGACCTATGCGGAGATCGAGGCGGAGTTCGGCGCGATCGCGCACATGGGGTTCGAGGTCCAGGTGGGGTTCTCGCCCAGCGAGTCGTACCTGCTGGGTGCGCTCGTGACGCTGCCCGACCTCGGTGCGCTCATCGCGATCGAGATGGGCGAGGCGGCGCTGGAGGATGCGGACTTCGCGCGGGCGCAGACGATCGCCGTCGGCACGAGCGTCCGTGAACTGCTCGACTTCATCAGTATCACCCTCTTCGTCGGCCCGCTGGCCGGCATCGAGGCGTCGCTCTCCGACCTGCGTATCGGCCAGATCGAGTACACGATGGGGATCGTCACGGACGTCGCGCAGAACGCGCCCGCCGTCCGCGTCGACCTTGCGCTGACGACGGACGCTGGTCAGGCCGGCACGGTCACGGTCGTGATGCCGGAGCCGTTCCTGGAACGTTTGGCGGACGCCGCCGCGCCAGAGGACGAGGTGGAACCGGTGGAGCCGACGCCGATGCGTCGCGCCGCGACGGCTGAGACGCGCGAAGGTGGCGCAGCGCCATCCGGCAAGGCCTCGGGCACACGCGACGACGTGGACGTGCATCCAGTGCGGTTCCCGCCGCTACCGGAGGTCCGAGGGGGGACGGCGGCCGGTATGCCGCGGTCGCTTGACCTGATCATGGATGTCGCGATGCGTGTCACGGTGGAGATCGGCCGGTCCACCATGACGGTGGAGGACGTGCTGTCACTGGGGCCGGGTTCGGTGGTTGAGCTGAACACGCTGGCTGGTGAGCCGGTAGATGTGCTGGTGAACGACCAGTTGATCGCGCGTGGCGAGGTTGTCGTCGTCGACGAAAACTTTGGTGTGCGCGTCACGGAGATCGTTTCGCCGCGCCGCCGGGCGACCGCGCTCGGGGGGATGTAGAGATGCGCCGCCGCAGTGCAGTCCTGGGTGGCCTTGTAGCTGGCATGTTGCCCGCCCCGGCGATGGCGCAAGCCGCGGGCGGTTCGGTGACGTCGTTTGGCGCCGGAGACTGGTTCGGGCTGATGCTGCGCCTGGGCCTGGTGGTCGGCGTGATCTGGGCCGCGGTCTACGCGATGCGCTGGTACACCCGGCGGGTGGGCGGTGAACGTGGCGGCGCCGCGCGCACCCTCGACATTGTCGAGACGCGGTCGCTCGGGCCGAACCGTGCGCTGCATCTGGTGCGTATTGGCGGGCGGGCGGTGCTGATCGGTGTCACGCCGGAGCGGATCAACGCGCTCCTGGAGATCAATGATCCCGAGGCGTTGGACCGCCTCGAACTGACCGCAGGCGGCTCCGCCCGTACGGCGCCTAGCTTTGGGGCGTTGCTGGCTGGTTTCGGCGCCGGTGGCCACGTCTCGAAGGCCGAACCGCCGGAGGAAGCGCCCGCGCGCGCAGCACAGGCGGCATCATTGCCTGGCAGGATCTGGGGCGGGCTTCGCCGGTCCGCAGCCCTGGCAGCGCCGCCGCAGCCTCTACGGGCACTTATCGACCGCATACTCGCCGTGCTCGGCTTTATGCCGGTGGAGTCGATCCCGCAGAAGGTCGAGCGTATCCGTGCCGCGCGGCTCGCGTCGCCGTCCATGCCGACTTTCGCCCGGATGTCCGCGACGCCGGCGATGCCGGTGCCACGCAACACCTCGACGTTTGATCTCTCCGCCCCCGTGGTCGCGCCGAGCGCCACGCAGGCGCTTCGCGCGCTCTCGGGCTACCGCGCGGCGCAGGAGTCGTCGCTCGCCGAGCCGCCGCCGGCCCGCACGGAACCGCCCGCGCGGACGGAATCGCTGGGCCGTGAAGAACGGATCGCGGAGGCGCAGCGCGCCATCATGGCCGCGCGTCAGAAGGCGGTCTAGCGCGTGCTTCGCCAGCTGTCCCCGTTGCTCGCGCGCGCCCGGCGCGTCCGGTGCCCATCGAGGCGTGCGCTGCTGCTGGGCATCGTGTTGGGCGGCGTGGGGTTGCTGGGGAGCGGATGCGTAGCCACGAACGGGACGGCTTCGGTGCCGGGCGTTGGGCCTCAGTCGGTGGACGACCCGAGCGGGCGAGCGACCGGTGTGCAGTTGCTGCTGCTGCTGACGACCTTGTCGCTGGCGCCGGCGCTGCTGCTGATGGTCACATCGTTCACGCGGATCATCATCGTGCTGTCGCTGGTGCGGAACGCCGTGGGGATCCCGCAGTTGCCGCCGAACCAGGTGTTGCTGGGGCTCGGGTTCCTGCTGACGGTGTTTGTCATGGCGCCGGTGTGGCAGACCGTGAACCAGGAGGCGCTGCAGCCGTATCTGGCGGGGCAGATCCAGCAGGGCGAGGCGCTGAAGCTCGCCGAGGACCCGGTACGGACGTTCATGCTGGCGCAGACGCGCGAGTCCGACCTCGACCTGTTTGTGGGGCTGTCGCAGGAGACGCGCCCGGAGGGCATCGAGCAGGTGCCGACCTACGTGGTGATCCCGGCGTTCATCCTGAGTGAGCTGAAGACGGCGTTCCTCATGGGGTTCATCATCTTCGTCCCGTTCCTGATCATCGACATCGTGGTCTCGTCGGCGCTGCTGTCGATGGGGATGATGATGCTTCCGCCGGTGGTCGTCTCCCTGCCGTTCAAGATCCTGTTGTTTGTCCTCGTCGACGGATGGGGCCTCATCATCGGTTCGCTCGTGAAGAGCTTCGTCACGTAGCGCGCCTCCCGTAGTGGGGATACCCCGCACCCTCGTCAGACCGGCAGATTTGAGGACGCAGCATGAACGACGCAACGGTCATTGGCCTTGGCCAGGACGCACTGATGACGGCGCTGATGGTCTCAGGGCCCATCCTCGCCGTTTCGCTTGGGGTGGGCCTCATCGTCTCGGTGTTCCAGGCGATGACGCAGATCAATGAGGCGACGCTGTCATTCGTGCCGAAAGTGCTTGGCGTGTTCGCGGTCTCCGCGGTGCTGGGCCCGTGGATGATCGGGACGATGGTGAACTACACCACGCAGCTGTTCGTGGCGCTGCCGGACCTGGCGCGCTAGTGCTGACGCAGATCTTTTCCGTCTCGCCAGAATGGTCGGCGCATTTCCTCCTGATCCTGGCGAGGCTGACCGCCGCCGTGGTGGCATCGCCGTTGTTCGGGGCGCGTTCAGTGCCGGTGCAGGCGAAGATCGGCTTCGCCGTCTTACTGTCGCTCGTCGTCCTACCGTTGCAGGCACGGCCCGAGGCGATCTCGACCAACCTGATCGTCCTGGCGTCGCTGGCCGGCTCCGAGGTGCTGGTGGGGCTGGTGATCGGCCTGGCGATCTCGCTGGTCTTCCAGGCGGTGGAGATGGCCGCCTCGATTGTGAGCGTGCAGGCGGGGTTCGGCATCGCGGCCGTCATCGACCCGCTGTCCGGCATGCAGACCGGCATGCTGGAGCAGTTCTACCGGTTACTGGTGACGCTGCTGTTCTTCGCGATCAACGGGCACTACCTGGTGGTGCGCTCCCTCCTCCATACGTTTGAGGTGGTCCCGCCTGGCCACGCGGACCTCTCCGTAATCGCCGGCGGGCAGGTCGTGCCGTTTTTCACGTCGCTCTTTTCAGCGGCGGTGCAGATCGCGCTGCCGGCGTTCGGCGCGTTGATCCTCGCGGATGTCGCGCTCGCGCTCGTGGGGCGGAGCGTGCCGCAGCTGAATGTGCTGGTGGCGGGGTTCCCAGTGAAGATCGGAGTCGGCCTGCTGGCGCTTTCCGCTTCCATGCCACTGGTCGTCGCGTTCCTCGGCGCCTTCCTCGGGCGTGCGTTGGTGGACGTCAACGGGTTCCTGGCGCCGTAAATGGCAGGAGAGCGCACTGAAGCCCCCACGTCGAAGCGGATTTCCGATGCCCGAAAACGCGGGCAGGTCGCGCATTCGCGTGAGATGGACACCGCCGTCGCGGTCCTCGCCTCGGTCGGCGTCCTGAAGATGGCGGGCGGGGCGATGTGGCGGAACGTCGAGTCGATGGCGACGCAGACGTGGATGTTCGCGGGCGAGGCGCCGCTCACGATCGACCTAGCCGCGCAGAGCGGCACGGCGCTGATCTGGCAGGCCACGATGATCCTCGCGCCGCTGCTTGTCGCGCTCGCCACGCTCGCCGTCCTCGGCGCGTGGCTGCAGACGGGCGGTCCGCTGTTCACGACCGAGGCGGTCAAGCCGCAGTTGAAGCGGCTGAACCCGATCGCCGGCGCGAAGCGGATGGGCGCTTCACGGCAGGCATGGGTCAGCCTTGCCAAGTCGATCGCGAAGTTTGTGGCGCTCGGCCTCGTGGCCTGGCTGACGCTCCGATCGCGGTGGCCCAGCTTGATCGCGCTCGGGCTGTCCGGCGACCTGCGAAGCGCGATCGGCGTGCTGGTCTCGATCGCGTTCGACCTGGCGCTGCGGATCGCACTGACGCTGGTGGCGATTGGTGCGGCGGACTTCTTCTTCCAGCGGATGGAATGGCTGCGCGAACTGCGGATGTCTCGTGACGACCTGAAGGACGAGATGAAGCAGACGGACGGCGACCCGCAGGTGAAGGGCCAGTTGCAGCGCGCCCGCCGGGCCCTCATGTCGCGCGTGATGCAGAACGTCCCGAAGGCAGATGTGGTGATCGTCAACCCGACGCACTACGCCGTCGCGCTGAAGTACGACCCGGCCACCTCGCGTGCGCCCATCCTGCTGGCGAAGGGCGCGGACCTGATGGCGCTGCGTATCCGCGAGGTCGCGCAGGAACACGGTATCGCCGTGATCGAGAACCCGCCGCTCTGCCGTGCCGTCTACCAGGCGGTGCGGGTCGGGCAGGAGATCCCGTCCACGCTGTACGAGGCGGTGGCGGAAGTACTGGCATTCGTCTATCGCGTGCGCACCGGCCTCCGCCGGGCCTCGGCGTAGCGCGAGGAGGTCGAGATGGCGCAGGCAGGGACGGCGACGGACGCCGGTGGCGGGTTCGGCGCGCTGACAAAGAACGCGGACGTGATGCTCGCCCTCGGCGTGCTGATGCTGATCGGCCTTATGGTCGTGCCGTTGCCGCCGTATCTGCTCAGCCTGTTGATCGTCACGAACCTGGCGCTGTCGATCACGATCCTGCTGATCACGATGTACACGAAGGACGTCCTGTCGTTCTCCGTGTTCCCCTCGCTGCTGCTGTTGATCACGCTGTTCCGCCTGTCGCTGAACATCGCCTCGACTCGCCTCATCTTGCTGCACGGCGACGCAGGGGCGGTGATCGACTCGTTCGGGCAGTTCGTGGTCGGCGGTTCGCTGGTCGTCGGCATCGTCATCTTCCTCATCCTGCTGGTGGTGCAGTTCGTGGTGATCACGAACGGCGCGGGGCGTGTCGCCGAAGTGGCCGCCCGGTTCACCCTGGACGCCATGCCTGGCAAGCAGATGTCGATTGACGCCGACCTGAACGCGGGCGTCATCACCGATGTGGAGGCCCGCGCGCGCCGGAAGTCGATTTCCGCGGAGGCAGATTTCTACGGCGCGATGGACGGCGCCTCGAAGTTTGTGAAGGGTGACGCGGTCGCCGGGCTGATCATCACGACGATCAACCTGATCGGCGGGATGGCGATTGGAGTCGTGCAGCACGGTCTGGCCCCCGGCGAGGCAGCGAGTACCTACTCCGTGCTGACGATCGGTGAAGGGCTGGTGGCGCAGATTCCGGCGCTGCTCGTCTCGACCGCCTCCGGCATCCTCGTCACTCGTGCGGCCTCCGAGCAGCATCTGGGAGCGAGCCTGGGGGGACAGCTGTTCTCCGACCCGCGCGCGCTGTTCATCGTGAGCGCGATGTCGTTCGCCTTCGGCGTCGTGCCGGGACTTCCCCTATCCCCATTCTGGGTGCTGGGAACCATCATGGGTGGCGCGGGGTTCGCCGTCCGCTCTCGCCTGCGGCGTCAGCGGCAGGTGGAGGCAGACCAGATGGAGGTCCAGCAGGTCGAGGAGTCACAGACGGTCGACTCCGTCGTGGGGATGCTTCGGGTCGACCCGCTGGAGGTGGAAGTGGGGTACGGCCTGATCCCGCTGGTGGACGAGGAGCGCGGCGGGAACCTGCTGCACCGGATCACCATCATGCGACGTCAGATCGCGACGGACCTGGGCGTGGTCGTCCCGGTGATCCGGATCCGGGACAACCTGGCCCTGACGGCCAACCAGTATGTGGTGAAGATGCGCGGCATCGAGATCGGTGGGGGCGCGTTGTTCGTAAACCAGTACCTCGCGATGAACTCCGGGCTCGCCACGGGCGAACTCGACGGCCCCGAGACGGTCGAGCCCGCGTTCGGCCTGCCCGCACGGTGGGTGAGCGCGGCCGAGAAGCAGCGCGCGGAGATCATGGGATACACGGTCGTCGATCCGCCGTCCGTGCTGATCACCCACCTGTCCGAATTGATCAAGCGCCATTCGCCGGAGCTGCTCTCGCGGCAGGACGTGCAGACGCTCCTCAACCACCTCAAGGAGGAGTACCCCGCCGTGGTGGATGAGCTGATCCCCGGCGTCCTCACCGTGGGCGAGGTCCAGGGCGTGCTGCAGCTGCTGCTCTCCGAGCATGTCTCGATCCGCGACCTGGTCACGATCGCGGAGACGCTGGCCGACCTCGGCCGGCAGACGAAGGAGATCGAGCTGTTGGCGGAGGGGACGCGCCAGGCGCTGTCTCGTCAGCTGTGCATGCAGCACCGTGCGGGCGACGGCCGCCTGCACGCGATCACGTTGAACCCGCGGCTGGAGCAGTCGCTCGCCGCGAGCATGACGCAGACCGACAGCGGCACGGCGATCGTTGTCGCACCGGAACTGTTGCAGCGCCTGCTGGGCGCGATCGCGGACCAGATGGGACGGGCGGCCGCCGCGGGGCACGAGCCGCTGTTGCTGACGTCCGCGCGCATCCGCCGGCCGATGCGCCGGCTTGTTGAGCGGTCGCTCCCCACGCTCGCCGTGCTCTCGTTCGCCGAGATCGCGCGCGAGGTGGAGGTGGAGGCAGTGGGCATGGTGGAGGTGGAGCAGAATGTCGCAGCCTAAGCGGTTCACCGCGGCGAATATGCGGGAGGCGTACCAGAAGGTGCGCGACGAGATGGGCGGCGACGCCATCATCGTCTCGACGCGGAAGGTGCTTGCACCGGGCGTCGTCGGCGAGCCCGCGCAGGAGCTGGTGGAGGTGCGCGCCCGCATCGCGGACGCCTCCGAGCTGACGTTCGAGGCTTCCGCCGTCGTGCATGACCTTGTCCGGGAGACGGCGGAAGGGGCCGCGGCCGGCATGTCGCTCGACCCCGCGGTTGAGCTCGCACCGGCCGCCCGGAGCCGGGCCGCCGGGCGGGGCCTGCGGAACAGTCCGTTTGCGGCGCTGGCGGACACGCCCGCGCCCGCGGCACCCGCGGTTGAGCCTCCCGGGGAACGGTCTGCCACGCTGGCGGCGAAGCCAGAGCCGCCCGCCGCGCCCGCGCCGATCACGGCCGCGGCACCCGTCCGGATGGCTGCCGAGATGGCCGGGCCGTCAATTGGCCAGGGGGTGGTTGCGGGCCTCTCGCAGCGCGTGGACCAAGTCAGGGCGCTGGTGGAGTCGATGGCGATGGAGCGGATGGGCGAGCGCTCTACGCAGTCGCCCGCGCTCCGTGCCGCGTATGAACGTCTGGACGAGCAGGACATGACGCGCGCGTCCGCCGCGACGGTCCTCGGGCGCGTGGAGTCGTTGCTGTCGCGGAACATCTCTCGCGAGGCCGGGTTGCGCGCGCTGAACCGTGCGTTGGCGGCGTTGTTGCCTGTTGTGCCCACACTGACGGCGGGCGGTGACCCTCGCGCGCTCGTACTCGTCGGCCCTTCCGGTGCGGGGAAGACCACGCTGGCGATGCGGATGGCGCTGGAGATGCGCCGCCGAGGCCAGCGTGTCATGGTCGCCAGCACGGACATCTCCCGAGTCGGCGCGCCGCAGCAGCTGGACGCGATGGGTGAGGCGCTCCACGTCCCGGTCAGCCTCTGTTACGCGCCGTCGGATGTGTCGGCGCTGCTGGCGGAAGGCGCTTCGGACATCGTGATTGTGGACACCGCAGGGCACATGGGCGGGCGGCGTGACCGCCTGGCCGAGCTCAGCGCGATGCTGCGTTCGCTGCCGCGCCGGGACGTGCTGCTTGCCCTTCCGGCGACGATGCGCGCGGCCGACCAGCGTGATGTGGTGGCGGCGTACCAGCGGTTCGGACTGGCGGGCCTGGTGCTGACGCGATGTGACGAGACGGCGCGCTTCGGCGCGTCCGTCAGCGTCTCGATCGAGTCGTCGCTGGGAGTTGCCTACACAACGCACTCCGACCAAGTGACGGAAGCGCCGCGCGTGGGCGACACGCGGGCGTTGGCCGCGGCTGTAGCCACGGGCCGCTGGGTTGCGGGCGGCGTATCGGCGACGACGGCCAGCCGCGCACTGGCGCGGGCGTCTTGATCCGGCGGGCGAGGACGGGCGAAGAGGACTGATGGACTACGTGGACCTGCGTCCCGGCACCCGCGTCAGCGTCATCCCGGCGATCGGGGACGCTGGCGCCGCCTATGAGGCGACGGTCCGCAGCGTGTCGGAGCGCGACATCCATATCTCGACGCCGCACCGGGACGCGGAACGGCTCACCGTTGAGGCTGGCGCGCCGCTCACTCTGTTCACCTCGGTCGAGGGGCAGATCTACCGGTTTCCGACGCGGGTGAGGCATGTGGAGGAGTCACCAGCTGAGGGGCTGATCATCGAGCCGCCAGTTGAGGCCGAGAAGAACGAGCGCCGTTCGTACTACCGGCTGATCACCCGGATCGTCCCACGGTACGCCGCGGTTGTGGCCAACAACGGCACGGAGACGCCGCTGGACTCCTGCGTCATCTTGGACATTTCCGGTGGCGGGCTCCAGATGCAGTCGTTGACCCGGCCGGAGGTGGGCGCGCGGTTGCACCTGCTGTTCGCCCTGGAGGGCGACCCGCTGGAGGTGGACATCTACACGGATGTCCTGACGGTACAGCCGCCTTCGCGCGCCGGGCGATACCACCGGATCCATGGCCGTTTCTTCTCGGCCCCGCGTGGGGAAGTGGAACGGCTGGTCCGGTATGTGACCCGACAGCAGGTTGAACGCCGCCGCAAGGGGTTGCTTTAGATGCCACTCCTACGGTTCGGGCTGAACGCGGGCGCGGCGGTGGTGGTCATCGCCTCGACCGCGTCATGGATGGCGGGGTACACGGTGGAGGTGGCGCTGCTGCGCGGCCTGCTGGCGTTCCCGCTGGTCGCGTTCGCGGCGTTTTTTGCCGAACTGGTCGTTTCCACGGCTTCGCCGGCGGAGACCGCAACGGGCAGGGCGGCGGCGGGAGATCCCTCAGACGGGGGCCAACCAGTTGACCTGACCCAAGCACACGCAGATCGAAACACCTCGGCTGACCGCCAGGCTGCACAGGCATAAGGGACGCATATGAGCACGTCACCCCTCAGGAACCGGCGCGCCGCCGCGGACGCGGTGTCCCCGGAGGTCCTTCAGGCCGCGAACCAGGCACTCTGGGAGCAGTATGCCGCGACCGGCGACCCGAAGGTGCGGGAGCAGCTCATCCTGCAGTTCACGCCACTCGTGAAGTATGTGATGGGCCGTCTGGCGATCTCGCTCCCTGCGATCATGGACTATGAGGACATCCTCTCCTTCGGCACGATCGGGCTGATCGAGGCGGTCGAGCGGTTCGACTCCACCAAGGGCGTGAAGTTCGAGACATACGCGATCTCCCGAGTCCGGGGCGCGATCATCGACGCCCTGCGCTCGCTGGACCGGCTCCCGCGTTCCGTCCGGCAGAAGGTGCGCGAGACGACCGAGGCGATCTTCACCCTGACGAACGACCTGGGCCGTGAACCGACGGACGACGAGGTCGCGGCAAGCCTGGGGCGCTCTGGCGACGCCTACCGTCGCCACCTGATCGACGCTTCCTGGACGACGGTCTCCCTGGACACGGTCGGGATGCACGAGGACGACGAAGAAGGGGGTGGCTCGGCCGCCGGCATCGCCGACCCGGACTACGAAGACTTCAGCGTGGAGATGGAACTCCAGGAACGAATCGGTGATCTCGCCCACTCGATTAGGGAACTCCCCGAGAGGGAGCAGCTCATCCTGTCGCTTTACTACCAGGAGGAGTTGACGATGCGGGAAGTGTCGCAGGTGTTGAGCATCTCCGAATCCCGCGTCTGCCAGCTCCACGCACGGGCCCTGGGACGGCTACGGGCCATCCTTCGGACCCGAGAGCAGGGGAAAGCAGCATGAGCGTTTCGCCATCGGTCCTCCTTCTTTCGATCTCCATCGGCGGCCCCGTGCTGCTGCTGGCCCTGGCCGTCCTTTACCACAGCGCACTGATCTCCCGTCAGCAGCTGGACCTGGAGTCAGTGCTGGCCCAGGTCGACCTGTCACCCTCGACGCCCGTCCAGCGGGCAGCGCCGGCGACCTTCGGCATGCGGGAGTCCGCCGTCCGCGACACGGGAGTTGAGCGCGACCTTCTGAACGAGCATGTCTCGTCGCTCGTCACCCGATCCGCGGACGCGCTCGCGGAACGCCTCGAGCAGGCGATGGCGCAGATGCAGGAACAGTTGACGCAGCAGCGCACCAGTCTGGAGATGCTGCTCAGCGAGCCGCCCCGCACGCTGGCGACGGCCGGCGCTTCGCTGGGGCGGGCCGCCGGTGAGCACATCCATGCTGAGTCTGCGCTGTCGATGTCCGACCAGATCGCGCGTCTGATCGATGACGGCCTCTCCGACCGTGCGATCGCCCGCGAACTCCGGGTCGGCCTGGAAGAAGTGAAGATTGCACGCAGCCGTGGGGGACACGCGTGAATGTGACACGCCGTCCGCTGACAGCGGTCCGCATCACCTCGATGGTGGTGGCGGGCCTGGCGCTGCTTCTGGCGGTGGCGCCGTCCGGCACGGCGCGCGCGAACGGGGTGCCAGTCCCGGTGGCGCTCTCCTACATCGACCTGTCGAACTGGGGGCCACGCGACGCGCGAGGCACCGCCGAGCTGATCTTCGCCGAGGGGATCGTGCGCGTGCAGGCGAACGGCCTCCAGCACCTGGACGGCAAGCAGTACCAGGGCTGGCTGGTGAACTCGCAGGCGGGCGACGCGATCTCGGTTGGCCGCTTTAGCGCGGACGCGGCGGGCGCAGTCTCTTACCGCGGCACGTTGCCGCCGATTGCCGACTTCGGGTTCGACCTCTTCATCATCACCGTGGAGCCGGAGCCGGACGACGCCCCGCAACCCACCGTGGAACGCTCGATCGGCGGGTACTTCTCGCTCACTGGCCAACGCGGGTCGGACGGGAGCCGGAGCGACACGAGCAGCGGCCTGCTCGCCCCCGGTTCGCTCCCCAACACCGGCGACGCCACGCTCATGACGGACATCGTGCGCTTCGGCGCGCTCGCGGCGGCCATGGCGCTCTCGCTGTTCGTGGGGCTGGGCCTCGGAAAGAAGCAATCATGATCAGGGGCCTTTATACGGCGGCCTCGGGCATGCTGCTCGGCCTGCGTCAGCAGGACGTCACAGCCGCGAACATCTCGAACGCCTCGACGGTTGGCTATAAGGCGGACCAGTCAGCCCAGACGGCGTTTGGCG
Source organism: Dehalococcoidia bacterium (assembly GCA_003599735.1). Classification (GTDB taxonomy): domain Bacteria; phylum Chloroflexota; class Dehalococcoidia; order UBA2979; family UBA2979; genus SURF-43. The sequence goes on along the minus strand of QZJI01000020.1, from coordinate 7,829 downwards.
GCGTACTGGCGAAGCGGACGAGCGCGTCTGGCAGCCCGGCGCCGGTGCCGGGCACACAGGGACGCCTCATTGGCCGTGTCGGCACGGGCACGTACATCGCCACCGTCCGCACGGACATCAGCCAGGGCCCGGAGCGCGAGACGGGTGGCACGTTCGACCTGATGTTGCGCGGCGCGGGCTTCTTCGTCGTGCAGACCGATCAGGGTGTGCGGTACTCGCGCGATGGCCACTTCGACCGTAATGAGACCAACCAGCTGGTGACGGCGGACGGTTCTCTGGTGCTGGACAGCGAGGGTGCGCCGATCGTCGTGGACACGGAGCGCGTCCGGATCAAGTCCGACGGCAGCATCTTCCGGCTGGTGCCTGAGGAGGTAGCGAACGACAACGGGTCGCGCAGCATGATCCTGAAAGAGCAGTTCATCGCACGGCTGGGGGTGGTCACCCTTGACGCGGCGGACCTCTCCCGTGCGGGGGCATCCCGCTTCTCGGTAGCCGAGGGCGCGACGGTGACGCCAGTGGACTTCAGCGAGGGCGCGACGACCATCCTGCAGGGCGTACTCGAAGAGGCGAACGTGAACATAGGCCAGACAGCCACGCGGATGTTCAGCCTGTCGCGGACGTTTGAGGCCAGCCAGCGCGTCTTCTCCACCATCAACGAGTCGCTTGAGCGTGCCGTCCGTGACGTCGGCCGCGTCTAAGGTCTGAGAGGTCCACCGTGTCGCTCTCTATTGACGCCGCCATCTCCGGGATGGTTGAGCAGCAGCGGAACATCGAGTTGATCGCGAACAATCTGGCGAACGTGAACTCCACGGGCTACAAGCGCGTGAAAATCCACTTCCAGGACATATTGAACACTGCGACGGCGTTCTCCTCGATCGCCGCGGGAGAGGCGCCGTCCAGCAGTTCGGCAGGCGTCACCACGGCGGGCGTCACACGGGACTTCACACAGGGGTCGCTTCAGCCGAGCGGGCGCGAGATGGACTTCGCGATCTCCGGAGACGGCTTTTTCCGCGTCAAGCTGGACGACGGCACGTTCGCGTACACGCGAGCCGGGATGTTCACCGTGGACGGCACCGGGCGGGTGGTGACGCTCTCCGGCGAGCTGCTCGACCCGCCGCTCCAGTTGCCGCCACGTTTCCGCGGGCTGAGCGTGGACGACACGGGCGAGATCATGGTGACGCGCGACCTGACAGACGAAGAGCTCGCTGCGCTGGGGCCGTTCGACCCGCGCGACGGCAAGCGTGTGGTGGCGGGCCAGATCCAGCTATACCGCTTCTCCAACCCGCAGGGGCTCGCCGCGATCGGCAACAGCCGGTACGTGGCCACGGAAGTGTCGCAGGAAGCGATCGAGGGGAAGCCCGGCGAAGCGGGCATGGGCACGGTCTACTCCGGCTGGCTGGAAGCCTCGAACGTGGACATCGCCACGGAGATGACCGGGCTGGTGATCGCGAAGCGCGGTTACCAGTTGAACATGGTCGCGTACAAGACCATCGAGGAAATGCTGACGAAAGTGAACCAGGTCGCCTAGCGGCCCGGGAGGTGCAGTGATGGTATTGCCCGTCCGACCTCAGGACGCCTCCGGCGTCTACCAGCGGCAGGTGGCGCAGGCCCAGGCGGCCACCGCGCACGAGGCCACGCGCCGTACGGCACGAAGCGGCGGCCCCGGCCGGCGGACGGATGAGGTGTCGTTGTCCGCGACCGCGCAGTCCTTCGCCCGTGTGATGGAAGCGGTGCAGCAGCAGTCTGACGTACGCGCCGACCGCGTGTCCGCCGTGCGTGCCCGGATCGCGGACGGCACATACAGCATCGACGCGGACCTCATTGCGCAGCGGCTCGCCGAGCACGGGTTCGAGGCCCGGCCATGACGGCCGCGCATCTGGAGGCCGCCGAGGGGGGGCAGTCCCTCGCCGCCGTTTTGGAGGCGCAGCGCGACATCACGCGCCAGTTGCTGAGCGTCGCCCGCCGGCAGCAGCAGGCGATCGTCTCCGGCGATGTCGAAGAGCTCACCGCCTCCGTGGAGGAGTCGCAGCTGTTCCTCGAACATCTGCAGGCCCTGGAGACCGAACGCATGACCGCCCTGGTCGCGATTTCGATGGCGACAGGCATTGATCCAGACACCGCCACGCTGTCGCAGATCGCGGCCGCGCTGCCGAGCGACGCCGCGGAGGCGGTCCGCCACACTGGCCAGGTGTTACACGCGGAGGCTACGGCACTGCATGAGACACAGGAAGTGAACCAGCGGTTGCTGGAGAGCAGCCGGACGCTGGTCGACCGATGGGTGAACTATCTCCGCTCCGTCCTCACCGGCGGGGTCTACACGCCGGCCGGGGGCGCCGCCGCGAATGGCGGGCGCACCTTGGACCGCAGCGCATAGCGCGGAGAAGCGAAGGCCGCCGTGGGGATCTCGATCGGGCTCAACTCCGCCATGCGCGCGCTTCTGGCGCAGCAGCAGGCGATGGACGCGGTGGCGCACAACATCGCCAACGCGAACACGCCCGGCTACTCCCGACAGCGGGTCGTGTTTGCCCAGGCCCCTTCCGGGTCATCCAACGGCGTGGGTGGTGGCGTCGACGTGAAGAGCATCGAGCGGCAGCATGACCGCTTCATCGACATCCAGGCGCGGACGGAAAACGGGACGGCCGGGGACTATCACGCCCGGGCGACCTCGCTCAGTTTCGTGGAGGCGACGCTGGGCCAGAGCGGGCCAGGCGGCCTGCGGGACGCGATGGACCAATTCTTCAACTCATGGCGCGACCTCGCCAACGCGCCGGAGCAGAGCGCCGTCCGCACCGGCGTGGTGGCTGCCGCCGAGGCGTTCTCGCTGACCGCGAACCAGGTCGTGCGCAGCCTTACGGACCTTCGCGCGGACGCGGACAGCCGGATCAGCACGGACATCGCCGAGGTGAACAGCCTGGCGGACCGTGTCGCGTCCCTCAACGGCCAGATCCTGGAGGCGCGTGCGGCGGGCAATCCGGCGTCCGACATTTCCGACGAGCGCGACCTGGCCCTCAACCGGCTCTCGCAGCTGGTTGACGTGTACACGGTGGAGAGTGATTCGGGGAGTATGGACGTGTTCGTGGGTGGGCGCTCTCTTGTGCTGAACAAAAGCGCGCACCATCTGGATGTGGTCCGCGACCCGCTGAACAACAACTATGGCGACCCGGTCTGGGAGGCAGACGCCACGCCGGTCGCCATCCGGTCGGGCGAGATTGGTGGCCTGCTCCACCAGCGGGACACGGACATCCCCGCCCGGATCGCGGACCTGGACGCCCTGGTCGCGCGGATCGCGACGGATGTGAACGCGGCCCATGCCGCCGGGTACGCGCTCGACGGGGTGACGACCGGCACCGTGTTCTTCACGGGCACCACGGCGGCAACCATCAACGTGGACACGGCGATCGTCGCGGACCCGAGCCTGTTGGCGGCGGCCACCGCGGCTGGGTCGGCCGGCGACGGGCGGAACGCCCTCGCTATCGCCGCCCTGCAGCAGGCGCCTTCCATGAGCGGTGGCACCGAGGACTACTCCACGTTCCTGAACGGCATCATCACCAGCGTCGCCGTCGCGACACGGAGCACGCAGGGACTCGCGGACTCGCAGGAGATGCGGCTCAACCACCTCGATTCGCTGCGGCAGAGCATCTCCGGCGTGAACCTCGACGAGGAGATGGTCTCGATGGTCCAGTACCAGCGCGGGTATGAGGCCGCGGCCCGGGTCATCCGCGCGATCGACGACATGCTCGACAGCCTGCTGCGGTTCGCGTAAGGGAGGAGGGCGCCATGCTTCGCATCACCAACGCTGGCACCACCTCACGGTTGATCCAGTACCTGCAGACGACGCAGACCCGCCTGGCGGAGACGCAAGGCCGGATGGCCAGCGGACGTCGGATCAACAAGCCTTCGGACGATCCGTTTGGGAACAGCCGTGTGATGGCCATGCGCACCAGCATGGGCCTGATCGCCCAGCATCAGCGCAGCATCGAGCTGGCGAAATCCGAACTTGGCGTCACCGAGGCGTCTCTGGACGGTCTGGGGCGGGTGCTGTCGCGGGCACAGGAGCTGGCCGTGCAGGCGGACTCCACGACCGTGGACGCCAGCGGCCGGGCGGCGATCGCGGTCGAGATCGACAGCCTGCTCCAGGAAGTCGTGACCATCGGCAACACCTCGTACGGCGGACGGCACATCTTTGGGGGCTACCAGACCGGTGCGCAGCCCTTTACGCCGGACGCGCCCGCGAACGCCACGGCGGTCACCTTCAACGGCGACGCAGGCGTGATCGCGCGTTCCATCGGCAACGGGGAGACGGTCGCGGTGAACCTGGATGGGCAGGCGCTGTTCGGGGGCATTTTCACGTCGCTCATCGACTTCCGCGACGCCCTGAACGCCAACGACCGCGCCGGCATTGCTTCCGCCAGCACAGCTCTGGGGTTGGACGCGGACACCGCCCTCCGCGCTCGGGGCGAGATCGGCGCGCGGGTCCGTCATACCGAATTGGCGGCCCAGCGTCTCGAGGGCGACGAGGCACAGTTCCAGATCCAGATTTCCCAGTTGGAGGACGCTGACCTGACTCAGGAGGCGATGGACCTCCAGATGCGGGACACGGCGTTGCAGGCGGCGCTTAGCGCCACAGCGAAGTCGCTGACGACCGGATTGATTGCATTCTTGCGCTGACGGCTCGGCTGCCCTCGGCGCTGGGTGAGAAGGAGATTGAGATGCGCGTGACGACGACCCTGCTGGGCGCCGAGGAGACCATTGAGGTGTCCGAGGAGCAGATCTTCGCGTTCGAGCCCGGCATCGGCGGCTTCGAATCGCTCCGGCGGTTCGCGCTGGTGCGGGAGCAGGACACCCCGGTGGAATGGCTGGTCTCGTTGGACGACCCATCCATCTCGTTCGCGCTCCTGGAGCCGTTCCTTTTCCAGGAGGACTACGCCTTCGAACTCGCTGACCGCGACGTCGAAGAGCTGGGCCTCCACGAGCCGGGCGACGCGATGGTGCGGAGCCTGCTCACGCTGAACGAGGACCCGACGCAGATCACGGCCAACCTGCTCGCTCCGCTGGTGTTTTCTCGCCGGACGCACATGGCGCGCCAGATCATCCTCGCGGAGTCGAACTATTTGCTCCGCACGCGGGTGCTCCAGGCCGGTGACGTCCAGGATCTGACGGAGGCCACAGAAGAGCCACTCCGGGCGTCGGCCTAGCCCCCGGGGGCAGGACTGCGGACGCGCTCCCCGTCCGCCGATGATCGGGAGAGGCGGCCTCGCGCCGCCGCACACCGGCTACGGGGCAGGGAGGCCACGCCGTGTTGATCCTCACGCGCAAACTAGAGCAGGGCATCGTTATCGACGGGCAAGTGGTCGTCCGGATCCTCGCGATCGAGGGCGAGCGGATCAAGATCGGCGTGGAGGCGCCGCGTGCCATCTCCGTCCTCCGCGAGGAACTCCTGCGGGAGGTGGCTGACCAGAATCAGGCCGCCGCGTCCAATGTCCACGAGCACGCGGGGATCGCGCAGGCGCTGCGGTACCTCGGGAGGACCGCCTAGCCGGAGGCGGGCTTCCAGCCGGTCGCTTCCGACGCACGCGCCGGAAGTCGCACACTTTGTTTACACTTCCCTTAAGAAACGCCAACCGCGCTCGGCCATCCTCATCTGCAGGAAGGGGCCGCGCCCGGACGGGACGGTTCGCAGAAACAGGTTGTGGTGGGAGCGGTTGCGAACCGCTTCGGTGCTCCCCTGGGAGCCCGGGCCGGCCCTGACCCTTCTCTTCCCCACCCACCAGCCGCCCACTCAGTCCCTGACCGAGGGGCGACACGTCGAGGACCGCAGGCACACCCGATGACCGCGAAGATCCTCGTCGCCGACGATGAAGCCAACATCATCAAGCTGCTTCGACTCTACCTCCGCGAGGCGGGGTACGAGGTCGTCGCCGCCCGTGACGGGCGCGAGGCCCTCGAGCGGTTCCGCGCGGAGGCGCCCGACCTGGTCGTGCTCGACCTGATGATGCCCCACCTCAACGGGTTCGACGTCTGCACGGAGATCCGCAAGGACTCGGACGTGCCAGTGATCATGCTGACCGCGCGCTCGGACGACGTCGACAAGATCGTGGGCCTCGAAATGGGAGCGGACGACTACATCACGAAGCCGTTCAACCCGCGCGAGGTGGTGGCGCGGGTGAAGGCGAACCTTCGCCGCCGCGACTGGGACAAGGCCGCCGGCGACGACGGTGAGCCGCAGGCGATCACGATCGAAGATCTGACGCTCGACCCTTCCGCGCGCAATGTCATCGTGGCCGGTGAACATGTGCGGCTCCGCCAGCGCGAGTTCGACCTGCTGGAGGCGTTCATGCGCCATCCGAACGTCGCGATGGACCGGGAGCGGTTGCTCTCGATGGTGTGGGGCGAGGACTTCTACGGCGACGCCCGCACCATCGACGTGCACGTCGCGTGGCTGCGCGAGAAATTGAAGGCAGCCCGGCCGAAGATCGAGACCGTCTGGGGTGTGGGTTACAAGCTGGTGCCGCAGCCCGCAAAGTCGTAGGTCTTCCATGCTCGCGAGTTTCCGTGCCCGCCTGATTGTCGGCTTCGCGCTCGTCATCGGGCTGGCGCTCTTTCTGTCCGCGTCCGGGTTCGTGTTGCTGCTGCGGCAGGAGCAGAACCAGTCCGCCGAACAGCGCATCGGACTGCTGGTCGGCCCGATTTCGGAAGCCACGCGCAACCTCCAGCAGGCCGGATGGCCCGCCGAGGTCATCCGGTCGCAACTGGCCGAGGTGGCCGACCACTACCAGTTCCGCGTCCTGATGGTGGACCGGCGGCAGCGCGTGGTGATGGACACGGCCGCCGACGAGGGGCTGCTCGGCGAGACGCTCGAGGTACTGGACGGGCCGCCGTCCGGGCCACAGGGCGACGAGATGGATTCGTTCCGTTCGTACCAGGTGACCCGCGACGGGCGTGACCTCTACCTCTTCACCCAGTCGGACGTGACTGGCATCGCGGCCGTGGCGCAGACGAAGATGCCGACGCGCCTCGTGATCGTCGTGCCGGCGGCGGACGTCAACCAGTCGTGGGCGCGGCTGCTGCCACGGCTCGGCCTCGCCGGCCTCGGCGCGGGCGTCGTGGCGGTCATCTTCTCGCTGATCCTCGCGTCGAGGATCACGACGCCGATCGCGCAGATGACGCGCGCCTCGCAAGCGATGGCGCGCGGTGACCTCGAACAGCGGATCGAGGTGGACGGCAGCGACGAAGTGGGGCGGCTCGCCTCCGCGTTCAACCAGATGTCCGCGCAGATCAGCCGCAGCAACCACGCGATGCGCGACCTGCTGGCGGACGTCTCGCATGAGCTGAAGACGCCGCTCACCTCGATCCATGGCTTCTCGCAGGCGCTGATCGAGGGCGTCGGCGACCCGCGCGAGGCGGGCGAACTGATCCACGAAGAGGCGGAGCGGATGCGCATCCTCGTGGACGACCTGCTCTACCTCGGCGAGATCGAGTCCGGCGCCGTCCGCATGGAGATCGAGGATGTCGCCATCGACGACCTGATCGAGGCGACGGCGCCACGTCTGCGTCACCAGGCGGAGGAGGCGGAGGTGGGGCTGGAGGCGCAGCCCGGCGCCGGCGCCACGGTGCGTGCCGACGGCCGGCGGTTGGAGCAGGTGTTCGCCAACCTCGTCGACAACGCGATCCGTTTTGCGCGCCCCGGTAGCGCCGTGACGATCGCCTCGAAGGCCGTGGCGGGCGGTGTGCTGATCGACGTCCACAATGAGGGCGACCCGCTTCCGGAGGACGTGCGCGCGCGTGTCTTCGACCGCTTCTACCAGGCCGACGCCGCGCGCTCCGGTGGC
>QZJI01000070.1 GCA_003599735.1 Dehalococcoidia bacterium | reverse complement strand
GAAGCGGCGGACGCGACGCATCACAGGCGCTTTCGCTAGTCGAGGTTCTGCCTCGGAGCGTACCCCGCTCTAGCGGCGGCGGCGAGCCGGAGCCGGTGCGACCGGTGCTGTCTCCGGTTCCTCGTCCTCTTCCTCCTCGTCCTCGTCCTCCCAATCGTCCTCGTCGTCCTCGTCGTCGTCCTCGTCGTCGTCCCAGTCGTCGTCGTCCTCGTCGTCATCCCAGTCGTCGTCGTCCTCGTCATCCCAGTCGTCGTCGTCCTCGTCATCCCAGTCGTCGTCCTCGTCGTCGTCGTCCTCGTCGTCGTCGTCCTCGTCGTCATCCTCATCCTCATCCTCATCCTCGACGTCGTCGTCCTTCGTGGGGACTTCATCCGACAATCGGCGGCGCGCCTCAGCTGGGCGCAGCGCGAGGATCGCGATGGGACGGTCAAGGACAGGCGCGGACGAGAAGTCCAAGACGGGCAGCCGCGCGAGCACCTCCCGCACGAGGTCAAAGACCTCCGCGGGGGCGGGGGAGGCGGGCGTTGGGCGGAGCGTCGTCGGCACGGTGGTCTCCCTCTCGCGTGCACTGATAGCGCGGCGAACCTCGCCGCCAGGTGTCATGGCTCAATGGTGGGCGCTGCCCCTCCCGCCTGGGCGGAAGGGCTACGTCGGGTGACCGACCCGACGGCCGCGGCGGTCCCGCGGAGCAGCAATCCCGGCGCGGCTTCCAGCACAATCTCCGTCTCTCGATCCTCGTGCGTGTTGATCTCACGCACGATGGCATAGAAGCCGCCGGACGTCAGCACCTCGTCGCCGATCTGCAGGCTGGAGATGTCGCTCCGGTGTCGCTTCTGCTGCTGAAGGACGGGGCGGAGGAGGATGAAATAGAAGGCGCCGATGACAATGAAGAGGACAAGGATGTACTGGTCCATCTACGCCTCCTCGTCTCCTTCTCGACCGTCCGGTGTAGTGCGCGGTGCGGCCAGTTTGACCAGGTCCGTCTTCGCGTTCAGCCGGTCCACATACAACAGGCCGTTGACATGGTCGGTCTCATGCTCCAGCGCCTGTGCCAGCATGTCGCCTTCCGCCTTCACGCGCACCTCGCGCCCGTTTTCGTCCAGCGCCTTTACGACGACGGAGAGGGAGCGCGTCACCGTGCCACGATAGCCGGGGACTGAGAGACAGCCTTCATCCAGACGGCGTTCACCGCTGCGCTTGATCACCTCCGGGTTGATCAGCGCGAACGGCTCCTCGTCAGGCATCCCGATGATGACAACCCGCAGACCGACGCCAATCTGCGGCGCAGCAATGCCGACGCCGTGCGCCGCATACATCGACTCCGTCATATCGGCGATCAGCCGCCGGATCGAGTCATCGACCCGCGACACTTTTTTCGCAGGCTTACGCAGCACCGGGTCGCCCAAATAGCGGATCGGGCGCACCGTCATCGGCCACGTCTTCCCGTCATCGATCCCGTCCTTCAAACCATCCGCAGCCCGTGAGGCCGCGACGGATTGTAGCGTGCCATCCCTGAGTGTCCGTCAACTCTCACGCACCCGTGCGGGATTGGACAGTACTAATCGAGGGTGAGCGGGTCGACGTCGATCGCCCAGCCCGGCGGCAGCGTGTCCAGATCACTCAACAGGTCGGTCGGATCATCCGCGCTGCGGACAAGCACCGACCAGCGATATCGCCCGCGTACCCGGGCGACACCCGGCGCCAACGGACCAAGCACTTCCACACCAGGACGCCCCGCCGCCAACGTGCGCAACTCCTCGGCGAATCGCGCAGCCTCTTCGATGGCATACGTCGCGTTCGCATGCGCGAAGAGCAACCGCACCAGTCGACGGAACGGCGGGTGACCATGCTCGTGCCGCCACGCTAGCTCCTCCTCGAAGAACTCATCGCCTCGATACTGCGCCGCGGCGAGGATGGCGGGGTGCTCCGGCTGAAGCGTCTGGACGATCACACGGCCGTCCCGCTCCGCACGCCCCGCGCGCCCCGCCACTTGCACCAGCATCTGATATGTGCGCTCCCGCGAGCGAAAGTCTGCCTCTCGCAGCGTATAGTCCGCGAGCACCACGCCCACAAGCGTCACCAGCGGGAGGTCGAGACCTTTCGCGACCATCTGCGTCCCCACCAGCACGTCACCCTGACGGATGAATTCCTGCAGGACCGCCTCGTGCTGCTCCAACGTCCGAGCCCGGTCGCGGTCCCAGCGCACCACACGCGCCGTAGGGTAGTGTCGGCGTACCTCTTCCTCCACACGCTGCGTGCCGGCACGCACAGGACGCAGGGCGAGGCCGCAGCCTGACTCGGCGCACTTGGGCGGGGCGGAGCGCGAACGGCCGCAGGTGTGGCAGATCAGCCGGCCACCCTCGTGAAGCGACATCGCGATGTCGCATGAAGAACACACCGGCGAGTGGCCCTTGGGGCACAGGAGGTATGCCGCCAGGCCCCTCCGGTTCAAGAACAGCACCGCCTGCTCTTCGCGGTCCAGCACCTCGCCTAGCGCCTCGGCCAGTTTGGGCGAGAACAGGTGCGTCGAGCCTCGCATGTCGACAATCTCAACCTCGGGGAGCGTCGCCTGAGGCCACAATCGCAGGTGGCCATCCGGGTCCGCTGCCGGCCGCATCCGGCGTGGCAGGTCGAGGCGGATCAGCCGCCCCTCCTCAGCCGCCAGCCACCGCTCCGCGTCCGGCGTCGCTGACCCCAGTACGAGGGCGGCCCCGCTGCGCCGCGCGAGTTCCACCGCTACCGTCCGCGCGTCATAGCGCGGGGCCGGGTCATGCTGTTTGTACGTCCACTCGTGGAATTCGTCGATGACGATGAGGCCCAAGTCAGGCTGGGGCGCGAAGATCGCGCTGCGCGAACCGATGACCACGTCATACGCACCCGAGGCGATCGCCTGCCATTCGTCGTACGCCTCACCCAGACTTAAACCGGAGTGCAGCACGCCTACTTTCCCCGGAAACCGCTCCGCGAACCGTCGCACGGTCTGCGGCGTCAACGAAATCTCTGGCACCAGCACGATCCCGCGACGTCCGCGCGCGACGGTGTGCCGCAACGCGTCCAGGTAGACCTCCGTTTTGCCGGAACCGGTCACCCCGTTCAACAGGAACCCAGCACCATCGAAAGCATCGATCCCCGCACGGATTGCCGTTGCCGCGTCACGCTGCTCCGCTACCAGCTCCACTGAGGGGCGCACAATGACATCAAGGGTGGCAAGTGGATCACGGCGGTCGAGCACCTGCCGCACTTCGACCAACCCCGACTCGACCAGACGGTCGACGCCCGCACGCGCTTCCCGCCCTGCCTCCGCCGCGAGTCCGCGCAGCGGTAGCATCGGCTCCTCACGCGCCTCCGCACGCTTCGCCAGCAACTCGAGCGTGGCCGCCGCGGCTTCCTCCACCGCGCCACGGGAGAGACGGCGGAGCAGTCGCGGTACTTCCTCCGGCCCGATGGCCAGCCGGACGGCCTCGCCTTCCCGCGCCAGAATTCCATCCTCAATTAGCGTCTCGACGGCCGGGGCGCCGCGCGCCGCGCGGGCGACCGCCTCGAACGGCGTCAGACCGTGCTCCTGCACAAAGCGCACCGCCCGCCCGCGCCGCGACGTACGCCGCCCCTCGATCGCGTCCGCGAACTCCCGGGCGCGGGCCGGCGTGACCAGCAATCGCACGACTTCCACGATCCGCGCGTGCCCGCGAGGCCGGTCGAGTGAGTAATGGCGTTTAGCCAGCCCGCGCCGCACAAGAAGCGACAGTGCCGCCTCGAATGACCGGGCGGGAATACGCTCCCCAACGCGCTCGCGCAGCTTGTCCGCGTCGCACGGCTCCGCGTCCAGCGCGTCGTACACTGCCTGCTGCCGTTCTGAGAGCGCGACCGCCGCGCCGTCGCCGCGCGCATACTCTGTCCGCGGGCGCTCCCACGCCCCCGGCGGCAAGAACAGGGCGTGCGCTTCCCACGGCGGCGCCAGGTAGTACCGCTGTAGCCACGCTGCCAGCGCCATCCGCTCCGCGGAGACGCGAGGCGCACCTTCTACCGGCGGCTCCAGCGGACGCACTGCCTCCGGGTCGTACCCCGGGGTATCGAACGGTCCCTCCACCACGATCCCCTGAAAGGTCTGCTTCCCGAACGGGACGTGGACCACCTCGCCCGGCGTGATCGCACGATCGGCGGGGACGGAATAGGAGAATGTGAGGTACGTCGGCCGGCCAGAGTTGACGGCGACTTTCACATAACGCGGCCGCGCGCGCTGCTGATCAAGAGTAATGGACATGCCTCGATCCTATCGAGGTAACCGCACCGGATGGCACAGACACGAAGAGGCCGGGCATCGCCCGGCCAGACTTCGCTGTATGCGGAGCCGCGAGGGCTTAGCCCCGGCGGGCTTCCTTCACGCGGGCGGCGCGGCCCGTCAGGCCGCGGAGATAGTAGAGCCGACTGCGGCGGACGCGACCGCGACGGGTCACGGCCAGCGAGTCTAGGCGCGGGCTGTTCATTGGCCAGGTGCGCTCGACACCTACGCCGGAGGCGATGCGGCGGACGGTGAAGTTGCCTGCCGGGCCTTCCTTCATACGGATCACCACACCCTCGAACGGCTGGAGGCGCTCGCGATCGCCCTCGACGACTCGGGCCTGCACCCGGACGGTGTCTCCGACGCTGAAATCGGGCAACACCGCCAGCGCGGGGTTGCGAGGCTGGGTGAGCGTGGCGAGGTCAATCGACATGGCAGTGTCCTGTGTCCTGGGATTCGGGGCGGCAGCCGGCCGCGAAAGGTCAGTCTACCCGGCCCAACTCCGTACCGTCGAGGGCGGATGGTTCGGTTGCTTCCGGCGGCTGGGCTTTCAGCCACGCCCGCTCCTGAGGCGTCAGGCGGGCGCGGGGCAAGAGGTCAGGGCGGCGCAGTCGGGTGCGGAGCATCCGGAGACGCCGTCGCCATTTCGCAATCTCGGCGTGATGGCCCGAGAGAAGGATCTCCGGCACCGCCCACCCACGAAACTCCGCCGGGCGGGTGTACTGCGGGTACTCCAGCAACCCCTCGTCGAACGACTCCTCCTCCAGCGAGCCTTCACCACCGAGCACACCTGGAATCCGGCGCGACACCGCGTCGATCACGACCATCGCCGGAAGTTCACCACCGGAGACCACAAAGTCCCCGATCGAGACCTCCATATCCACGGCGTGCTTGAGCACACGCTCGTCCACCCCTTCATACCGACCGCAGACAAGGAGCAACCGCGGGTGGGCGGCCAGTTCTTCAACCAGCGCCCGGTCGAGCCGACGGCCCTGCGGAGACATGAAGATCACCGTCGCGCGGGGCTCCGCCAGCGGCTGCACCGCCTCGATCGCCTCAAACAACGGCTCCGGTCGCATTACCATCCCCGGCCCCCCACCGAACGGCGCATCATCCACTGTCCGGTGCCGGTCGTGCGTCCATTCGCGCAGATCGTGGAGATGAATAGAGACCAGACCCGCGGCCTGCGCTCGTCCCATGATCGACTGGTCGAGCGGCCCCGCGAACATTCCCGGGAAGATCGTCAGCACGTCGAAGCGGATCGAGGCGACCGGCGTCACGACTGTTCCTGCAACCGTCTGTGCGTGCTGGCACTTTCTTCGGCGTCGCCCCGCAACGAGGAGCAGGCGTGATCCAACACCGGGAGCAGCACCGACAGGTTTTCACGCGCACCTCGCTCCGAGCCGGGCAGATTCACAATAAGCGTCTGACCACGTACGCCGCAGACCGCGCGAGACAGCATCGCCGTCGGCACCACCGCCAGGCTCGCGGCACGCATCGCCTCCTCCATGCCGGGGACCCGATAGTCGATCACGGCGAACGTCGCTTCCGGCGTCCGGTCGCGGGGCGCCATTCCCGTCCCCCCGACCGTGACCGCGAGGGCGATTGATCCCTCGTCTGCCCACCCCCGAAGCAGTGCCGCGATCTGCTCGGGCTCATCCGGCAGCAGCGCCCGCTCCGCCACCTCGAATCCAGCCTCCGCGAGCATCGATGCCACTGCGGGCCCGGCTGTGTCCACGCGCTCGCCGCGGGAGCCGAGGTCGCTCACAGTCAGGACAGCGGCGCGGTGGTGGATGGGCGACATCGAGTGCTCCCGTGTGCGTCCGGGATCGTACAGCGGGCGCACGGAGGTGCTTGGGGGAGATCGGAAGAAGAGTGGGGAAGAGTGTTGCAAAATGTGGGGCAGAATGGTACCTTCGGTCGCGGTGTGGGGAGGAGTGGGGAAACTCAATCCTCTCGTCCGTTCCGAAGGTGACGAGGAGTCACGGTTGTGTACTTCTTCGGCACTTTCGAGCACTCCATCGACGAACGCGGCCGCTTAGCAATCCCCGCCCGCTATCGGTTCGCGTTCGTCGACGGTGGTGTCATCCGACCTGGCCCTGAGGGCGGCTTGGAGCTCTACACCACCGCTGGTTTCGACGCCCAGTTTTCCACCCGCTTGGCTGAAGCGACCGGAAACGACTCCCCGGACGCCCGTCGATTGCGACGTGGTTTTATGTCCGTCGCTTTCCCCGTCGAACTCGACAAGCAGGGCCGCATCCTGATCGAGCGCCAGCTGCGAGATTCGGCGATGTTGACAGGGAAAATATTGATCATCGGATGTGGCGATTACCTGGAATTGTGGCATCCTGACCGGTGGGCTCAGGAACTTGCCCGTATCGCCGCCCTCCAGGCGGAAGCGGATCGGGAGTAGCGATGTCGTCCGAGCGTGCCCCCCAGCACGATCCCCGACACGAGCCGGTGATGCTCCACGAGGTCGTGGAGGCACTCGCGGTGCGTCCAGGCGGACGGTACGTAGACGCGACCGTCGGCCTCGGCGGACACGCGCGCGCGATCATCGAAGCGGCCCAGCCGGGAGGACAGCTACTCGGCATCGACCGTGACCCGCAGGCACTCGCCATCGCCACCGAGCGTCTCATGTCCTATGGCGACGCCGTCGTCCTCGTCCGTGGGGAGTTCGCCGAGGTCGCGCGCATCTGCACGGAGCGCGGCTTCACCCCGGTGGACGGCGTCTTGATCGACGCCGGCGTCTCTTCGTTCCAGCTGGATACTCCCGGCCGAGGCTTCTCTTTCCGGCGCGATGAACCGCTGGACATGCGGATGGACCCGGACGGTCCGGTGACCGCCGCCGACATCGTGAATACCTCCGACGAGACTGACCTGGCGGCGATCATCTTCGAGTACGGCGAAGAGCGACGGAGCCGTCGGATCGCCCGTGAGATCGTGGCGCGTCGCCCCCTGCGTACGACGAGCGACCTAGCCCGAGCTGTCGAGGCGGCAGTGGGACGACGGGGGCAGGACCGGATCCATCCGGCCACGCTCACCTTCCAGGCCCTCCGGATCGCCGTGAACAACGAACTTGACCAGCTTGAGAGTGCCCTCGAGGCCGCGCACACACTGCTGACGCCGGGCGGGCGGCTCGCCGTGATCTCGTTCCACTCGCTGGAAGACCGGATGGTGAAGCAGTTCATCCGCGAACACACGCGAGACTGCATCTGCCCACCACGGCAGCCCGTCTGCACCTGCGCCCACCGCGCCACGCTTCGCGATGCTGCGAAGGGCGGCCGTACCGCCTCTGATGACGAGATCGCACGGAACCCACGCGCACGCTCCGCACGACTGCGCGCGGCGGAGCGATTGGAGAAGGCAGCCTGATGACCTCCCTCCCGGCCGTCCGCAAGCCACGCGTCTCCAACCCGGTGTCGCCCATGCGCACCGGCGCCGCGACGGGGATCGCGCGGCCGGGCGGTGTCATCCGTCAGTTGCCGGAGGGCTGGGGCGTCGTCCGCCAGCGCATCTCCCGCACGATGCTTGCCGGGCTGGCGCTGCTGACCGTCGCGGGCGTCGGCATCTTCCAGGTCTTGCAAACCTCGAATGTCGCCAGTACGGGATACGAGGTACGTCGGCTGGAGGGCGAACGGGCCACCCTGGATGCGGAGATCCGCTTGCTGGAGGCGCAACTGGCTTCGAGCGCCAACCTTGAATACCTGCGCAAGACAGCGTCAGAACGGCTGGGCATGACGCCCGCGACCAATCGGCTGCGGATCAGCGTGGACACCCCGGCGCCCGAGGTGGTGCCCCTGCCGCGTCGCTACGTCCCAGTCATTGAAGAGCAGCCCGCGCCAGAGCGTTCCTGGTGGGACACCTTCATCGATGCGGTCCCCGGCCTGCGCTAGGCCGTCTTAAGGAAACGCGGGCCCCGTGTGATGGCAGGAAGGAGGAGCCCGGCATGAACACCAGTCGGGAACACAACCTCACCTGGCGTCATCGCGTCATCGCATTGCTGGTCTTCGCCATGTTCTCCGCTGCGATCGTGCGGCTCTACACCGTGCAGATCAGGGACCACGAAAAGTTCGTGAAAGAAGCGGCGATCACCCGGCAGGGCGCGGTGAGCATCCCCGCGCCGCGCGGGGCCGTACTGGACGCCACCGGCTATCCCCTCGCGACCTCTATCGACACTTGGGATGTCTACATCGACCGCGTGCAATGGGGGCATCAACCGGCAGCCGCGCGCGAAACCGCCCAGAAACTCGGGGCATTCTTTGGCCTGAACCCGGACGACCTCCTCCGACTGGGGATGGAATCCCGCGGCGGAGACATCCTGGTGCAGCGCCAGATGGACTACGCGCGCGGGTTGGCGCTCCGTACCGCTGACCTGTATGGCGTCCGCCTGGAACCCAGTCAGGTCCGCGTCTACCCGGAGGGCAACATCGCCGGGCAACTCCTCGGCTTTGTGGGACGTGACGGTAAGGGTCTCTGGGGCGTAGAGGCCGACTTTGACCACTACCTCCGCGGCAAGGAAGGCATCCTTTCCACGGAACGGGACGCGCTCGGACGCCCGATCGCCTTCAGCGCCCGCCACGAGCGAGCGGCCGTGGGCGGCGGCGAGGTACAGCTGACCATCGACCGCTTCATTCAGGCGATTGCCGAACGTGCGCTCGAAGACGCGATGAAGAAGTACCACGCGCGCAGCGGCCAGATCATCGTGATGGATCCACACACCGGCGCCGTCCTCGCCATGGCGTCCCGTCCCTCGATTCGGCTGGGCGCGGTGAACCTAGACGATCCCAACCTCTCTGACCTTGTGCGCGACCGTCCGATTACCGACCTGTACGAGCCAGGCTCCGTGATGAAAATCCTGACGACCGCTATGGCGATCGACCAGGGCCTGGTCACACCGGAGTCCACATACAACGACACCGGAGCGGTGGAGGTCAGCAAGTACCGCATCCTGAACTGGGACTTCTCCGCGAACGGCAACACGACCGTGCGCAAGTACCTCCAGAAGTCGTTGAACACCGGCTCAGTCTGGCTCGGGCAGAAGATCGGGCCTGACAAGTTCTACGACTACGTGAAGGCGTTCGGGCTTGGCGAGTCAACGCACCTCGGCCTCTCCGGCGAGGCCGAGGGCACCTACCGCACGCCAAGCGACCCGAACTGGTACGCGGTCGACCTCGCGACGAACTCATACGGACAGGGTCTCGCCACCACACCGCTCGCGATGCTCACTGCGGTGAATTCGATGGCGAACAAGGGCGTGCTGATGCGCCCGTACGTGGTCTCTAAGATCGTGACGAAGAACGACGTCCGTACATTCGAGCCGGTACGTGTACGCCAGGTCGTCTCGCCGCAGACCGCGGAAACCATGATGGGCCTGCTGCACGATGTGGTGGACGGTGTGGAGTTCCACGGCGCGCAGGTGAAGGGGTATCAGGTCGCGGGCAAGACTGGCACGACCCTCGTCTCGATCCCGACCGGGTACGACATTGACTCAACCATTGCATCCTTCGCGGGTTTCATCCCGGCACAGGATCCGAAGGTCTCGATCCTCATCAAGATTGACCAGCCGACCGGCGGACTGAATTTGGGCGGCCAGGTCGCCGCGCCCATCTTCTCTACCGTCGCCGAACAGGTGATGAAGTATTACGCGGTCGCCCCCGCAGCTCCTCAACAGAACTTGGTGCGGGCGCCGTGAACACCTTGAAGCTGGACGCTGCCTTCGTCGCGCGGGCCCTGGGCCCGCGCTTGCGCGCGCTCGAAGGCTCGGCCGCGATCGAGTTCACACGAGCCGTGGTGGACTCGCGCGAGGTGCGCCCGGGCGACCTCTTCGTCGCGCTGCCCGGGGAGCGCACGAACGGGCACGACTTCGCGGTCGCCGCCGTACGCGCGGGCGCCGCGGGATGCCTGCTTACTCGCCCCGTAGAGGGCGCGGGCGGGGTCGCCTCGTTCCTGGTGGACGACACGCTGGCCGCCCTCCAGGAACTCGGTGCGGCGTGGCGGGCGATGTTGCCCGTCCGCGTCACTGGCATCACCGGGAGCGTGGGAAAGACCACGACGAAATGGATCACCACGGCCGTCCTGGCCACCCGGTACCGTGTGCAGGCCAACCCACTCAACTACAACAACGAAGTCTCCGTACCGCTTTGCCTCCTGGAACTCCGGCCTGAGACCGAACGCACCGTGATCGAGATGGGGATGTACACGACGGGGGAGATTGCCCTCCTCTGCCGCTGGGCACGCCCGCACACGGGCGTCGTCTTGAACGTAGGCCCCGTCCACCTCGAACGCGCCGGGAGCATTGAGGTGATCACACAGGCCAAGCGCGAACTGCCGGAGGCGCTCCCCTCGAGCGGTGTCGCCGTCCTGAACGCGGACGACGAGCGCGTCCGCTCGATGGCCCCCTACACGCGAGCGCGGGTGCTCTGGTTCGGCACCGCGGAGAACGCCGAAGTCCGAGGGAGCGATCTGACCTCACATGGACTCGATGGGTTCGACTGCGCGATCACACACGCCGGCGCGTCCCGGCGTGTGCGCGTCCCGTTAGCAGGGGCACATCTGCTTTCGAACGCCCTCGCTGCGGTCGCCGTCGGCCTTTCGGACGGGATGAGTCTGGACGAGGTCTGCGAGGCGCTGACGCGGATGGACGTGCCGTCCCGGATCCGCGTAGTCACCCTGCGCGACGGTATCCGCGTCTTCGACGACACCTACAACGCCCAACCGGCCTCGATGCGCGCCGCGCTCGACCTCCTTGCGGAGACTCCCGGCCGGCATCTCGCGCTCCTTGGCGACATGCGTGAACTCGGCCCGGCGTCCCGAGCCGAGCACCGTCTCGCCGGAGAGCACGCCGGGCGCGTGGCCGCCCTCGTCCTCACGACGGGCGATGAGGCACGCATGCTGGGCGAGGCTGCCGGTAGCGCCGGCGCGAAAACACGTCACTGCCCAACTCGGGAAGACGCCACATCCGCCCTGCTCGCGGAACTTCAGCCCGGCGATGTCGTCCTAGTGAAGGGCTCGCATGCGCTCGGGCTCGATCATGTCGTGGCCGCGCTGGAAACCGCCCTCGGCCGGCCCGAAGGAGACGCCGCGTGATCGAAGCTCTCCTCTCCGGTACCGGCGCGTTCTTGTTGGCTCTCCTCCTCGGACGCCCTGCGGTCGCCTCGCTGCGCGCGAAGAAGGTGGGGAAGTCGATCTCGGTTGACCAGCCGTCCACACATATGGTGAAGGCCGGCACTCCCACGATGGGCGGGGTCTTCATCTGGGGTTCCGTCGCGGTCGCCACCCTCGCCACAAATTTGTTTGAGTGGCAGGACGGCTCCCTCGTCCTGGAACGGCGTTCGATGTTGCTCCCGCTCCTCACCGTGATCGCAATGCTTGCCGTAGGAGTGGTCGACGACCTCGGTTCACTCGTCGGCGGCGCGCGCCGAGGGCTGTCCTGGCGGCTGAAGTTCGTCCTGATCGCCATCCTCGCGGTCGCTGTGGCCGCCACGATGTACTGGGGCCTGGCTGCGCAGAGCGTGAATGTCCCGTGGGCAGGCCAATACGAACTCGGTTATGTCTATTTGGGGATCGCGTTCCTGGTCGTCTTCGGGACGACGACCTCAGTCGCGATCACGGACGGGCTAGACGGGCTACTGGCCGGGCTGGCGGCGTTTGCCTTCGGTGCCTACGCCGTCATCGCCTTCGCGCAGGGACAGGAGTTCCTCGCGGTCTTCTGCATGAGCGTGGTGGGGGCGCTGCTCGGATTCCTCTGGTACAACGCCCACCCAGCCTTGGTATTCATGGGCGACACAGGGGCGCTGCCCCTCGGCGCGGCGCTGGCCGTCGTAGCCCTGATGACCGGGCACTGGCTACTACTCCCCATCATCGGCATCGTGTTCGTGGCCGAGGCGCTCTCGGACATCCTCCAGATCGGCTATTTCAAGTTCACGGGCGGCCAGCGGCTGTTCCGGAAGACCCCCCTCCACCACCACCTGGAACTGATCGGCTGGTCCGAACCCCAGGTCGTGATGCGCCTCTACCTCTTCGGGATGGCCGCGGCGATGGTCGGCATCGCGCTGGCGTTGTCCGTCTGATGGGTGCGCCAGCCGCCTCCGGCTGGCCGGTCAGATATGCGCTGTGGTATACCGTGTGGATAACAACGGCTTACCCGCTATGACAGATATGCCAAATACGCAGAATCTGCGAGGTGCGCGTGTCACGGTCATCGGCCTCGGCATCGAGGGGATCGACCTCGTGCGCTTCCTCGCCGCCGAGGGTGCGCGGGTGACGGTGTCTGACATGCGGACGGCCGAACAGTTGCAGGATGCGTTGCTCGCCATCGCGGGCTGCGACGCCACCCCCTCGCTGGGGGCTAACCGAGTGGAGGACGTGATCGAGGCAGACGCGGTATTCGTCTCGCAGGGTGTGCCTTCAACGCTCCCCGCGCTCGTTGCGGCGCGAGAGCGCGGCATTCCGCTGTCCTCGATGCTCCAACTATTCCTCGAACGGTGCCCAGCACCGGTCACCGGGATCACCGGCTCGTCCGGTAAGACGACAACAACCTCCCTCACCGGCGCAATGCTCAATGCCTCCGGCCAGGACTATGTCGTCGGCGGCAACATCGGCGTAGGCCTGCTCTCGCTGCTGCCGGAGATCACCCCGACGACTCGAGTCGTCGCGGAGATGTCTCACTCCCAGTTGGAGCGCGCGCGGAGCAGCCCACACGTCGCCTGCGTCACCAACGTCACACCGAATCACCTCGACCGGTACTCCTGGGAGGGGTACATCGAGTTGAAACGCAACATCGTCCGCCACCAGACGGCGGCCGATGTCGCGGTCCTCAACTACGACAACGAGATCTCCCGCTCGTTCGCGGCCAGCACGCCGGCGCACGTCCTGCATACCTCCCGTTTCGAGACGATCCCGGGCGACGGCGCAATGCTGGATGGCGGCGTCCTCGTGCGCGTCCTCAGCGGCACACGCGAGCCCGTGGTGCCGCGCTCTGACGTCGCGTTGCGGGGCGAACACAACGTCGAGAACCTGCTGCTTGCGACGGCAGTCGCATCTCAGATCGGGTGTTCCGCCACAGATTGTGCGGAGACAGCACGGACATTCACGGGCGTCCTTCACCGCCTGGAGCCAGTGGCGACGGTGGCGGATGTGCTCTGGGTGAACGACTCGATCGCCACGACCCCGGAACGGACGCTGGCCGGGTTGCGCGCGTACACAGAACCGCTCGTGCTCCTCGTCGGCGGGCGCGACAAATACCTGCCGAACCGAGAGATGGCCGCGGAGGCTGTGCGTCGCTGCCGTGCGGTCATTGCCTTTGGCGAGTCCGGCGACCTGTACGCGGACGCTGTCCGCGAGGCCGCCCGCGCGGCCAGTGTCGACATCCCGATCCGCCGCGTCGAAAGCGTCGAGGATGCGGTGGCCGCCGCTCACTCACTCGCCCGTGCCGGGGACGTGGTGCTGTTCTCGCCAGCCGGCACCTCGTTCGACCGATACCGCAACTTCGAGGAGCGCGGCGAAGCGTTCCGCGGCGCGGTGCGTGCCCTCACGCAGGCGGGGGGCGGTTGATGGCTATGCGCCGGGCCGTCCGCCGCGACGACCGTCCGTCTCACGCGCCGGACTATCTGCTGCTGACTGTCGTGCTGTTACTGTCGGTGATCGGCATCATCGCCGTCTATTCCGCCTCGTACGCGCTGGGACAGCGGCAGTTCAACGACCCGAACTTCTTCGTGAAGCGCCAGGCGATTTTCATGGTGGCCGGCCTGTTGATCATGGCCGTGACCATGCGTCTCCCGTACCACGCGCTGATGCGCCTCAGTCCGCTCGTCATGCTCGCGGCGGTCGCCGGACTGGCACTCGTCCTGGTGCCGGGCATCGGGTATGAGCAGAACGGCGCGCGTTCGTGGATCCGCATCGGCAGCATTCCACCGCTACAACCATCGGAGTTCGCGAAGTTCGGCGTGATCGTCTACCTCGCCGCGTGGCTCACGGCGAAGGGCGACCAGTTGAAAGACTTTTCGCTCGGCGTCGTCCCGTTCGTGGCGATGGTCGGGTTCGTGGCTGCCCTGATCATGCTGGAAGGCGACCTGGGTACGACGATCGTGGTAGGCGCGATCACCGGCACGCTGTTCTTCATCGCCGGCGCCCGCCTGACGCACACCCTCACACTCGCGACAAGTGCCGTGCTCGCGGCGGGCGTGCTGCTGGCGACGGGGGACCAGTACCGGATGGACCGCCTGACCTCGTTCCTGCACGCGGAGAACGACCCGCAGGGCACAGGCTTCCATACCTTGCAACTGCTGGTCGCCTTCGGCTCGGGCGGCATTGACGGACTGGGGCTCGGCGTCTCCCGGCAGAAGTTCTTCTACATCCCCGGCGCCCATACGGATGGCGTGCTGGCGATCATCGGCGAGGAACTCGGGTTCATCGGCGCCTGCATGGTCATCGGCCTTTTCATGCTGCTGCTGGCGCGCGGCTGGATGGTCGTGAAGCGCGCGGATGGCCAGTTTGGCTCCCTGATGGCGGCGGGGATCCTTGCATGGATCGCCTTCCAGGCGTTGATCAATATCGGCGGCGTGACGCGGCTGATGCCGCTCACGGGCATCCCGCTCCCGTTCGTCTCGTACGGCGGTACGGCGCTCCTCGCAATCTTCGCCGCCACGGGTGTGCTGCTCTCGATCAGCCGGTACACCGTGGAGCCCGCGCCCGCACGCGCAGCGGTCGCCGCACCGCGCCGTGTCACGCCTTCGCCTGGGGGTGCACGATGAAATTCGGCCTCGCGGGCGGCGGCACGGGCGGACACGCCTACCCGGCGATCGCGGTCGCCGAAGCGCTGCGTGCCGGTGTGCACGCGGACACCACAGAGGTCGTCTACTACGGCACGCTGAACGGCCCGGAGCGACGGGCTGCGGGCGACGCCTCGATCCCCTATCGCGTGGTCCCCGCGAGCCAGGTGAGAGGACGCTCTCCTGTCCGCGTGACGACCGGGCTCTGGCGGCTCTGGCGCGGCACGCGCGTCGCGGCGGCGTTATTGCGCGAGGATCGCCCGGACGCCGTCTTCGCGACTGGCGGCTACGCTGCGGCCCCGATCGGTCGAGCTTGCCGTGCCGAGGGCATCCCGCTTGTCGTATTCCTCCCGGACGCCTACCCCGGCTGGGCCGTGCGGTTCCTCGCGCGGTACGCCACGAAGGTCGCGTGCGCGGTCGAAGCGGCTGTGCCGTATCTGCCCCAGGACAAGACGGTCGTGACAGGGTACCCAGTGCGCCGCCAGTTCCTGGACGCAACGCGCGAGGAGGGCATCCAGCGATTCGGCCTCGACCCCGCGCTCCAGACAGTGTTGATCGCTGGCGGGTCCCTGGGTGCGCACACAATCAACCTCTCCGTCGCGGAATCCCTGCGCGCGCTACTTGACCGCGCACAGCTGCTTCACATTTGTGGGCGGGACGAAGAGCACTGGCTGGCACGAGAGCGCGAGAAGCTTCCGGAATGGCTGCGCGCGCGCTACCACCTCATCGCCTACACGGACGAGATGGCCTACGCGATGGCTGCCTCCGACCTCGCCGTCACACGCGCGGGCGCCTCGACCCTCGGCGAGCTGCCTATGGCAGGACTACCGGCCGTGGTGATCCCCGGTGCCTTCTCCGACCAGTACCACAACGCCGACTACCTCAGTGACCGCGGAGCGGCAACAACGCTCCCCCACGCGGAAGTCGAACGTCTCGGCCCGCTCGTCCTCGAACTGCTGGACGACGGGTCACGACGCGAGGCGATGGCGACGGCGATGCGCGCGCTGGCGCGCCCGGACGCTACCGAACGGCTGGCCACGCTCCTGCGGGAGGTGGCCGCATGATCGGGATGAAGCCGCGCCAGCAGCCGCGCAACGGCCACGAGACGATCCCCTCTCGCGTCCACCTCGTGGGCGCGGGCGGCATCCATATGTCAGCCATCGGCCAGATCCTCCGCCACCGTGGCGTCCAGGTAACCGGCTCCGACCTCACGCTGTCCGAACATACCCGCCGGCTGGAAGCACTGGGGGCGCGGGTCTACACCGGCCACGCCGCTTCGCAGATCGGCGACGCCCTGCTAGTAGTCACAACCGCGGCAGCGAAGCCGGACAACCCAGAACTCGTGGAGGCCCGCGCACGAGGCGTCCCGGTCATCCTGCGCGCCGAGATGGTGCAGCGGTTGATCGCGGATCGCGACGTCCTCGCGGTCGCGGGGACGCACGGCAAGACCACGACCTCGTCCATGCTGACGCTGATGTGCGTGCGCGGCGACTTGGACCCGCTCGTCCTCCTCGGCGGCGACGCCCGTGACCTGGACGACGCGAACTGCCGCGACGGCGACGGGCGCGTCGCCGTGGTTGAGGCCGACGAATACGCCGAGGCATTCCTGCAGTACGACCCGCGCATCGCCGTGATCACCAACATCGAGGTCGACCACCTTGACTACTACGTGACGGCGGAGCGGTACCGCCAGGCGTTCGAGCGGTTCGCCGTACGGGTGCGCAAGGATGGGACGCTCATCGTCTGTGCGGACGCGCCGTGGGCGCTGGAACTCGGCCTCGCCCGCCGCGCTGCCGGCGCACACGTCGAGCGATACGGCCTCGACACCGAGGACGCGGAGTGGCGCGGCACACGGGTGCGCGGGAACGACCGCGGCGGACTCGACTGCACCGTGAGCCTGAACGGCACCGAGCTCGGCCGGCTCTCCGTCAGCATCCCCGGACGACACAACCTGCTGAACGCCCTTGGCGCGCTGGCCGCAGCGATGCGTGCTGGCGTCGACTTCCACCGAGCGACCGCGGCGGCCGCCGCCTTCACCGGCGCGCGCCGGCGATTCGAGGTGAAGGGTGAAGTCGCCCTCGTCGGTGGCCCCGTCACGGTGGTGGACGACTACGCGCACCACCCGACCGAGGTGCGGGCGACGGTGCTCGCCGCCCGCCAGCGCTTCGCCGGACGGCGACTGGTCGGCTGTTTCCAGCCACACACCTACACCCGCACGGTCTACTTGCTGGACGAGTTCAAGAGCTGCTTTGAGGGCCTTGACGCGCTGTACATCCTCCGCACGTACGCCGCGCGCGAAGACCCGGACCGTGGGATGGACGCGCTCGCACTCGCCTCACAGATCACAAAGCCAGCGCCGGTCACCCTCGACTCGTTCGAAGAGGCAGCGACGCAGGTGGCCGCCGACCTACGGCCGGGCGATGTATTCATCACGTTGGGCGCGGGCGACGTGACCGACCTCGGCCCGATGGTGCTCAGTGCACTGGAGACCCGACGATGACCGCGACCACCCTCCAGCGGCTGGCGGTGATCTTCGGTGGCCGCTCCACGGAGCATGAGGTCTCTGTGGTCTCCGCTCGCGGCGTGATGCGCGAAGCCAACCCTACGCGCTTCGAGGTAGTGCCGTTCGGCATCACCCGTGGAGGCGCATGGCTCACGCCGGAGGAAACGCGCCGGCGCCTCGAACGCGTCGAGGCCGGCGAACGGCGCGATCTGGGCGACGAGCATGGCGAGGGCGTATTCGCCTACCCGGAGGTCGTGGCCGCGTTGCGGACGATCGACATCGCGTTCCCGATCGTGCACGGCACCTTCGGCGAGGACGGCACGATGCAAGGGCTGCTGGAGATGGCGGAGTTGCCGTACGTCGGCCCCGGCGTTGCCGCTTCCGCCACCGGCATGGACAAGGAGCTGATGCGCGCCGTCTTCGCGGCGAACGGCATCCCGCAGGCGCGCTACCTCGTCCTGCGCGACGCCGAGACGCACGACGCAGGCCCGGAGGCCACGCGCCGGATCGAACGCGAGATCGGCTTCCCCTGCTTCGTGAAGCCGGCGAACGGCGGCTCCTCCGTCGGCGTGGGCAAAGCGCGCTCACGCGAGGACTTTAGGGACGCGCTCGCGGAGGCCGCCCGCTTCGACCGCAAGGTCTTGGTGGAAGCGGCGTTGACCGGGCGCGAGGTGGAGTGTGCTGTCCTCGGCAACCGCGACCCACAGCCCTCCCCCCTCGGCGAGATCCGCCCGAGCACGGAGTTCTACGACTACACCGCGAAGTACCTCGACGATTCCGCGGCGCTCATCGTGCCGGCCGAGGTGGACGCGCCGACGACAGCCCGCGTGCAGGAGCTGGCTGTACGCGCGTACCGCGCGCTCGACTGTGCCGGCCTCTCCCGCATCGACTTCTTCGTGGAGCCGACGGGCGACGTGAAGTGCATCGAGGTGAACACGCTGCCCGGCTTCACGCCAATCTCGATGTACCCCCGTCTCTGGCAGGAGGCGGGGATTTCCTACCGCGACCTCATCTCACGGCTGGTCGACCTCGGCATCGAACGGTTCAAGGAGGTGCGTGACCGTGCGTGACCTCTTCCGGAACCTTCAATGGCCCGGCCGCCGGCCGTCCCGTCGTCCTGGGACGCGTCGCTCCTCGCTGGGCGAAGCGCGCTACGGCGTCGCCCCCCGCCGGTTTGAGGCCTCACGCGGTGAAGCGCCCCGCCCGCGCACCCAGCGCCCGGCGGTTTCGCGGCGGGCCTTCAACTTCATCGCCGGGGCAGTGGCCGCAGTGACACTGACCGTCGGCGGCGGATGGTGGCTGTTCTCCAGCGACGCAATCCGCGTCCAGCAGGTGCGCGTGACTGGCGTGGAGATCGCCTCCGTGGAGGATGTAACGAAGGCGACCGGCCTCACGGGTCACTCGATGGTGCGGCTGGACGCGAAGCGAGCCAGCGACGCGGTGCGTGCCCTGCCGTCCGTAAAGGACGTGCGTATCACGCGCGACTGGTTGCACACGGTGAAGGTGGACGTGACGGAACACCAGGCCTTCGGCTACTGGCAGTCCGGCGGCCAACGCATCGTGGTGGACGAAGAGGGCCGCGCCCTGCAGTCCTCACGCCCGGCGCCACACACCGCCCCGACGATCGTCGAGTTGGGCGCGGACGTCTCGAAGGGCGCCCAGGCTGACGTCGACACCGTCCGGCTGGTGGCTCGCCTGCTGAATGACGGTACGTTCGGGCGCATCGGCAAACAGCCGAAGACGTACCTGTTTCGCACTGACCGAGGGCTCACGGTGATCGCTGACGGGCATCCAGACGTGATCTTCGGAGACTCCTCGAACTACGAGTTCAAGGTGCAGTCCTGGATCGCTCTCGCGGACCGGCTCAAGCAGGAGCCTCCGAAGGAGGCGGTGCAGGAGATTGACCTCCGCTTCGGGCGGAACATCGTGTTGCGTGCCCCCGCATCCCCGACCGCCACACCAGGTCAGGGACGCGCCACGCCCACAGGTACGCCCGTCATCCCCACCGCGGCGCTGGGGCCGGGAACCCCGACTCCCGCGGGCGGAACCCCGCGGCCGGCCTCAACACCGGCCGCGGGGGGGAGTCCAGCCCCGGGCGGGGCGACGACCGTGGGAGGCCGCTAATGGGCAGCCACAGCATCGCCGCCATCGATGTGGGGACCACCAAGGTCTGC
Organism: Dehalococcoidia bacterium; assembly: GCA_003599735.1. GTDB lineage: Bacteria > Chloroflexota > Dehalococcoidia > UBA2979 > UBA2979 > SURF-43. Next base: position 7,205 of record QZJI01000070.1, on the reverse strand, counting down.
ACAATCGTTGCGGAAGTCACACCGCAGGGAGAGTTGCGGATTCTGGGTGTTGGCGTCGGGCCGTCCGCCGGACTCGACAAAGGGGCCGTGAACAATATCCAGGCGGCCATCGAAGCGATCGCCTCGTCCGTCGAACGGGCGGAACGGGCGAGCGGCGCGAAGATCCTCTCCGCCCACGTCGGCGTTGCCGGCCCGCATATCTCATCGATGAACTCGCGTGGGATTGTCGCGATCACGGATCCCCGCCGCCCGATCGGCGACGGGGACGTGCATCGCGCCCTCGAAAGCGCGCGGATCGTCAACGTCCCGAATAACCGGGAGGTCATCCATGTCGTCCCGCGCTACTACGTAGTGGACGGCCAGGATCATGTGATCGACCCCACAGGGATGTTCGGCTCCCGGCTGGACGTGGAGACGCACGTCGTCACCTCCAGCGCCGGCGCGTTGAACAACCTCGTGCAGTGCGTCGAGGGCGCTGGCGTCCGTGTGGAGTCGCTCATCCTCGAACCGCTGGCGAGCGCCGAGGCGGTCCTGACCGACGAGGAGATGCGCCAGGGCGTCGCGCTGATCGATATCGGCGGCGGGACGACGGACATCGCGGTCTTCGTGGACGGCGCGGTCACGCACACAGCGGTGCTGCCGATCGGCGGCGTCCACATGACGCGCGATCTCGTGGTCGCACTACGCGTCCCCCAACCGTCCGCGGAGCAGGCAAAGAAACGATTCGGCCACGTCATTCCCTCGTTCGTCGAGGAGGAGGAACAGGTCGAGCTGGAAGCGTTCGGGTCAGATGGCAACAAGTACGCCTCGCGCCGTTTCATGGCGCAGGTGCTCCAGGCACGCAGCGAGGAGCTGCTGGAACTCGCGCTCGCCGAGATCAAGCGCGGCACCGACCCGGAAATGCTCTCCGCGGGCGTCGTCCTCGCGGGCGGGGCGTCCGGCCTCGCGGGCATCGACATGCTGGCGAGCGACGTGCTGGGGCTGCCCGCGCGCATCGGACGGCCCCGTCATCTGGCGGGGCTCTCTGACATCCTGAACGACCCCGCCTACGCCACGAGCGTGGGGCTCCTGAAGTGGGCCCTCAAAGAGCAAGAGATCATGTTCCGTTCGTCGTCGGTCCCCGTGCCGGCGCTGGGCGGTGTGATGAAGCGGTTGGCGCACCTGATGCGTCTCATCCTGCCGCAATAAGCGGCAGCGACGCAGGCGAGGAGCATGGCGATGTCGAACAGCAACGAACCACAGGCGATGGGCGCTGGCACGCTCTTCGACTATCTGGCCGCCGCGCGTCGGGCGGCCCAGGAAGCGCCGTCCGACGGACCCGGACAGTACGAAGCGTACGCGGCTCCGGTAATCGGCGCGCCCGCGCACACCGCCCCAACGCCCGCGGCCGAGCCCACCGTGCGCAACCTCGACCTCACCGTCGAGCCACCGAGGCCAGACACGCGCTCTGAGTTCGACGTGCCCTCGTGGCCACGTGTGGCGCTCCGTCCCACGACGGACGAATCGACCGAGGCGCCCCCACCACCGGTGGCCACCGCACCGACGGCCCCGCCGGTGGCCGTCGGTGCACCAGCCGCGCCGATCGCGCCGATCGTCGTCGCCCAACCCTCGGCTGAAGCGAGGGCGGAGACGCCGAAGGCGGAGCACACACCGCGGCCCCACCCGCACCCACGCCCGCGTGAGACGCAGGCGTCCATCCCGGAGGAAACCAGCAGCACGAAGGCATCCGAGCGGAGCACCCCTCCCTCGGCCGGTCTGACGGCTGGGAAAGGCAAGGCCGTGAAGTCGAACAGTCAGGAGCGAAACATGCAAAGCGTGGACGGCCTGCCCCCGATCAAGGTGGTGGGCGTGGGCGGCGGCGGCAGCAACGCCGTCAACCGCATGATCAACGCCCGCCTGCCGGGCGTGCAGTACGTCGCCATGAACACCGACATGCAGGCGCTGGAGCACTGCGAGGCGGAAGTCCGCGTGCGTATCGGCGACCGCCTCACCCGCGGCCTCGGCGCGGGCGCTGACCCGCTGCGCGGCCAGCGATCGGCGGAGGAATCGCGCGAAGGTATCGCGGAGGCGCTGGCCGGGGCGGAGATGGTCTTCGTCACCGCCTGCCTCGGCGGCGGCACCGGCACCGGCGCCGCGCCTGTGGTGGCAGAGGTTGCCCGCGAGATGGGCGCGCTCACCATCGGGGTCGTCACCAAGCCATTCTCGTTTGAGGGGGCCAAGCGCCGCCAACAGGCGGAGGAGGGTGTCCGCGACCTGGAGGGAAAGGTGGACACGCTCATTGTGATCCACAACGACCGGCTCCTCCAGATGGGTGACGACAATATCTCCATCACCGAAGCGTTCGCGATGGCGGACGACGTGCTGCGCCAGGGCATCCAGGGGATCAGCGAATTGATCACCACCCCGGGCCTCGTGAACCTGGACTTCGCGGACGTCCGCAAGATCATGACGGACGCGGGCCCCGCCCTGATGGCGATCGGCTCCGGCCGGGGCGAAAACCGCGCCACCGACGCCGCCCGCCAGGCGATCTCCAGCCCGCTGCTGGAGGTGGACATCACCGGCGCACGAGGCGTCCTGTTCAACGTCACCGGTCCCCGCGACCTCGGCCTGCGCGAGCTCGACGCCGCCGCGAGGGTGATCGCCAGCGTGGTCGACCCGGAGGCGGAAATCATCTTCGGCACGAGCCTGGACGACTCCCTAAAGGACGAAGTGCGCATCACCGTCATCGCCACCGGATTCTCCGGGGTGAAGAAGATGCCGCTGCGCCACCTGTTGGACGAGCAGCCGGAGCCGATCAAGCTGGGGCAGATCCGCCCCGACCCGACCGCCTCGGACGCGCTCACCGAGTCCGACCTACCGACGTTCTTGCGCCGCTCCTTCCCCACCCGGTAGGGCGCGGTTTCACGGCACCGAGGAAGGGCGGCCGTTGGCCGCCCTTCTGTTTCTTCTCTGTTTCTTCGCTTCTTCGCGTTTCACGCATCCATGCGCCGGCGCGTTTCACATGAGGGACGTGCGGCACGTGTTTGACACACTCGGGCACTCGATCAACTTCCGCCCACAGCGTTGGGGACAACTTCGGTGCAAGGGTGTGGATGCGTCCCGTTGTCGCCGTGGACTGAGACGCGCATAGTCCAACACCCGGGGGTGCTCCCTCCCCCTCCATCCCAGTCCCTCTCCCCCGAGGAACATGAGCACACACCTATGAAGTGTCCGTTTTGTGGCCATGCCTCGACGAAGGTCATCGACTCCCGCGCCGTCGAGGCAGGCATCCGCCGTCGCCGCCGCTGCGAGTCCTGCGGCGAGCGGTTCAGCACGCAGGAGCAGATGCAGCGCGCCATCGTGATGGTGGTGAAGAAGGACGGCCGCCGCGAGGAATTCTCGCGCGAGAAGCTGCTCTCCGGCCTCCGCATCGCCGCGCGCAAGCGCCCGCTCCCCACCGGGGCCGTTGAGGCGATCGTCGAGGACATCGAGCAGCGGCTCTCGGGCAGCAGCCGACCCGAGGTGCCCAGCCGTGTCATCGGCGAGATGGCGATCACCCGGCTGAAGCGGCTCGACCCAATCGCCTACATCCGCTTCGCCTCCGTCTACCACCAGTTCGTCTCGCTGGACGAGATGCTGGAGGAACTCAACCGCATCGCACGCTCCCCGATCGGCCTCGACCCGGAGCAGGCACGGCTGTTCGAGGACGACCTGGACGCCATCGCCCGCGGGGAGGCGCCGTCCGTCCCGCTGGACGAGGACGAACTGGAACCGATCTCACTGGACGCCCACCGAGTGGCCACGCCGGCCATCCGCTAACTCCTCGCACTCTGGCTCACGCGCGTGACGCCCGGCCTCACCAGCCGGGCGTCACTGTCAGCATCCCTGACGATCTCCTTCCGCCGCCCCTTTCGCCGTCGACACGCCTCCCACCGTCCTGTATGAGTGCGGAGATTGAGGGGTGGGCCATGCAGCAGTGGAGCGAAGACGCCCCCACGCCGGCGTCACCCGCTGGGTTCTGCGACGGCTGTGGCGCGACCCTCGCCGCCGGGACGCGGTTCTGCACCTCGTGCGGGCGGCCCCGAGAGGGGTTCTGCTCGTGGTGCAACGCCCCGCTGCCGGAGGACGCCCGATTCTGCCCATCGTGCGGACGCCCGGCGGTGCGCAACCGCGTGTACCGACGGAGAGCAGTCGCGGGGAAGCCGATCGCCGGGTTCGGGTTCCGGGCCGGCGTATTCATGGTCGACTCTCTGATCTGGTCGACGGTGTGGGGGATCCTCAACCCGATCCTGCTCAACCCTGCCATGCGTGACCTCCAAGACGATCTGGAGGCGCTGAATCGCCGTGCGGCCGGGGGAGAACCGGTGAGCGCTTCCGATTTCTTCGAGGCCGTCCCGACAGCGTTATGGATCTACTACTTCGCGTTCGTGGCGATCAGCCTGACGCTTCCATACGTCTGGAACAGCATCGGCTGGTCGCCCGCCCAGCGGATGATCGGCCTGCGCATCGTCGATGCCGAGGGGCGCGCGCCGGGCTGGCGACGAGGTCTCGCCCGGACAGCCGCCTCGTGGTTCTCCGGGCTCGCGCTCGGCCTCGGCTACCTCGCGGCAGCGTGGCACCCGGAGAAGCGCACCTGGCACGACCGGATGGCGAGCACCTGGGTGGTGGACGTGCGCACGGACCGCTGACGGCCGCGTATCGAGGGTTCACCGGCGCACGGACGCGCCGAGGAGGGTCAGGCATCGATGTTCTGTCCACACTGCGGCCAGCCGGTCGCCGAGAGCGCCACGTTCTGCGGCACCTGCGGCAAACCGCTCGTCGAGGGAGTCCGGCGGGAGATGGAGGGCTACCACGCGGGCAAAGAATTGGCGACATTCTGGCCGCGCCTCGGAGCGCTGCTGATTGACGGCCTTGTAATCGGGTTTGCCGCGGGCGTCTTCGGCCTCGTAACAATCGGTGCCGCCATCGCGATGACGCCCACAGGAGAAGATTCCAGTGGGGCCGCGGTGGCGCTCATGGTCGTGGGCTTCGTCGGGGTGATCGTCCTCGTGGTTAGCCTCACCTGGCGCTTCAACGCGAGGGGCACGGGACCCGGGGCCCGCGCGATGCACGTGCGCATTGTGGACAAGAACGGCGACCCGCCCGGCGTCGGTCGAGGTCTCGGACGGATGCTGGTCGCCTCATTCCTCTCGGGGAATCTCTTCAACCTCGGCTACCTGTGGGCGATCTGGGATCGCGAGCACCGCACCTGGCACGACCACCTCGCGGGCACCTGGGTCGTGAGAGGCGAGTAAACCCCTCCGCATTCTGCTCCGCCGTACCATCGAGGGGTACACCGCCCTCGGTCGCGTAGCGTAGAACCGATGTTCTATACTCCGTACCTCGGGTGAAGGGACGCCATCGATGGTGGCTGCCGGACTTCGGACATCGCCGGTCGCGTTGAGCGAGAACGCGCGCGTCGTGCTGGAGAAGCGCTACCTGCTGCGTGACGACGCGGGCCGTCTCGCCGAGACGCCCGAGGGGATGCTCGCGCGCGTCGCCGTCGCGATCGCGGAAGCGGAACCCGAGGCCGAGCGGGGCGCGTGGGCGCAGCGCTACTACGACGCGATGACTGCGCGGCGCTTCCTGCCGAACTCCCCCACCCTCATGAACGCCGGCACCGGCCGCGGCACCCTCGCCGCCTGCTTCGTCCTGCCCGTCGATGACACCCTCGATTCGATCATGGCGACGGCGACCGCGGCCGCGCTGGTGCAGAAGTACGGCGGGGGCACCGGCTTCTCCTTCTCACGCCTCCGAGGCGTGGGCGAGCCGATCGCCACCACGCACGGCGCGGCCTGCGGGCCCGTCTCGGTCCTCGTCCACTACGACGACGTGTCGAGGCTCGTCACGCAGGGCGGCAAGCGGGACGGGGCGAACATGGGCGTGCTGCGCGCCGACCATCCGGACATCCGCGCCTTCATCCACGCGAAGGACGACGGCGTCACGGCGCTGCGCTTCAACATCTCGATCGCCGTCACCGACGAGTTCATGGCCGCCGCCACCTCGGAGAGCGCCAACGGCCGCCGCTTCACGCTGCGCGACCCGCGCGACGGCACGCCGCGCGGCGAGATCGATGCCCACGCGCTGCTCGGCGAGATCGCGCAATCCGCGTGGCGCACCGGCGATCCCGGCCTCATCTTCCTCGACACCATCAACCGCACGAACCCGACACCTGCCCTCGGCGACATCGAGGCGACTAACCCCTGCGGCGAGGTCCCCCTGCTGCCCTGGGAGGCCTGCACGCTCGGCTCGCTCAACCTCGCCGCCTTCTGGGACGGCGGCCGCCGAGACCTCGACTGGGACGCGCTCGCGGAGACCGTCCGGCTCGCCGTGCGCTTCCTCGATGGCGTCGTCGAGGTCAACGAGTTCCCCGTGCCCGAGATCACCGCCGCCGTGCGCGGCAACCGTAAGATCGGCCTCGGCGTGATGGGCTTCGCGGACCTGCTGATCGCCGCCCGGCTCCCGTACGCCTCCGAAGGCGCGCTCGGCCTCGCGCGGCGCGTGGCATCGTTCATCTCGCGCGAGGCGGACAAGGCGAGCGCGGCACTGGGCGAGGAGCGCGGGCCGTTCCCGAACTGGGCGACCTCGATCTACCGCGACGGCCCGCGCTACCGGAACGCCACCCGCACCTGCATCGCCCCCACTGGCACCATCGCGATCATCGCGGGCGCGTCCTCCGGCATCGAGCCGCTCTTCTCGCTCGCCCACGTCCGCCGGATGGGCGACGGCACCCTGCTCCCCGAGGTGAACGAGGCGTTCCGTGCGGAGGCGGAGGCGGGCGGCTACGCCTCGGACGGCTTGCTCGAAGACCTCGCCTACGGCGTGCCGCTCGCCGAGTGCGACGAGGTGCCCGAAGAGGTGCGCGCCCGCTTCGCGACGGCCCACGAGATCCCGGCAGAGTGGCATGTGCGGATGCAGGCCGCCTTCCAGCGGCACACCGACCTCGCTGTCTCGAAGACCGTAAACCTCCCGCACGATGCCACCCCGGCCGACATCCTCGCGACCTACGTGCTCGCCCACCGCCTCGGCTGCAAGGGCGTCACTGTCTACCGCGACGGCTCGCGCGCCCTCCAGGTCCTCGCCCACGCCACCGAACCGTGCCCCGACTGCACCCAGCCTCTCGCGGAACTCGAAGGCTGTGCGACCTGCCACGCCTGCGGCTACGCCAAGTGCGAGGGCGGGGAGGT
>QZJI01000062.1 GCA_003599735.1 Dehalococcoidia bacterium | reverse complement strand
GTTCCCACTTCAGGGCAACTACGGCATCGACGAGTTCTCCGACGAAAGCCGCGAGGTGCAGGTGCGCGGCTTCGTCGTGCGCGAGATGACAGATCTCCCTTCGCACTGGCGCTCCCACTCCACCCTCCACCAGTACCTCGCCGAACGCGGCATCCCCGCCATCGCCGAGGTGGACACCCGCGCCCTCACGCGACATCTCCGCTCACGCGGCGTCGTCATGGGCACCATCACGCGCGACGAGACTGCCGAGGAGGCGCTGGCCCGGTTACAACGTGAGCCGGACTACGCCGGCGTGGACTACGTCGCCACCGTCTCCACCCGCGAGCCGTACCAATTCCGCGACCCGCGTGTCGTCCTCGAGCTGCCGGAAGACGGCAGCGCCCCCCCGCACATCGTCGTGCTCGACCTCGGCGTGAAGCGCAACATCATGCGCCTCCTCCGCCAGCGAGGCGCTGCCGTCACCGCCGTCCCGCACACCACCACCGCCGAGGAGATCCTGACGCTGCGCCCGGACGGCGTGCTCCTCTCCCCTGGACCCGGCGACCCAATGCTCCTCGACCACGTCGTGGAAACCGCGCGCGGGCTTATTGGCCGGACCCCGGTGATGGGGATCTGCCTCGGGCATCAGGTGGTCGGCCGCCTCTTCGGCGCGGACGCCTACAAACTGAAGTTCGGCCATCGAGGCGCGAACCACCCGGTGCGGAATGAGATCACGGGCCGCGTCTACGTCACCGCGCAGAACCACGGCTTCGCGGTCGACGGCGACCATCTGGCCTCCGACATCATCGCGAGCCAGGTCCATCTCAATGACGGCACCGTCGAGGGGCTCGAGCACCGTACCGAGCCGGTGTTCACCATCCAGTACCACGCGGAGGCCTCGCCGGGGCCGAACGACACCGAGTTCCTGTTCGACAGGTTCATGTCATCCGTACGATCGGGTGACGCCGTTCGGCATGCCCGATAGGCATGTCGATAGCGGGAGGGGCAGCCATGTCAGTTAACGTCCGGCAGGCCACAAAGGCCGACGCAGCGGCGATTGCCGAGATCATCACCGAACTCCAGCGCGAGCGGGAACCCGTCGGCTTCCAGGGCGTCTGGGACGAGGCGCGCATCCTTCAGCAGATGGAGCGCCAGGGCGACGCCGGCGCCTACTTCGTTGTGGAGGAAACAGACCGCGCGAACCGAATCCTCGGCTTCGCGTCCGTCGACTTCAACTCCGAAGATCCCGAGCAAGCCTCCTTCGGCGCCTGGATACGTGCGGTGAACCGCCGCCAGGGCCATGCCACGCGACTCGCGGAAGAATGCCTGGCGTTCGCGCGCACAAGGGGGTACAAGCGCATCCGGGCACGCCTGCCGGAAAACAACGAGCCGGCGCTTTCTTACCTCTCTTCAATCGGCGCGCTTGTCCCGCTCTTCAACCCCGGTACATCCTTCGAATTGCCGATCTACCAGGAGGCCGACCGCCCATGACCACGGACACGAGCGCGGTGGCGGCGGAATACGCAGAGGCGCGCGAGCGCGACTGGACCGACTTCCTCGGCCAGCGTGGCCCGCTGCCGGACTACTGGGAGCTCTGGGAGCAGCGATCCTTCAACTGGAAGGTGCCCGTCGAATACATTCAGCCGCTCGGTATCGAGGCCCCGGCCATGTTCGAGGTACTCCAGCCGCTGTTCGACCGCCTTGCCGCCATGGAAGAAGTCGAACTCGCCCCCGTGCCGTGGCTGCACCTGACCTGGTGCCGCATCGGCTTCCTGCGCGCGGCGGACATCATGTGGAGCCAGGTGGAGTCGTTCTACGCCAACTCCGCACCCCGCCTCCGCCGCATCCCGCCTACCACCCTGCACCTCGGCGGTCTCTCCGTCGCCGAAGGCGAGCGGGTCTACCTCGGCGTGGACGACGGCAGGATGTACCGCGAGGCGCGCCGGCAGGCCCGCCTCGGTGTCCCAAAGGTCAACGATGTGATGAAGGAAGACCCACTGGTCACCCCGGAAGGTGACCGCTTCATCCCGCAGGTGGACATCGCCTACTTCACTGGCCGCGGCAGTCGTGAGCGCGTGGTCGAGACGTTGGAGCCGTTCCGTGACCTTGTGGTCGGCGACATCGCCCTCACCCACCTCAAGATGGCGCGGATGCCCATCCAACCGCACAACCACTACGAAGATCTCGATGTCGTCGCCGAGATACCCATGCTGGGCGACGACCACCGCAAGGGGTACCACAACTGACCAGCGTTCCTGACGCCATCCCCGCCACGGCCGCGTCGGGAGATTTCGCACGCCCGCCGAAGCCGCGCTCCGTCCTCATCATCGGGAGCGGGCCGATCGTCATCGGCCAGGCTGCGGAGTTCGACTACGCCGGCACGCAGGCGTGCAAGGCGATGCGCGAGGAGGGCATCCGCTCCATCCTCGTCAACTCCAACCCGGCCACGATCATGACGGACGAAGAAGTCGCGGACGTCGTCTACATCGAACCTCTCACAGTCGAGGTCATCGAGCGGATCATCGCCCGCGAGCGCCCGGACGCGATGCTCCCAACGCTCGGCGGGCAGACCGGCCTCAACCTTGCCATGGACCTCGCCGAGGCCGGCATTCTCGACAAATACAACGTCCGCCTCCTCGGATCGAGCATCCGCACGATCAGATTGGCTGAGGACCGTCAGATGTTCCGCGACATGCTCACCGAAATCGGCGAGCCGACACCGGCTTCCGAAATCGTGGAAACCTGGGAACAAGCCGTCGCCGCTCTCGACGTCGTGGGGCTCCCTGCCGTGATCCGCCCCGCCTACACCCTCGGCGGTACGGGCGGCGGTATCGCCCACACGCATGAGGAGTACGAACGGATCGTCAAGAACGGCCTCTCGGCCAGCCCGATCAGCCAGGTGCTCGTCGAACAGTCCCTCCTCGGCTGGAAGGAGCTCGAGTACGAAGTGATGCGGGACGCGAACGACACCTGCATCGTCATCTGCAACATGGAAAATCTGGACCCAATGGGGGTTCATACTGGCGATTCGATCGTCGTCGCGCCTTCGCAGACGCTCTCCGACCGCGAATACCACATGCTTCGGAACAGCGCGCTGAAGATCATCCGTGCGCTCGGCATCGAGGGTGGCTGCAACGTCCAGTTCGCGCTCGCCCCACGCCCGGACGTGGTGCCATGGGCGGGTTCCGGCTCCGCCGCCCGCCTGCCCTACCACGTCATCGAGGTGAACCCGCGCGTCTCCCGCTCCTCCGCCCTCGCTTCGAAGGCGACCGGTTACCCGATCGCGCGTGTCGCCGCGAAGATCGCCGTCGGCCGTTCGCTGCACGAAATCCAGAACAGCGTCACCGAGAAGACGACCGCCGCCTTCGAGCCTGCCCTCGACTACGTCGTGGTGAAGATCCCGCGATGGCCATTCGACAAATTCGGTACCGGCGACCGCCGCCTGGGCACCCAGATGAAGGCCACTGGTGAGGTCATGGCAATCGACCGCACCTTCGAGGGTGCCCTCCAAAAAGCGATCCGCTCGCTGGAGGTTGGCGGGCGTTCGCTCCTCTGGCAGAAACCAGAATGGACCTCTGAACCGCCGCTGGATGCGACCGACGAACGGATCTGGGCGGTGCTGGCCGCGATCCGAGGCGACATGCCCCTTGCTGAGATCTCGCGACGCAGCGGTATCGACCCATGGTTCGTCGAACGGCTCGCCCGCATCGTCGAGATGGAGCGTGTCCTCCTCCATGACGAGCTGACACCCACCCTGCTCCACCAGGCGAAACGCCTCGGCTTCGGCGACCGCGAGATCGCGACGCTCGCCGACTGGCTCCCCGAGCGCGTGCGCTCCGCCCGTGAGGAGTGGGGCATCCGCCCCGCGTACAAGATGGTGGACACCTGCGCCGCCGAGTTCGACGCCGTTACGCCATACTTCTACTCGACGTACGAGGCGGAGAACGAGGCCCCTCCCTCGGGCCTCGACCGTATGCTGGTGATCGGCTCTGGCCCGATCCGCATCGGCCAGGGGATCGAGTTCGACTACTGCTCCGTCCGTGCCGCGCGCGCGCTACAACAGGCTGGCGTGCAGGCGATCATGGCGAATTCCAACCCGGAGACCGTCTCTACCGACTTCGATACTTCCAGCCGGCTTTACTTCGAGCCGCTGGATGAAGAGTCGATCCGCGATCTGCTGGCGAACGAGGCCGGCGAGGACGGCGAAGCGCCCGCCTCCATCGTGCAGTTCGGCGGCCAGACCGCGGTAAACATCGCGCCACGGCTGGCGGACGCCGCGCTCCCGATCGCGGGCTCTTCCGCCGACGCGATCGACCTCGCGGAAGACCGTGGCCGCTTCGGTACGATCCTCACCAGCCTCGACATCCCGCAACCACCAGGTTCCGCCGTCTCCACCATCGAGGACGCGCTGTCGACGGCGAACGCGATCGGCTACCCCGTGCTCGTCCGTCCCTCTTATGTCCTGGGCGGCCGTGCGATGGAGGTCGTCCAGGACGCCGAGGAACTCCGGCGGTTCTTCGGCGCCGCGCTCGCGGAGAACACCGGCGCCGTCCTCATCGACAAATACCTCCTCGGTGCGGAGGTCGAGGTCGACGCGATCTGCGACGGCGTGGACGTCTTGATCCCGGGGATCATGGAGCACATCGAACGCGCGGGCGTGCACTCCGGCGACTCGATGGCGGTCTACCCACCGCAGTACATGACCGAAGAACAGCGTGCCGCCGTGGTGGACTACACCACGCGGATGGCGCTGGCGATGAATGTCCGCGGGTTGATGAACGTCCAGTTCGTCATCGCACCGGCGGCCCAGCCTACCGGGCCTGGCGTCTTCGTCATCGAGGTGAACCCGCGCTCTTCGCGCACCGTCCCCTTCCTGTCAAAGGTGACCGGCGTGCCGATGGTGCAGATCGCCGTGAACATCATGCTCGGACGCTCGCTGCGAGAACAGGGCTACGCCGGCGGGCTCTGGCCGGAGCAGCCGCTCGTCGCCGTGAAAGCGCCCGTGTTCTCCATGTCGAAGCTGGTCGACGTCGACACCTTCCTCGGCCCGGAAATGAAATCCACCGGCGAGGTAATGGGCGTCGACTACACCTTCGAACCGGCCGTCCGCAAGGCGATGATCGCCTCCGGCCTCGAGATCCGCCCCGGCACACCGTTTCTGCTCTCGATCTCTGACCAGACAAAGGATGAATCGGAACTGCTGATCCGGACGCTGCACGAGGCCGGCTGCGCCCTGTATGCCACCCCCGGCACCGCCCGCCTCATCCACTCGCTCGGCATCCCCGCGGAGACCGTGTCGAAACGGCTGAACGAGGGCCACCCAAATGTCGTCGACGTGATCCGCGACGGCATCGTGAAGGCGGTCATCAACACCCTCGAAGGCGGACGCGCGGACGTCCGGCGCGACGGTTTCCACATCCGCCGCACGGCAACCGAGGCGCGCATCCCCTGCTTTACCTCGATCGACACGGCGCGCGCCGCCGTCGCGTCGCTCGCTAGCCCCGGCTCGTATGAAGTGCGCCCGCTGAGCGAATACCGCGACCCGTCCACGATTGCGCTGGAGCACCGCTGATGTCCGCCATGCCGCCTCGCGTACACGCCGCGCTGTTCGACCTTGATGGCACGCTCGTCGATTCGTTCGCGACAATCGCGGAGGCGACCGTGGAAGCGTTCAGACGTCACGGCCACCGCGTGACCCCGGCGGAGATCATCCCGCTCATCGGCCCGCCGATGGACATGGTTGCCCGGAAGGTCACTAGCGCCAGCCCAGACGAGGCGCAGGCGATGTACACGACCTACCAGGACCTCTACTACACCGAGTACATCCAGCGCACCCCCGCGCACCCCGGCGCTCACGATCTCATCGAGGCAATGGGCGCCGCCGGAATCGCCCTCGGCGTCGTTACGAATAAGAACGAGTATGGCGGGCGGTTGATGGTGACCGTACAGGGCTGGGACGGCCGGTTCGGCTCGGTCGTCGGGCGTGACACGGCTAACCACCCAAAACCGCACCCTGAGGCCGCCCTCTTCGCATTGCGCGCCCTCGATACCCTGCCTGGCCAGGCCGCCCTGGTCGGCGACACCGAATACGACATGAACTGCGGCCGCGACGCGGGCCTCGCTTATGTGATCGGCATCACCGGTGCGCGCACTGCCGCCCACCTCCACGCCGAAGGCGCCACGCACGTCGTCGACTCGCTGGCGGAAGTTGGCACGATCCTGCTCGGGGGGAACGCGTGAAGTCGTACACCATCGAAGTCACGGAGTCGCAGCGGCTCTACGGCAACACCCACATCCTCTGGTTGGTCGAGCCGGGGGCGTTCGTCTCCGCGACGCCTGGCCAATTCGTCATGGCCTACTGCGGCGAGGGTTGGGATCCGCTGCTCGGCCGCGCGATCTCGATCCACCGCCGCCGCGTGACCCCCGACGGACGCCGCGAATTCGCGCTGCTCTTCGACCTCGTCGGCCGCGGCACTGACTGGCTCGCCCGACGTCGCGAGGGCGACGCGGTCCGTGTCGTCGGCCCGCTGGGGCGCGGGTTCGAGGTGCGTGAACGCGTGCAAAAGATGCTGCTCGTCGGCGGCGGCATCGGCAACGCACCGTTGATCTGGTTGGCGGACGACCTCGTCCGCGAAGGGCGTGAGGTCACGCTCGTCCTCGGCGGGCGCGGGACGCCGCAGATCTTCCCTGCCCACCTGCTGCCACCGGAGGTCGAACTGGTCGTTGCCACCGAGGACGGATCGCTCGGCGAGCCGGGCCGCGTGACCGTGCCGTTCCAACGGCTGCTCTCCTGGTGCGACCAGGCCTTCGCCTGCGGCCCGGACGCGATGTTCGAGGCACTCTACCGAGTCGCCGCGGATTCCGGGTTGCGGAAGCCGGTACAGGGCCTGCTGGAAGCTCGCATGGCCTGCGGCCTGGGCATCTGCTACTCCTGCGCGGTCTTCCCAAAGCGCGGCGGCGTTCGCCTCGTCTGCCACGACGGCCCGATGTTCGACCTGCGCGACCTGTACGGTTAGAGCCGCCTGACTGAGGAGGCTTCTATGGGGCGTTACGTCCAGCCACACCACCTGATCGTGTACGGCGGCGCCGTGATCGGACTGCTCACAGGCGAGTACGTCTGGGATGTAGAGCCGCGCTTCCTCGGCTGGTTGTTCGGCCTCGGTCTTGGCTTGCTGGGCGGAGCGTTCGTCGCCGCTGTCACCAGCGGGACCGCCCTTGCCAGCGGCGGACCGAAGACCACACGCCGCGAACGCGAGTGGCTGCTGCGCGGCGACGAAGACGAGCGGTAGACGGTCAAGTCCACCGCCCGACCTCATAGCCCAACCTGACAGTTGAGCGCCCCGATGCACATGATCTGAGTCTCGCGGCTCAGATCGATACACCTTTCCCGATCAGGAAGCCCCGGCTGGCGCTACGAGACGAGCCATTCCGCGTGGCGGTCCAACTGCAGGTAGCGGTCGGCCAGCGCCCGCATCTCCAGCGACGTCGACCCTTGGAACGCGACTACCTCAACGTGGACGCCCTCGCCTTGCACGGATTCGACCGCACGGGCAAAATCGGCGTCTCCGGAGACGATGGCGATGATGTCCACCCGCTCGGAGATATGCACCATGTCGATCGCCATCTCGACGTCGAAATTGCCTTTGATCGAGCCGTCCGCAAACCGCTTCAGCGGCTTCGTCACGATCCGGTAGTCATACGGGACGAACGGTGCGACGAACTTCTGCTGCTGCACCGGCTCACGCGGGTCGTCCGAGATCGGGCAGTAGGCTGTCGCGCGCACGAGTTCACGGCCTTCGCGCAGCATGTCGAGCAGCCGTCCCATGTGGACGGTGCGTCCGTTTTCCACCCCGTACATGAGGTTCGGCACATCCACGAAGACGGCGAGGCGCGGGCGGTGCCCGCTCTTGTCGACCTGCTGGGCGAGCGTCAGCATGCCCGCCTTCAATTCCGCAAGCGTGACGCGCTGCGCCTCCACCAGCGCGCGGAGACGCGCGATCTCCGTCGCCGTCCCGTCCGGCAGGCCGGTCGAAGGGACGGCGACCGGCGCCGCGGTCGAGGGCTCACCAGCAGGCTGATCGGCCGTGACCTCGGCGGGCGCGTCGTCCGTGCGACGGCGGCGGCGTGAAACGACGTGCGGAGCATCCGCGACGGCCTCGACCGCGGTCGGAGCAGCCGGCGCTGCGACATCCGCAGTACGCGTGGTGCGCCGGCGGCGGGTGACCGTTGGCGCCGCCGCTTCTTCGGTAGCCGGGGCCTCAGCGACAGGGGCGACCTCAGCGGGCGTCTCGACGGCGGCGACACGCGGACGGCGGGTCCGCGCGGGGCGCTCTTCGCTGTCCGCGGCAGGCTTCGCCGCCGCGCGGCGCGGCTTCGCGGCGGGCTTCGCCGTCGCGGCTGGTGCGGCGATGGGCTTGTCCGCGGAACCGGGGCGGCGACGCCCGGCGATCATCGAGCCAGCAAGCGTCGAGCGCGTGCGCCCCGGCGTTCCCTCATCGGCTGCCGCCAGCGCAACAAACATCTCATGGGTCATCGGACACCTGCCTCACCGGCGAACTGAAGGACGGAGCAACGGGCTGCTACTTGCTCGGCGAGGTGGAAGAAGGACTCGGCGATCTCGGACTCCGGGTGCCCCGCGACAACTGGCACGCCGCCATCGCCGCCCTCGCGGATGCGCACGTCCAGCGGCAACTCGCCGAGGAATTCGAGACCGAGGTCTTCCGCCGCCTGGCGGGCGCCACCGCGGCCGAAGATATCGCTGCTCATATTCTCGACGATCCCGAAGACGGGGATGCCCAGCCGGTCGAACATCGCGACCGCCTTCTGAGCATCCTCGATCGAGACTTTCGAGGGCGTCGACACGATCACGGCGCCAGCGATCAGCGCATCCTGCGCCATGCTCATTGACGCATCCGAAGTGCCCGGCGGTAGGTCGATCACGAGGTAGTCGAGGTCACCCCAGTCCACGTCATGCATCAACTGGCGGACGCCGGTGCCGATCATTGGTCCGCGCCAAACAACCGGCGTCCCTTTCGGAAGGACAAAGCCAATCGAAACGGCTTTGATGCCGTACGTCTCGACGGGCTGCAGCCCGTTCTGGCCAGAGGCTTGGAGGCCGCCCTCAATACCAAGCATCGTTGGGATGTTCGGGCCGGTGATGTCGGCGTCCAGCAGTCCGACGTGCGCGCCGAGGCTGGCGAGCGCTACGGCAAGATTTACCGAAACGCTGGACTTGCCCACCCCGCCCTTGTTGGAGGCGACGGCGATCACGTTGCGGACGCCCTCGATCTTGCGGGGACCGTCCGGGCGGCTGGTAGTACGCACCTCCGCGCCCCAGTCGATCTGGACGTCGTTCACGCCGATGCCGCTCAAGGCCGCCCGGACGTCGCGGTCGATGGTCTCACGCAGCGGGCAAGCAGGGGTGGTGAGGATCACCGAGAAGTGGACGGTAGAGCCCTCGATGGCGAGGTCACGCACCATGTTCAGGGAAACGATGTCGCGGTGCAGTTCCGGGTCGTTCACGGTCCGGAGCGCCGCAAGCACGGCGTTCTGATCAGCCAAATTCGCCATTCCTTACGGGCAGGGAAGCGGAGCGGAACCACGCGCCGGAGGCGCGAAGGGAACCTTGCCCGGCTCGCCAGCGTTCTGTTTGCTACCACGGTCAGCGGGGGGTGGAGTCACCCGCCGGGCTGAAACCGGGCGTCCTCCGAGTATAGCGGGCGCCCCGGTACGGCCTATCGGCCTGAATCCCGCCCCTACCCAGCCTGACAAGAGTGCCAGAACCTCCTTTCCCGATGATTCAATCACTTTTACACTTATTTAGCACAAAAAGGTTTGACCATTGGTCGATGCGAGGCGATGATCCAACTCCGAAGCCGGTGCAGCACCGGCGCCTCGGCGGGTCGCCCGTGCGAGGACGAATGTGAAGGTGACGGCAGGCTGCGCCCCGATGGGTGCCGTGACCGGGAAGAGAGACGACGATGAGTCGCACAGCAAACGTGAAGCCCCAGGAGCCCGTCGCGGCTCCGCAGCCGGAGACGCCGGCAAGTGGCCCGAAGTGCGTCCACCACTGGGCGATCGAGACCCCCAACGGGCGTGAAAGCCTCGGCGTGTGCAAGCGCTGCGGTACTCGCCGCTCGTTCTCGAACTCGAACGACTCCGTGATGTGGGAGCAGACCAACACCCTCCGCAGCGACCTCAACCGTGGCGGATGGCGCTCCTCGAAGATCACCGAGGTCGCCCTGGCGGACGAGGCGTAAGTCCTCTCGCCTCCGACGAGACCACTGAGGGGCGCCCGGCTGGGCGCCCCTCTTCCACGTCCGGAGATCTGAGTGCGACGCGCGCCGGTATGATGGACACGCCCGACCGGACGAAGGGATGTGCGGTGGACCTGAGCGTCAACCTCGCCCCGCACCACAAGCTCGAGTTACGCCTGCGTAACCCGATCATGACCGCGTCCGGCACCTTCTCCAACGGCCTGGAGATCGCCAAGCACTACGACGTCGAACATCTCGGCGCGCTCGTCTCCAAGGGGACGACGCTGAAGGCACGGCGCGGCAACGGCATCCCGCGCACCGTCGAGACCGCGGCGGGAATGATGAACGCGATCGGCTTCCAGAACATCGGCGTCAGCGCCCTCATCTCGCAGATCGCTCCGGTCTGGGAGAAGTGGTCCGTCCCTGTCCTCGTGAACATCATGGGCGAGACGCTGGAGGAATACGGCACGCTCGCCGCGCGGCTCGACGGCGTCCCCGGCGTCGCTGGCCTCGAGGTAAACGTCTCCTGCCCGAACGTCGAGGCGGGCGGGATTGAGTTCGGGCAGGACCCGCGCGCGGCCGCCTCCGTCGTCCGCGAGGTCGCCACGAACACCTCGCTGCCGTTCCTCGTGAAGTTGACCCCCAACGTGAACGACATCCGCCCGATCGCACGCGCGGTCGAGGAAGCTGGCGCGCAGGGGATCACTGTGATGAACACGGTGCCGGCCCTCGCGATCGACGTGAAGCAACGCCGCCCCATCCTGGCCAATATTTTCGGCGGGCTCTCCGGCCCCGCAATCAAGCCAATCGCGCTGCGGCAGGTCTACCTCGCCTCCTCCGTGGTGGAGTTCCCTGTTGTCGCATCGGGCGGCGCGATGACAGGCACCGATGTTGTAGAGTTCATCATGGCGGGCGCATCCGCCGTGCAAGTCGGCACGGCGTCCTTCCTCGACCCCTCCGCGCCCTGGCGCATCCTCGACGAACTCGATGCGTGGTGCACCTCCGAAGGCCTCAAGAGCCTCGACGAGATCCGCGGCGTGGCCCGGCGGCACGACTAGTGAGACATCTCCCTTGCGCGACGATGCGCGGAACGCCATCCAGCCAACAGATACGCTCGCCACTCTTGGCCGATCTGTCAGGTTGAACCCCAACAGTTGCCCGAGCTAACACGTTATGATCAATAGCGTGAGGGTGAGCAACGGACCGTCAGCCGGCCCGTGAACCTGCGCCCGAAGTGAGCTTGGTCATGTCGACCGCCTTGTCGTTGTCGGTTCCCAAAGTCGCGGCAAATGCCGCCACCAAGCATCCCATGCCTGCGGTCATGTACCGGCTTCTTGGCGTGAACGAGGCGGTGCCGGATGCGCTGGCCATACTTCCGACGATCATCCGGCTCGACTCAAACCTCGAGAAGCGGCTTGCGGACGTGTCGCGCGGCGATGGCCCGTGGCGCGAACGCACAGCCAAACGCAGCCTAGAGGATGGTCTCGCCGCGGTTGGATTTCGGCGCGCGCATTCGAGCGCGCTACTGATCACAACGATGGAGGCGCTCCCGATCGAGACGGAAGTCTTCGACTACCTGGACTTCTGGCGATACTCGATCGCCGTCGCGACCGTCACTACCTCCCTCGCGTACGCACGGCGCGTCGAAGGCCGCGAGTACGCGTACGCGGCCGGGCTCTTCCATGACGTTGGGCGGTTGATCCTCGAGGAGAACGATCCGGCCGGGTTGAGCATCGTGCGGTCTGTCCAGTTGCGCGGTGAGATTCCGTGGCGTGAGGCGGAGCAATCAGCATTCGGCTACACCGCTCTTGACTTGAGCGTGGCGCTCGCCCGTGCCTGGCAGCTGCCTGAACCACTCGTCGACGCAATCAGTGGCCTGGCGCAGGGGAACCGCACGGGGCTGACCGGTTCGCTGCGAGATGCCGCGCTGGCCGCACGCATGTTGGGATTCGCCACATCGACCGGACGACGCCAGGAACTGAGCCCGGAGGCCGGCGCACTGATCGACCGCTACTTCGATGGGCCCGCGGGCTTGCGCCGGCGGGTAAACGCGCTGCTGGAAAGTTTGACCATCGCGTAAGCGCAGACCATTTCGTCTGTGAGCGATCTGACACGCGAGCCCGAGGACCTGAGGCTCTCCAGTCAATGTCCGCCTCCGCGCCCGACT
The DNA here is from genome assembly GCA_003599735.1 of Dehalococcoidia bacterium. GTDB lineage: Bacteria > Chloroflexota > Dehalococcoidia > UBA2979 > UBA2979 > SURF-43. The sequence continues at coordinate 14,848 of QZJI01000062.1, read as the reverse complement.
TTGCCGAATGGCTCCGCTCCGGGGTTGTACCGCGCAGGCAAGACGGACTGATGCGGACGCCCAGACAATTATCACGGTTCTGACCAACCTAACAACAGTTTTCAGCGGATTCACAAAACCCACCCTTTCCTCACTATGATCGCTTTCGTCAGGTGGCGGCTGACCCAAGGTCGATCCATGCCTTCGCACCTGAAGCGAGCAGACCATGGCCCTGTCGGTCGCAGATGTCGCGGCACGAGCTGCCGTCAGGCACCCGATGCCCGCGGTGATGTACGAGTTGCTCAGCGTGAACGAGTCATTGCCCGGTGCGATGACGGTGCTTCCCGCGATCATCCGGTTGGACGCAGACCTAGAACGTCGTCTTGCCGACGTTTCGCGGGCCGATGGCCCGTGGCGCGAGCGCACAGTCAAACACACTCTCGAACAAGGGCTCGCGGAGATCGGGTTCCGTCGGGTGCATTCGGCCGCCCTGTTGATCACGGCAATGAAGGCGCTCCCGATCGAGACAAGGGTGCTCGACTACCTCGCGTTCTGGCGGTACTCGATCGCCGTCTCGTTCGTCACGACCTCCCTGGCGTATGCACGGCGCGTCGAGGGGCGCGAGTATGCCTTTGCCGCCGGGCTCTTCCACGATGTCGGGCGGCTGATCCTCGAAGAGGACGACCCGGCCGGGCTGGAGGCGGTCCGGGGTATCCAGTTGCGGGGTGGCGTCCCCTGGCACGAGGTGGAGCGATCAGCCTTCGGTTATACCGCTCTGGATCTGAGCGTGGCGCTGGCCCGCGCCTGGCGGCTACCGCAGCCCCTGGTCGATGCGATCGGCGGACTGGCACAAGGCAAGCGCGCGGGGCTCACTGGTTCGTTGCGTGATGGCGCACTGGCCGCACGGACACTCGGGTTTGCCACCTCGACGGGCCGGCACCTGGAATTGACTCCGGAAACCGCAGCGCTCATTGACCGGTACTACGAAGGATCAGAGGGGCTACGACGGCGGGTGAACGCACTGCTGGAGAGCGCGACCATCGCGTCGATGTAACCCCGCGCGACCTCGCTACCGCTCGGAACCCCGGCGGCGCACCAGGTATGCCCCCACCCCGGTCGCGCTCCCAGCAGCCAGGATCAGGCCCGCCAGCGGCAGGATCGAACTCGAATCCCCCCCCACCCCCATGCCGGTCGCGGCAGGGCGAGGGGTCACACGCGACTGCTGGTCAACGACCCCCGCCACCATGCTGGCGGTACAAGACCCGGTGCATGTCGTCGTCGTTGTCGCGCCGCACGGGCCCACGCATCCCGTTGAGGTCGGTGGGGTGGACGTCCCCGCCGGCACCGGCGTCCCCGCGGGGGTCGGCGTCCCAACCGGTGTCGGCGTCGGGGTCGGCGTCCTCGTTGGTGTCGGCATGGGAGGAACGACACACGGCCCAACACACCCGGTCGAGGTCGTGGTCGTCGTGACGCACGGGCCGGTACACGTCGTTGCGGTCGTGGTGATACACGGCCCGGCACAGGAGGTCGGTGTTGTAGTGGTGGTGCACGGCCCTTCACAGGTGGTCGGGGGCGTCGTCGAGGCACACGGGCCGACACATGAGGTCGATGTCGTAGTCGTCGTGCTACACGGCCCCGCGCATGAGGTCGATGTCGTAGTCGTGCATGGGCCGACGCAGGCCGGCGGGCTCGTGGTGGTGGTACAGGGCCCCACGCATGTCGCTATGGCGGTCGTACACGGTCCATCGCACGAGGTCGTCGTCACACACTGCCACCACGGATGGCACTCACCAGACGGCGGGGTCGGGATTTTGCTTGTCGCGGTCGATGTTGGGGTTGCAGGAACTGTGACCGTGACGGACGGCGTTGGCGAAGCGGTCGCCGTCGCGGTCGGCCCAATAGCGCCGCCACCGCCGCCGTCACCAGGCACCAACTGGGCACTTGCCGGTTGTCCGGGGCCCATCACCAGCGACGCCGTGACCACGAGGGTCACGCCTAGCGCCACCCAGATTCGCAAAGAGCGCGGAACCATACGCAGCATGTCGATTCCCTTGGCTTAAGCCTCCCGGCCTCGGGAATCATACGAGGAATCTCTGTACTCGCATCTGACAAAGGCCACGCGGGCTGGCGGATCCGCGGATAAGATGGAATCCGGCCGAGACACCCCACTCAAACGAGCAGGCGGGTGGGCTGAAGCCGCGCGGTGACGGTCGGTATCCTCCGCCGGCGCCTGGGACATCGGGGCGTAGCTCAGCCTGGCAGAGCGCTGCGTTTGGGACGCAGAGGCCCGCAGTTCGAATCTGCGCGCCCCGACCATCACTTCCTCGGTTCTCACTCCTGCTGGATCATCTCTGGTCACTCGGCCGATCGTCTCCTCATCACACCGGTACGCGGCTCATTCACGCGAGGTCGAGCGGGCGTGAACAGGCTTCGTGATACCGTCCCCCCGTCGCGAGCCTCACCGATCTGTGCAACACGACAAGGGGGATACATATGGGGGCGTTCGGCCCGCTCGAGGGTGTCCGCATCTTAGAGTTCACCCAGATCATCGCTGGCCCGCTCGGCTGCATGCTACTCGCCGACCAGGGCGCCGAGGTGATGAAGGTCGAACCGCTCAGCGGCGAGCCATGGCGCGTCTACCAGATGTTCATGCCGCTGGAATCCAAGACATACCAGTCGCTCAACCGCGGCAAACAATCCATCGCCCTCGACCTCACCACTCCCGAGGCGCAGGCGATCGTCCACCGCCTCGTCCGGGATGTCGATGTGGTCGTGAGCAACTACCGCCCAGATGTCCCTGCCCGCCTCGGAATCGACTACGAGACGTTATGCGCCATTAAGCCCGACCTGATCTACGTCGACTCCACCGCCTTCGGCCGCAAGGGCCCCTGGGCCATGAAGCCCGGCTACGACATTGTCGCCCAAGGTGTCTCAGGCTTCACAGCTGCCGGCGGACGCTTCGATGAGAACGGGAACCCTGTCCTGCCCGGCGGCACCGCCACTGCTGATTTTGCCACCGGCTATGCCATCGCGTGGGGTACCTGCGCCGCGCTCTATCACAAGGCGATGACCGGCGAAGGCCAACTCGTTGAGACTTCACTCCTCGTCAACGCCCTCAATTTTCTCGGCGGCTCCTTTATGTCGCTGCCGGCGGCGGACGTCCTCGTGCGCACGGCGTTCCTCGAAGACCTCAAGGCGGCCCGTGAGCGGGGCGAGGGCTACGCCCAGATCGTCCAGCGCCGCCAGGCACGCCTCGCTGTCGCCCAGCTCGGCAACATCTACTATCGCAACTATCTCACCAAGGACGGCGCCATCGCCGTCGGCAACCTCTCACTCTCTCTCCGACAGAAGATGCGTGATGTCCTTGGCATCGAGTACGACCGCCGTGACCACGACCCTGCCTACAATCCGCGTGATCCGGAAACCATCGAGGCCGGTAATGCGCTCACGGCACGCGTCGAGAAGATGATCGCCGCGGAGACCAGCGCCTACTGGGTCGAGAAATTCGAAGCCGCCGGCGTCCCCTGTGGTGAACTCAATTTCACCGAGGAACTTGATCAACACCCGCAGATCATCGAGAACGACTACGTTGTCGCGCTCGAACATGACCTCTCCGGCCCGCAGACGATGGTCTCGCCGCCGCACAAGATGAGCGTTACGCCGCCGACCGCCCGGAGCGCCTCACCCCCGCTCGGTCGCGATACCAACGCTATCCTCGCGGCCGCGGGCTATACCGCGGACGAGATCACCGCGCTCCGGACGAAGGGCGCGATCGGCTAGCCCTTCGCATCAGAGACGCCCGGAGGAGTCCTCCGGGCGTCCTCGTTCGGCGCGCTGTGCGCGGCTTGTCGGTTACCGCGCCGCCGCCATCGCCGCCTGCATTTTTGTGATGGCCGTGGTGACCAGCGCCGGGGTGATCACGTCTTTCCCTCCGGAGAGAGTCACACCCGCGAGCGCATTGCTCGACGGCCACGCGTAGGTCTCCAAACGCATCGCCATGGTGATGCTGCCGGCGGAGATTGCGACCTCGTACGCGACCGCAACACCGCCCGCTGGCGCGGCCACAGACGGCGTGCCCTTGGTCACTTTCACCGTCGCGCCAGCCGTGGCGGTCATCTCCTCGAAGCATTTGAGGAAAGCGTCTCCCTCATACAACGTCCGATACGCCGCCAACGGAGCCGCCGCTGCCTTCGCGTCCGAGTAGATGTATATCTGGAACGAGCCTGAAGCAGGCAGGACGGAGTCGGTCATGCTCCGCGCCATCTCGACGTTCGCGCGTCCGGCAGGATTCGTCTCCAGCGCCGTCGCGAACGCCTTCTGAGCCGTCGCGGACGGGGCGCACGCGGCGGACGAGGGCGGCGATTCCTGCGTGAAGTCGTCCTGCGAAACCACCGTCCAACCGGCTCCGAGGTCTGCGGGCTTGGGCAGGCTGGAGTGCGCCAGCGCACTCGCTTTGCTGGTGTCGAACTTATTCGGCTCCGGAGTTGGCGAGGGCGTCGGCGTCGCGGCCTGAGGCGAGGCGGTGGGCGTCGAAGTGACCGCCGGTTCCTCTTTGCCACCGCCACACGCGGCACCCCAGAGGAATGCGAGCGCCGTCACCCCCCACAGTAACCACGCATTCCGGAGCAACGACGCTCGGCGATCACGCTCGACAGCGATAGAGCGCACACGGACCATGTTGAGCCTGCTTCCGGCTGCGTGCGCTCAAGGAAGGTGGCGCCCACAGGGAGTGTACTCAGGACGAAGCCGCCGGCCCGTTGCCGTTCGTCCTCCCCGTCGAGGACGTTCGTCAACTCTCCAAGCATCTGGATGTGTCCGCACCGAATTTTGTTGTCCCCTACCGTAGCGCGCATCGACGCGATCACTCCGGAAGTGAATCCGGTCAGATTCGGGGCACGAACGGAGGACGGCATGGATCACTACTCAGCAACGCGCGAAGCGGAGTCGGAGGCCGCCCTTTCGCGCATTCCCACCGCGAAGAGCTGGGGCATGTGCGTCTCGGGAGATGGCCCACCCACTGCTGGCGGAGTCATGCGGGGTTTCTTCTGGTTCGAGACGGAGGAGGGGCTGCTGTCGTTCGTAGCACGGCACATCGCGTGGCTCGATCTTCAGCCGGTACGCGTCGACATCGCACCTGTGCATGCGCGCGTCCAGCTCGCCCTGGCGCCCTTCCTCGACGGTGGGGAACCTGTCGAGCACCTCCCGCCCGCCCTCAATCCCCTGCTGCAGGGACTTACGCAGATCGAATGGGCAGGTCAGTTGAGCGACCTACTGTCGGGGGACGGCGAGTACCCGCGCTCCTGGAGAGACCGTTCCCGAGGCGGGCGTGGCGACGACTCTCCGATCCGCCCGGCGGAAATCGATGCGTTCATCGATTCGATCGCCTTTCCGATCTTCTGAAGCCGCGTCGCTTGGAACGGTCAATACAATCGCCCTGCCGTACCACCACCGGGCGCCTGCGGCATCAAAAGGGAGAGTCCCGTGACCACGTTCCTGACCGACGAACAAGAGAGCCTCGCGCAAGAGATTGCCTCATTGCTCACCGACCGCGAGGAGACTATCTCCGTTGCTGAAGCGACCACCGGCGGGCTGATCTCCGCGGCCCTGCTGTGGGTCGCGGGGGCTTCGCGCTACTACGTCGGTGGCGGTGTCGTATACACGCTGAAGTCCCGCACGGGCCTCGTCGGGGTGCCTGCCGAGGAGTATGCGAACTACCGAGGTACGACGCCGGAGTTGCTCGCCTCACTCGCCGGGTCGATGCGCCAGCGCCTCGGCACCACGTGGTGCATCGCGGAGTCGGGACTGGCCGGGCCGACCGGTGGCCGGGCCGGCGCCCCCGCTGGGCGCACCACAATCGGGGTGGCGGGCCCGGTGTCCCGGACCACTGTCATTGAGACGGGGATATCCGATCGCGGTGCGAACATGGTCGAGTTCACCACGCACAGCCTGCGCTTTCTGCGTGACGCCATCCGCGAAGCGGGCGCCACCGGCTCGCGGTAAGGCGGAATTAGCGCGAGGGGACAGCCGCGAAAAACGGACGCACCTGCGCGATGGTCGCCTCGGGCTGCTCGTGGTGGAGCCAGTGGCCCGCGTCATCGATGTAAGCGATGCGCGCGTCTTTGAAGAATCGGTCAGCGTCCGGGCGCTGGCCGACGCGTGACTCGCGCGCGAACAGCAGCAGCACCGGACACTCGATCGCCGCCCAGAAACGAGGCTGCTCGTCCCGGCGGATCTCCATTGAGGTCCGTCCGTTGACCCACCAGTCATATTTCCAGACGTATCCACCATCCACCGGGCGAACCGCGTATTCCGTCAAGTGCGGGACAAGGTCGGCAGGCAGACGAGGATTCGCATCGAGGACGCGCTTCTCGGCGGTCTCCAGATCAGGGTAGACCCGCGGCTCAGAGGCCTCATATGAGCGGACGCGGTCGGCCCAGGTCCGCATCCAGTGCGGCCCCATCTCGGACTCGTCACGTGGGTTCATCGAATGCGTACCTTCGATGATGGCGAGTGCCGTGAAATGTTCTGGATACGTCCCCGCGGCGATGAGCGAAACCGCACCGCCGTATGAGTGCGCGAGTACGCGGGCAGGGGTGCCGGCTTCCTCAACCACACGGATGATGTCGAGCGCGTTCTCCGGCAGCCCATAGGCGCTACCGGGACTCCAGCCCGAGTCGCCGTGGCCTCGGAGGTCAGGCGCAACAACATGGTATTCGTCGCGGAACGCCTCAGCGATGCGATCCCAGGCGCGCGCATGGTCGCGCCCGCCATGTACGAGCACGAGGGGAGGGGCAGTTTCGTTCCCCCAGTCCCAGTAGGCGATCTGGATGCGCTGAGAGGTCACGAATTTTTGGACGGGGTCGCTGGGCATCGGCCATGACTTTCAGGACCGCAGATGTGTCTATCAATGAACCGGATGGTAGCGGGAAGGGGGTGTTGCGTGTCGGGCGTAGGCCGTGCATCAGCGGCGGATCATACCCAATCCCGCAACCAGCAGGCCGACCCCAAGCAGGCGCGCTGGACTGGCCGGCGTCGCCGGTGCCCCGAAGGCACCGACGTGATCGAGGAGGACACCGGCGATCAGCGTACCCGTGAGCGTCCCTCCGACCCAGAAAGCCACGCCAATCTTTGGAACAATCACGCCGGCACCGATAATGAATGCCAGGCCGAACATGCCCGTGACCGCGAAGTGCCACGGCAACCCACGCAGAGCGACCATCAGCACGCCAAAGGACACGAGCGCCAGGACGCCCAGCAGCTCCGGCTTGCGCAATGGGGGTGTGGGCGCATCTCCGTCGCGCAGGCTTCGGATCGCCAACAACAGCGCCAGCCCGCCAACCGTCGCCCACACGCTCACCCACGCCGCACCAACCGGCGTCCGCTCACGGCCCAGCGCCCCCAGCATCGCCGACTGGACGGCGCCGCCCGCCCCGATGGCCAGGGCCGCAAGCACGGAGAGGAACGTCGTCATCAATGACCTCTCACCCGCGGACCGCTGTCCAGCAACCAGACGGACATCATCAGGCAACACCGGCTCGGGTGCGTCGTGGAGAGATGACGATACCCCGGATAAAGGCACAGAGTGCTACGCCGCAGCGGACACGTCCAGCCCTCGACGCTCGCCCGACTCCTCGCGGATCGCGGCCACCAGCGCCAGCCAGGGCTCCTCTGCTGGTGTCCCTGCACTCGCTGTGGCCCGCGCCTCCACTCGCACGGCAAGATCTTCCAGCGGCGTGCCCAGGAACTTCCGTTCCCAGGCCGCCGAGACCGCCATCGGGATGAGCGAGCGCACCCAGAAGCGGCCCGTCTCGATCGCTTCCCACTCGCTACGCAGCTGTCCGACGAAGTGGGCTGCCAGGCGGCTGTCCGAGTGACGCTGTGGCGACTCGATCCGGTCAGCACAAGCGAGCGGGACCAACATCCGGCTCTGGGTCAGGACGCCGGGACGCTGGTTGATGCGCGTCCCGGCGGAAACGACCCAGTGCTGTGCCAAGCCAGCCGCGGCGCGTTCCTCGGCCGTGGCGCCGGCGAGGAGCGCCCGCGCGATCGACTCCACCAGGCGGCCGCTGCGCGCGCGGACGTACGCCGGGACACGCTCCATGGTGTGCTCGCCCTCGACCTCCGCGACACGCGTGCGCGCGCCGCCGGCGAACTTCGCCTCGTACATAGCCTGGTCGCCGGCGTGGAGGACATCTGCCGGAGAGGTGCCATGCAACGGCGCAACGGCGATACCGATGGAGACAGCAACACGGGTCGGCGAGCCTTCGATTTCGAGGTGTGCCTCCGCCAGTGCCATGTGGATACGCTCCGCCACCCATTCGGCGGCGTCGACCCCGGAACCCTCCAGCAACATGACGAACTCGTCGCCGCCGGTCCGGGCAACGAAGTCATGGTCGCGGCAGGCGGCGCGCAGTTCACGAGCGACGATGCGGATCAGCCGGTCACCAGCCTCGTGGCCCAGCGTGTCGTTGAACGCCTTCAAACTGTCCATGTCCACGACCAGCACGGCGCTCTCACCAACGCCGTTGAACCCGGAGATATTGTCTTCCATCCGCTCTTGCAAGTAGCGGTAGTTGGGAAGCCCCGTCAGCAGGTCATGCCGTGCGCCGTACGCGGCCTGTTCGTACAGGCGCAGGCGCTCGATGGTCACGCCGAGCAAACCGGCGACTTCCTCCAGCGCATCCAGATCGTCGGTACGGTACCGCGCTGATCCGACATTCACGAGGATGAACACCGCTGCCGTGCGCGCACCCTGGCGCACCGGGACGGCCGCTACCTCCACAGCATCATCGCCGAAGACGCTCCAATCGAGGTAGGCATACTGCGGGTCGTCGCGGCGGATCGATACGGCGCCGCCCATTGCGACGGGGATCGAGACGATTGAGGACTCGAGCCATGCCGCCTGCGCCGCCGTCTCTTGCTCGGGGTAGGTGGCGTAGGGTTCCACGATCCGTTCGTCGTCGTCGATCAACAGCATGCCGGCGCGGTCGAACGGGATCAGCCAGCGCACCTCCTCCGCGAATGCGGCGAACGCCTCCCGCAGGCTCACAACAGAGGCGACAATCCTCGCGAGATTCGACAGCGCCTGGATGTGCTGCGCGCGAGCGGTCGCCTGCTGGTACAGCGCGGCGCCGTCCAGGGCGAGCGACAGCTGTTCAACGGCGCGTTCCACGATCCGGACTTGCTCATCGTCCAGATCCCCCGCAAGGTCGATGGCGACCACGCCCAGGATCTGTCCCTTTGGCCGCATCGGTACGACCAAACCGCCACGAGCGACCGGATCCACGAACATGGGGGCCAGGTCGCCGGACGACCAGCGCATCGGCCCTCGCAAGGCGAACCATGAGTGGGCGTTATCTCGTGTGTCCGGCGCGCGTATCGGGAGCGGCTTGCCTCGCTCGCCGAACACGGGCACGGGCGCTAGCACACCGGTCTCGTCCAGCTGTGCGATGTAGACGTGGCGGTACGGGACCAGACTAACAAGCGCCTGCGCAAACCCAGCCTGCAGTCGCTCCGCGTCCGCTGACGACTGCATGGTACGGGCGACCTCCGCGAGGCCTGCCAGTTCCTGAATGCGCTGCTGCTGGAGCGCCTGCAACTCGGTGGCTTCAACCTGGTGCGCCAGCGCCATGGCACCTCGGACGTAGATGTCGATCATCGCCTCGTCCCAGCCTGCCCCGGTGGGGGAGACGGCAGCGAGCACGCCGACGATTGAGCGTTGCCGTTGCGTGCCGCCTTTCTCTGCCGCAGTATCAGCGACCCGGCGCGCAATCACCGGGATGAGCGCAAGCGTCTCCGCCCCCAGGCCGGCCAGCCGACCCGGCAGCGGACTCTCCCCCGCGGGGCCGAGGACGAGTGCAGTGGAACGGTCACGGACGAGACCCGCCAACGCCGGGCCGCTATCGCGGATCCAGACTTCTCCGCCCGGCTGCCGGGTCGCGTATGACTGCACCCTGACATGACGTCCAAACCGGTCGACGGCCAGAAATACCACCTCGGCCGCACCGGTCTGCTCCGCCAACAACGCCAGCGCAGCATCCACCGCGCGCCCGCCAGGATTGTCGGCGGTCAATATCCGGACGACTTCCGCAATCAGGCGCTCGCGCTGCGCCGTCGCCAGGACGTCACGGAACAAGCCAGCGTTCTCCAGTGCCACGCCCAGATCGCGGCCAATGATGAGGAGCAGGTGACGTTCCGCATCTGTCCACTCGCCTCCTGTCCCTGAAAGCGCGAGCGCCCCCAACTGACGTCCCTTCGCGATCAGCGGTACCACGGCGAATGCTTCACCCACCGCCGCACGGACCTCAGCACATTCCGGGTCCGCGGACGACAGTGGCCGTCCGCTCTCCGCGACCGCCCGCATGATCGATTCAGGGACCTGTGGCGCGTGAATGTCGGCCGCGTCTACCGGCACGACGAGGTGAAACGCACCAAGTATGCCACCACGCAGGTGGTAGGCCTGCGCGGAACGGGCGCCGAGAAGTCGGGCGATCAGTCGCGCGGCACGTTCGAGTGCTGAGGGATCGTCCATCGGCTCGGAGAGGGCGAACGAGACGGCGTTCACGATGGAGAGGTAGCGGTTGCGCTCTTCCAGCGCACCTGTCTGACGTTCGACCTCCTCATTCAGCGCGTGATTCCATCGCTCCAACTGTTCCTTGGAGGCACCCAGGTCCTCCTGTGCCGCCGAGAGCCGGGCCACCGTGGCCGCCAGTTCACGCTGAATCGCCGCCACACGCTGCTGGCGAATGTGGAGCGACAGCGTGATGAGGGGCAGCGCGCCCAACGCCACACCCCACACCTCCGCACTAGCACGAGCGGGCGGGGGCGCGTTCGACCAGCGCACATCCAGCCCCCATTCCGGGAGATGGGGAGCAGCGAGATACGCCGCGGAGGTGACCGCTGTCAGAAAGAAGAGGCCACGCCCGCCGAATTGTCCGGGCGAGGCGATCAGTTGCAGCACGATGATCGTGGGGTACATCCATTGCGCCGGAAACCCCGGGGACGCGACCGTGAAGATGGCGACGTACACCACACGGAACCACAGGAGACGTGTACCCAACTCCGTCTTGTCCGCGCAGCGTGGCACGATCAGGATCTCGACCTCTGAGAGCATCGCAAAGAGCAGGATGCAGGCGATGAACTCCCTCGACACGGGGAAGAGGTCGGGGGCAACCAACGCCGCGGTCAGTGTGATCAGGACCAGGGCACGTCGGACACGCCACATCGGGCGCAGCGCAATCTGGCGCTCCGCGACCTGTGGGTCGCGCGCGTTGTCCTGGGATACTCCCGCTGCTACGATCTGAGGCAGCCACATGCCAGACGGAATCCCCCCCTATGTCCTGGTCGCTCGGATCGGCTCGATCCTGGGTATGTCGTTCGCCCTAGCGATCGGCCTGCTCATGCTGATCGGCGGCTGGTTCGTCTGGTCGCTCGTCGCCTTTGCCGCCTTCGTCCCCGCGTTTGGGCTGATGGCCTACGTGGAGCGGAAAGCCTCCGCCGCGGCACGCCAGCGCGCCTCTCGTTAATCGCTGGTCTTTCGATAGTCGGCGATTCGAGGCGCGCCTCCAGTGCTTCCAGATCTTGATAGATTTGGGTTAGATTTGGGCCCGTGCCGTTGAGGTCGAGAGCGGCGGGGCGCCACGAACAAGCCGCCGTGAGGAACTCAAGGCTGCTTCGTGACAGGGTGTGGCGGATCACCCCGTAGCTGCATCATGCATGGGAGCCGTCTTCCGTAGGGAGTATCCCTACTGGTTGAGCGTTACTCCTCGATGATGGTGATGCTGACAATCCGGTCGCCCGGCTCGCGATCACGCTCTGGGTCGCGCTGACGGATTGCCAGGACAGCCTCCATGCCGGCGGTTACCTTCCCGAACGCGGTGTACCGGCCCGTCAGGTGCGGCGCGTCGCCCAGCATGATGTAGAACTGCGAACCGTTCGTATTCGGGCCCGCGTTCGCCATCCCTACGATCCCCTGGACGTATGGCATCGGCGAAAGCTCGTCCTTGAAGCGGTAGCCGGGGCCACCTCGGCCGCTTCCGGTCGGATCGCCGCCCTGAGCGACGAAGCCGGGGATCACGCGATGGAAGGTGCAGCCGTCGTAGAACCCTTCACGTGAGAGAAAGATAAAGTTGTTCACCGTCGCCGGCGCAATGTCCGTCAACAGTTCGATCCTGACATCGCCCCGATCAGTCTTCATCACCGCGGAGTATTTTTTCGCGGTATCGATAGTCATCGGGGGTGGGGCATCATACTGCTTCGCCATGGGGTGGCTATCCCTTCTCGACGATCGTGATGCTTTTGATCACGTCTGGCTTTGGCTGGTTCGGTTTCGAAGGATCCCGGAGCGTGATCTGACGCACGATATCCATACCGGTGGTGACGCGACCGAAGGCCGTGAAGTCCGGCTGAAGCCTTGGTTGAGGCATCAGCGTGATGAAGAACTGCGACCCAGAGACCCCCGCGGGCGACTTCGCCATCGCGATCACCCCGGCGTCCAGCGGGACGGTGTTCTTCTCCACCTCCAGGAAATAGCCAGGGCCGCCCGAACCGGTGCCTGAGGGGTCGCCGCCCTGCGCGACGAAGTCCTGCAGCACCCGGTGAAAGGTCAGCCCGTCGAAGAACCTATTCTTCGCAAGGAAGACGAAGTTGTTCACTGTCTTGGGCGCATCCTTCGCCAGTAGTTCGATCCGGACCTCGCCACCTTTTTCGAGGGCGATCACGGCCTCGTACTGTTTATTCGGGTCGATCGTCATCGGCGGTGCGGCGCTGTACGTACGCTGGGGCGTGGGGCTCGCTGGAGCGGTGGGGGTTGCGCTGGCCGTCGCGGACGGCGTGACGGTGGCCGTCGGCGTCTCGGTCGGACGCGGCTTGCTGTTGCTGTTTGTGCTTAAGAACGTCCCCGCGCCCAGACTCAGGAAGAGCACCACGATGCCACCGAGGAAGAGCACCCGCATGTTGCGCTGCATCCAACCCATGATCCCAGGGAATTCGAAGGCAGGGCCAGAAGCGGCGGCCGGAGCGGGCGCCTGACGCTGCGCGCGGCGCTGGCGTCGGCGCTGGAGCTTCTCCTGCTGCCTGCGGTCGTGCCGGTCGTTCGTCACTCATCTCCTCCACGCACATTGCCAGGCGGCGTCGCGACCATCGAACGGATCGCGGCGCACAACGCCTCGGGCTGCCGGCTGGCGAGGTGCGTGCGCTTCCCGTCGCGTGTCCGCACCATCACGCCGAAGCGTACCCCGGGGACGGAGTAGGCGCGCCGCTTCCCTGTCGCGAGCCGCAGCCCCCACCCTCCGTACGTTGCCCAGCGGTATGGCTCCACTTCGGCGTCAAGGACATCCGGCCAGCAACGGGTGGCGCCCAGCGGGCCCCATCCGTAGCGGAGCGCCTCACGCGTGACCTCGATCTTGAGCGCGGTTAGCCACAGGCCGATGGCGACCAAACCTGCCCCAAGGGCGAGCAAGAGCACCACGCCTATCACGCGCGCGATGCCGGATTCCTCGCGCCAGACCGAGGCCAGCGCGAGCAGAGTCGCGGGCGGGCCGAGCCAGATGGTGGCCTGCAGCCACCACGGGTTCGGGACGGATTCGGTATAGATTGGGTCGATCGCGGAAGTCATGGTGCCCCCGGCAGGATTCGAACCTGCGCACCTGGCTCCGGAGGCCAGTGCTCTATCCCCTGAGCTACGAGGGCGCGACCTGCGGTCAGGATACGGACGCCCTGAGGGGCAGGCAATTCAGCCTCGCAACCCGGAGAAGAATGACGCTACATCCTGTGCGAACAGCCCCGGCTCCTCGAAGGCTGCGAAATGGCCGCCGCACGCTGGCTCCGAGTAGTGGACGAGCCTCCCGACGCGCTCCATCGCCTCGCGCGGGGCGGCCCATGGCTCGGCGGGGAATTTCGCGTAGGCGACTGGCACCTCGTCGGGGATGTGGCCCATGACCCGCTCAGTCGTGTGGGACATTTCGTAGTAGATCCGACTGGCCGAGAGGATGTGGCCCGTCAACCAGTAGAGCGTCACGTTGGTGAGCACCCGGTCGCGGTCGAGGCGATCCCACAGGTCGTCGCCGTGATCCGCCCACGCCCAGAATTTCTCGATGATCCACGCGAGCAGCCCAACCGGGGAGTCGTTGAGCGCGTAGCCGAGGGTCTGCGGGCGGGTGCCCTGGATACGCGAATACCCCGTCTCTTCGACTTCAAACCGCTGACGGAACGCGCGATACACCTGCTCCGCCTCGGACATCGGGGAGCCCTCAGGTGGAGGTGGCGTGCCGGCGGCAAAGTTCAGGTGGAGGCCGATGACCGCCTCCGGGTGCTGCCGCGCGAGCGCGGTACCGATGATCGCGCCCCAGTCACCACCCTGGACGCCGTACCGTTCGTAGCCCAATTCCCGCATCAGCAGGTGCAGCCGCTCCGCGATCCGTCCCGGGTGCAGCCCCGCCACCCGAGGCACGTCTGAGAACCCGAAGCCGGGTAGCGACGGCACGATCACATCCAAGCCCGGCGCGCCGTCGACACCCTCTGACAGCCGCTCCCCCGCCTCGATGAACTCAACGAACGAGCCTGGCCAGCCGTGGATCAGGAGCACCGGCGTACGGCGCTCCGACCCGGGACCGCACATCAGCATCGCGTGCATCTCGTCGCCGTCGACCACGCCTCGGACGTGGGCACGCTGGTTCAGCGCGGCCTGTTGCTTCGTCCAGTCGAAGTCGTTCCGCCAGTACCGCACGAGGTCGCGCAGGACACCGTCGTTTGTCCCGGTCGCCCAGCCCGTGTCCCAGCCGGTGTCCGGCCACCGCGTGTCGTCGAGCCGCCGGTGGAGGTCATCGATGGCACGGTCGGAGAATTCGATGCGAAAGGGGAGGAACGGCAT
>QZJI01000079.1 GCA_003599735.1 Dehalococcoidia bacterium | reverse complement strand
GCCATCCACCCCTGGCCCAGGATCGGCAGCATCGAGAGCGGCGAGGCGGGACGCGACATCGTCAGCTTGAGCGTGAAGTCGTCCGGCGTCTCCATGCTCTTGATGACCTTCAGCTGGTCTTTCCGTGATGGGACCAGCCCCTTCGGCGGCGTCATCTGGCGCTGCAGCGACGCCTTGACGTCGCCGGCCACGAACGGCGTGCCGTCGTGGAACTTCACGCCCTTCTTTAGCTTGAAGGTGTAGGTCAACCCGTCCTTCGCGACCTCCCACGAGTCCGCGAGGTCCGGGATGATACTGCCCGGCTTCTCGTCCGAGTCCTTCGGGTCGAACTGCACGAGCGTGTTGAACATCGGCGACGACGGCAGGTTGACCAGCGTGGTCGATGACCCGTGCTGGTCGAACGTGTTGGGGTCGCCGGACTGGGCGCGCGCGATGCGGCCACCCTTCTTCGGCTGGGCCGCCGCGGGCGCCGACGCGGTGGCCGTACCGCCGGCGTTGCTCGCGGTTGGCTTCGTCTCTTCCTTCTTGTCGCCGCCGCCGCAGCCGATGAGCGCGGCTCCCGATAGTCCGGCCACCCCCACAGCCGCACCACGGAGCGCGCTCCGCCGGGTCATCCGGTGTGTCGTCAGCGACGTCCAATAGTTGTCTGCCATCTAGTTGCCCCTCCTCTGGGTCGCCCCAATGCACGGGGACGGCTCACATATACCGCCCGTGATTCCCCCGAGTCGTATATGTATACGAAACCGCACCGTCTGGGGATCTTTCGATTTCCGATTTGCGGCTGTCTCAGATTCAGCGAGGGCAAAATGTCCCCCAAAATAGAGACTCCGTCCCGGAATTCGGGGTCACATGCTGGTTGACTCTCGATTTGGGCGGATAGCCCCGGGCGACAGCGCGCCAGATATCATGCGCAGCGCTTCGGTGTGGCTCACGCCCAACCCGATGGGTGTGACGGACATGCGGGGGTACTGACATGACGACGCAGGCCGAGACACAGACCAAATCTGAGGAGCATGTCCTTTTCGAGCAGGTGGGTGATGTCCTCATCGCGAAATTCAACCGCCCCGATGTGCTGAACGCGTTGAGCGGCGGCATCACCGCAGGGATGCACGAACTTGTCCGCCGCCTGAACAGCCGGGAGACGGGTGCGCGTGCTGCGATCGTGACCGGCGAGGGCCGCGCCTTCTGCGCTGGCGGCGACATCACCGGCTTCCCCACTTCGAACCAGCCGAACGCGCGCCCCTACCCCACCTACGCGAGGCCGCACCCGGAACGCTCGATCGCGCGTGCAATGCATTCCTGCGACGTCCCGATCATCGGAGCCATCAACGGATACGCCGTCGGCGCGGGTTTCGGCCTCGCGTTGTCGACCGACCTACGGATTGCTGCCGATGACGCTATCTTCCAGGTCGCCCAGACGAAACGGGGCTTGGTCGCGGACGTGAGTACCGGCCCGCTGCTGCGCGAGGCAGTGGGTAACCAGCGCGCCCTCGACCTGATGTTGAGTGGTCGTCGCATCGACGCGTACGAGGCGCTCGAGCTCGGCCTCGTGCTCAAAGTGGTGCCACGCGACCAGTTGATGGACGAGGCTCTGGCCCTCGCCTCTTTGATCGCCAGCGGGCCGCCGCTCGGGATGGCCGCATCGAAGCACGTCGTCTATATGGCCGGCGAACACGACCTCGAACAGGCGGACGCGTTCGTCCTCCTCTCGGTCTCTAGTCTTTTCAAAACAAACGATGCCGCCGAGGGTGTGCGCTCGTTCATGGAACGTCGAGAGCCCAAGTTCACCGGTAGCTGAGGTGGGCGCGGCGCACCTCTGGCTTGCGAAACTGAGGTCGTGGTCTGTTGTCGCCGTCATGGCGGCTTGTGGGACGGCGTGTTCCACCGGCGCTGCGACCTGCGTTGACGCCGTGTTGACCTCCGAAGTGCGCCAGGTCATTACGGTCGAATCCGGACGCCTGGGTTTCGACCCGGTACTCCCTTGTGGCATAGGACGTGGGTTCATCGTGGCCTCGGTGGCCATCGACGACTTGCCTGGTGACCCCTCCGAGCGCCGCATCAACTTCATCGTCGAACGGAATGGCGAACGGGCATACGTGTTGAGTGAGACCCGGGTGCCGATCGCCTCCACTCAGATTCCGCAGAGTACGAGACGATTCAAAGTGTTGGCTGGCCCGGTCGTGGCCGAGGGCTTCGTGGGCGCGTCGGGCAGCGGCGGCGAGATGGCCTATCTCCGCTGGCGGGCAGACGGTGTCACGTACGAGCTCGACGCCACACTCGGACGGGCGGTGGACGAGGCAGACGTACGCCAGATCGCGGGGGCGCTCATGCTGCGCGGATCCAACGCTGGTGGATGACGCTCGGGGAATGTGTCCGAACTGCTGTTCATACTGCCATTAACATCGCCACCGGATTGACAGAGGCGTCGGTGGACTCGATCACCCGCGAGACGACCTCGAAGGGCGACGCATGCGACAGCGGCTCCTCGGGGACGTGTACGAAGGCTGGGTGGTCGTCGGCGCGGCGGCGGTCCTCTATCTGATCATTGGCGCCTCGGTCACTTACGGCCTCGGTCCGATCTTCAATGAACTTGTCCACGAGTTCGGTTGGAGCGTTGCGGCCACTTCGCTGGCATTCTCGCTTCGCACGGAAGTGGGGGGCGTCGCCGCGCCAATGGTCGGGGCGATCCTCGACCGTGTGGGCGCGCAACGCGTGATCGTCGGAGGTGTGGTGGTCGCCGCGTCCGGCGCGCTGCTGATGTCGATGGTGCAGACGCTCTGGCAGTTCTACGCGGCGATGGTCGTGATGTCGTTTGGCGTGTCCGGCGCGGGGAGCCAGGTCGGCCTCGCCGCGACGGCGACGTGGTTCGAGCGACGCCGTGCGCGGGCGATGTCGATTATGACGCTCGGCGGTGGTGTTGGCGGGCTGGTCGCCATCGCCATGGCGGCGCTTGTCGAGGAGTTCGGCTGGCGCTCCGCGTTGCGTATCCTCACGGCGGCGATGCTGGCTGGTGGCCTGGGCATCTCGACGTTGACGCGGTCGCGTCCGGACGGCCACCCACAGCCGGTGGACGGCATCGTCAGGCGTGAGACATCCGGTGATCCCAGCGGTGCTCCGGCGCGCTGGGGCATTCCAATGGCGCGGGCGGCGCGGTCGAGGTCGTTCGTACTGCTGACGTTGGGGATGATCGCAATGTCGTTCGCCACGACAGCCGTTGTGGTGCATCAGGTCCCCTACCTCGAACGTGAGGTAGGGATCACGAAGGCAGCGGCGGGGAGCACGGTGCTGCTTTTCACGCTTATTTCGATCGTCGGACGGATCGGCCTGGGGTTCATCGCTGACCGCTGCGCGAAACGGGTGGTGATGGCGGCGGCAACGGGGATCGTGGCCATCGGACTGGCGATGCTGGCGAACGCAGAGTCATTTCTCGTGGCGATCACCGGTATCGCGATTGTTGCACCGGGGTACGGGGCAATGATGCCCGTGCGGCCAGCGCTCTTTGCGGATTATTTCGGTACAAAACACTTCGGCGCGGTAAACGGGTTGGCGACGATGCTGGCGCTGACCGGCGGGGCAGCGGGGCCGTGGGCCGTCGGGCGCGTCGTGGACGCGACGGGCGGCTACGTAGAGGGTTGGTACTTGAGTGCGGCGGTGGCGCTGGCGGGCATCCCGTTGTTCCTCTTCGCCATGCCGCCTTCCTCGCTCTACCGCGAGTTCCGCGATGCGGAGGCGCCGCGCTTGGCATAAGGAGATTGATCAGGCGCGTCCCACGGCGTGGTCAATGCGGGAGGTAAGCGCCGCGTCCAGCGGCCCGTCGCTTTCGGCGCGCACGCATTCCGCCAGTTCGGTCCGATCCTTTACGCCTAGTACCACGGTGTCCACACCCTCGATGCTCAGCGCGTATCGATGCGCGAGGTATGCCGCCGAGACGCCAAGTTCCGAGGCGATCGCGCGGAACGGCGCTGCCCGCCGGTAGTCCTCAACATCCGGATGATCCCCCGCCAGGGGACGGTCGAACGCGTCCGTCAGCGCCCCCGCCTGTACGGCGCGGATTCCCATTACGCCTACACCCCGCGCGCCGGCGGCGGCGATCAGCGTCCGCGGCGTCGCGGGCTCCTCATACCGCTTCAATCCGCCCGGCGAGTCCAGCAGGTTCGCGATGCACTGCACAATCTGCGGCCGGGGCGCATCTTCCAACACTGCCTGGACGACCGAGGGCACGCCGATCCCGGTGACGCCCCACGCGCGCGCGAGACCTTCATCGACGAGGTGCTGGAAGGCGGCCCGCACGTGCGACCGATAGAGGCTCAGGGGCGTGCCCGCTGCCGATGCATGTCCGCTCCCGCGCTCGCCTCGCACGTCTGGCACCAGGAGGCTGTGCAGGATGAAGCAATCCACATGGTCAACGCGGAGCCGTGTCAGCGACGCTTCGAGGCTCGCGCGCAGTGTGGGGTAGACCGCGTTGGGCTCCGGCGCACCTAACTGACACTTGGTGGTGACGCGCACGCCTGCGGGGAATCGCCCGGCGAACGCCTCACCCATGACAATCTCTGCTTCGCCATTGCCGTAGGACGGGGCAAGGTCAAACAGGTTGATGCCCGCCGCGACCGCGGCATGCACCGTCGCGATCGCCTCGTCGCGCGTCGTCGGCCCCCATACGGCACCGATCCCGCCGCCGCCGAGGGCGAGACGGCTCACGCCATCGAAGGGTCCGAGTCGGGTGTGCTGCATGGAGGAGAGTGTAGCGGCCGTCCCTCGGGCTTTCCGCGCACCCGGATCGGGTGAACCCCGATGCCGTCACGTGGGTCTTGCCGCGTAGCGTCAGATCATGCGCTGGCATCCTGGCCACCTGCTGCGTGCCGCCTTGCTGTTCGCCGCCCTGACGGCGGGCATCGCGGGCGTGCGTGCGACCGAGGCTGCCCCTGCCCCCACCGTCACGGCGGTATCCCCGGCGAACGGGCCTCTGGCCGGTGGCACCGTGATCACCATCACGGGGACGGGGTTCGTCGCCGGGGCGACCGTCGACCTCGGCGGCGTCGCGGCGACCGGTGTTGTCGTCGTTAGCGCCACTTCCATCACCGCGACAACCGCGGCGCATGCTCCGGCCGCCGTCGTCGTGACCGTGAAGAACGCCGACGGGCAGGGCGGGACGATCAGCGGCGCCTTTACCTACCTCGGCCCTCCGCCCACGCTCACCGCGATCGTTCCGGCGACTGGCCCCACAGCTGGAGCTACGGCGGTCACGCTGACCGGCACCGAGTTTGGCGCAGGCACCACCGTCACCATCGGTGGGGTTGCCGCGACCAGCGTCGTCGCGGCGTCGGGCACCAGCCTGACGGCGGTGACGCCCGCTGGAGTGGCCGGCGCGGCGAACGTGGTCGTCACGAAGGCGGACGGACAGTCGGCAACGCTCGCGGGTGGATACACCTATACCCAGTCGGCCCCACCGACCGTCACCGCGATCAGTCCCACGAGCGCCACGCACGGCGGAGGTACCCCGGTCACGATCACCGGCACCGGCTTCGTCGCCGGCGCGACCGTGCGCTTCGGTACGACCCTCGCCACAGGCGTGGTGGTCACCAGCGCGACCTCGATCACAGCGGTCACACCCGCGGGGACGGCGAACGCCCTCGTCAGTCTCTCCGTCACGAACGCGGACTCCCAGGGCGGGACGCTCGCTTCGGCGTTCCGCTTCGTGGACACGGGGACTGTGACACTGACGGCGGTCTCGCCGGTGGGCGGTCCGCTGGAGGGCGGGACAGTAATCACCCTCACCGGGACCAACTTCAACCCCGGGGCCATCGTAAAATTCGGCGACGCTGTGGCTCAGGTGACCTCGGTCGCGCCAACGACGATCACCGTGCTCTCACCAGCGAAAACCGCCGCGGGCAAGGTTGCCGTTACGGTCACGAATACCGACGCGAAAGTCGGGACTCTGGCGAATGCATTCACTTACCAGAAGGCGCCCACCCTGACGGCAGTCACGACTCCTACGAAAGTGGCGGCACAGGGCGGAACGACGTTGTCGCTGGCGGGATCGGGCTTCCTCGAAGGGATGACCGTCACGGTGGGCGGCGTCGCGGCGACCGACGTGAAACTGGCTGGGGCAACGTCGGTCTCGTTTACCGCGCCCCCTGGCTCCCTCGGGCTGGCTGCCGCGACGGTAAAAAATGTTGACGGACAGACGGCCAGCGTGCCGGCAGCCATGGAGTACGTTACTGCTCCAGTGATCACCAATATCTCCCCATCCTCGGGTGATGAGGCAGGCGGTGGAGAGGTCTACATCTTCGGCGAGGGGTTCACCACGGCGACCGCAGTGACGTTCGGCGGTAAGGCCGCAGCCTCGGTCACGCTCACCAGCAGCGGCTGGCTTCTTGTGAAGACGCCGGCTGGCGCACCGGGCGCGGTAGAGGTCGTGGTGACCGCCTCCGGCTTGTCCGTGTCGAAGGCTGAGGGATACACCTACACGAGCACGAAGGGCAAGGTCATCGGGCCTGTCGCGTCCACCGGCGTGTCGCTCGCGATGTTTGGCGGCGGCACCACACCGGCGCTCATCACCAGCACGAAGGGCGCGGGCTGTTCCGCAGCCGCGCTGACTCTCTTCGTCCTTGATGCGGGAAAGTTTTTGGGGTACATCGCGGGCGCACCCGCGACGGTGAATGCCGACTGGGAGAAGAAATTCGCGACGGGCATTCCGGCGAACACCGCGGTCATCATCCGCTGTGGCTGATCGAGGGCTCGCCTAGCCCCGCAGTGCCTCCGCCAGCAATTCTGCCGTGTGCCGTGGCCGGCGCGTCGAGAAGTGTTCCACCTGTTGCCGGCAGGAGATACCCGTCACGAGGATCTCCGCGTCCGAGGGCGCGGCGTCCACTGCCGGGATCAGCGACCGCATCGCCATCGCGCGTGACACGGTGTAGTGCTCCGCCTCGAACCCGAACGCGCCCGCCATCCCGCAGCACGCGGAATCGACCAGCGTTGTCATGAGGCCAGGCACAAGGCCCAGCGCAGCCAGCGTCGGTTCCACGCCGGCGATCGCCTTTTGGTGACAGTGCGCGTGCAACAGCGCGGGGCGCTCAATCGGCCGGAACAACGAAGCGACACGCGGATCCTCGACGGCCAGCCGCGCGACGAGTTCGTCGAGCATCACGGCGGCTCCTGCCACGGTGCGTGCCTCCTCCGTGGGAACAAGGGACGGATACTCGTCTCGCAGCGCCAGGAGGCATGACGGTTCTGTGCCAACGATCGGTACGCCGGCTGTCGCGTACTCTCGCAACTGCTTGATGTTTGATCGCGCGAGGTCGCGCGCGGCGGCAAGCTGCCCGCTGGAAAGCAGCGTCCGCCCGCAGCACACCACCTGCTCGACGACGCGCACACGGTATCCGAGGGCTTCGAGGATCCGGACGGCGGCGCGCCCGACCTCGGGATGCTGATACTCGGTGAAGGTGTCGATGAAGTAGATCGCGTCGCCTCGCTGGCCCGTCGAAGCGATCGGTCGCGTCGCGAACCAGCGCCGGAACGTGTGCGAATGGATGCGCGGGAGCGGCCGGTCGCGGTGGATGCCGAGGACGCGCTCCAGCGCCCAGCGCAGCGGCGGCAATGTCCCCAGCGCTTGCAGCGGAGTGAGCAGCGGCCCGAGGCGCACGGCGAGCCGGGACAGCCGAGGCATCGCGCCGACGAGGCGGGCACGCAGCGGCATGCCATGCTGCGTCCGGTGCGCGGCCAATACTTCTTGCTTGAGTTTCGCCATGTCCACGCCCGACGGACATTCCGCGAGGCATGCCTTGCACTCGACGCAGAGGTCGAGCGCCCCGAACAGCCGGTCGCCCGCCAGTTCCTCTGGCGGCAGCGCGCCGTCAAGCACCAAACGCAGGAGGTTCGCGCGGCCGCGCGTCGACTGTTCCTCGTCGCGGGTCACCATGTAGGACGGGCACATCCCGCCCTCGTCCTTGCGGCACGCACCCTGGCCGTTGCACTGTTCCGCCGCCCGCGCGAAGCCCTGTTCATGCGACCAGTCGAGGATGGTGGGTGGCTGCAGACTGCGTGTCGCGGGGCTCAGGCGGAGGTTGTCGCTGAACGCAGGGGTGTCCACGATCTTCCCCGGGTTCAGGATCCCTTGCGGGTCAAAGGTTCGCTTGACCTCGCGGAACGCCTCGGTCAGGCGGGGGCCGAACATCCGCTCCGTGAATACGCCACGCAGGATGCCGTCGCCGTGCTCGCCGGAGAGCGACCCGCCGAACTGAAGGACAAGGTCGGCCACCTCGGTGGCGATCGCTTCCATGTCCGCGAGGCCGGCGACATCCTTGATGTTCGCCATCGGACGCAGGTGCATGCACCCGACCGAGGCGTGCCCGTAGTACGCCGACTCCGTCCCGTGGCGTCGGACCAGCGCGTCGAACGCCTCGATGAAATCGCCGAGGCGTTCCGGTGGGACGGCGGGGTCTTCGACAAACGCGACCGGCTTGGCGTCGCCGCGGACGGACATCAACAGGCCGAGGCCCGCCTCACGCATCCGCCACATCCGTGCCTGCGCGCCCGCGTCTGTCGCGAGCACGACATCTCGCGTGAGGCTGCGCGCGGCGAAGTCCTCAGACAGCCGTGCGAGGCGGGCCGACACATCCTCTGGAGAGTCGCCGTACATTTCGACGAGCAGCAGGGCGCCTGGGTCGCCGATCACGAAATCCACCAGCCGCGCATAGCCGGCGTTCTCCCGACACCGCTCGATGATCGTTGAGCCGACGATCTCGACGGAGGACGGGCCGTGCTCCAGCGCCGCCATCGTCGCGCGGCACGCCTCCGGTACCGTCGCGAAATGCAGCGCGGCGACGCCCTTTGCCTGCGGCAGTGGGGCGAGGCGTACCTTCGCCTCAGTGACGACGGCGAGCGTCCCCTCTGAGCCGACGATCATCCGGGCAAGGTCAACGCTGTCCGAGAACCCGTCGCCCGGTACGAACTCGTCAAGGTTGTAGCCGGAGACTCGCCGCTGGATCGTTGGGAAGCGCGCCGCAATCTCATCGGCATGCTCTGCTGCGATCCGGGAAACGCCTCGATAGATCGCGCCTTCGAGGTCCCTGCGCGCCCGCTTCTCGCCCAGCGCTGCGCCGGTGAGCCGCTCGAACCGCGTTGCCGTGCCGTCCGACAGGACGACGTCGAGCGAGATCACCTGGTCGAGTGTCTTCCCGTAGATGACGGAGTGCGCCCCACAGGAGTTGTTGCCGATCCCCCCGCCGATCGTCGCGCGGTTCTTCGGTGATGGGTCGACGGCATACATCAGACCGTGTGGCTTCGCGGCTCGGCTGAGGGCGTCGACCACAACGCCCGGCTGCACGCGCGCCCAGCGCTCCTCCGCGTTCACCTCCAGCACGCCATTCATATGTCGCGACATGTCGAGGATGATCGCGTGGTTCACGCCCTGCCCGGCGAGGCTTGTCCCGGCCCCCCGAGGGAGCACAGGGACGCCACGGGCGGCGGCGACGCGGATGACGTGCTGCACCTCCGCCGCCGAATGGGGAAACACCACAGCCACTGGTTCCATCTCGTAGATCGAGGCGTCCGTGGCGTAGAGGAGGCGGTACGGTCGGTCGACCCGGACATCGGCCCGCCCGCCTGTCAGGCCGGCGGCAAGGTCGTTCGCTAGCGCTTCGATACCACCCGGCGGGCCGTGAAGGAGGTCAAGCGCACGCCGCACGGAGGGGTGGGAGGAGGGTGTGGCCCCCTCGATCACCGGGCGGATGGCAGGGCGCGGGCTGGCGGTTGAAGTCACGCCGCGAGGTTAGCATGGAGGTTCCGCGCCCGGGCCGGAGAAAAAATCTGAGCCGACGTTGGCGATCATGTCGACCCGGTTTCGGTCGAGCGTCATACAGATGAACACGCCACGGAGTCGCGCCACGAAGGGATCCGCTGCGAAGTGCTTGTTGCCCATCTACACCTTTGAGGCACGACATGAAGTGCTTTTCCCAGCTCCGCGGTTGATGAGGCCGTGGCCGAGTATTTCGCCTGTACGGAGGCGATCCAGAAGTCTGGCAAGTTCGCTCGCGGCGAAGGCGCTCCGGTAGGTCACGATGGCCACGACCGTACGCGTCCGAGACGGCAAAGACCGAGGGATGGCAAGCGGCCGTCCGAGTCACCTCAGATGGGCCGCGAAGAACCTTCGGGAAAGGCCGGAAGACTACGTGCTGGCGCCGTGCTATACGCCACCGTCGCCCGCCACTCCACTGGCCATCGGCTTGGATGCGTGTGGTGACTGCTCCACCCGCAAGTCGGGCAGCCAATGCAGCCATGCTGGCAGATACCAGTTCGTGTCTCCGAGAAGCCGCATGGTCGCTGGCACCAGCACCGTGCGCACGATCGTCGCGTCCAGGAAGACCGCGACCGCGAGGCCGAGGCCCATCTGCTGGAACATCACCAGGTCGCCAAGCGCAAACCCACCGAAGACCGCGACCATGATCGCCGCCGCGCCAGTGATGATGTTCGCGGTGCTGCGCAGGCCAAACGCCACCGATTCGGTGTTCTGGTGAGTCTCGTCGTATCGCTCTCGGATCCGGCTGATCAAAAAGACGTGGTAGTCCATGCTCAGGCCGAAGAGGATCGTGAACATCATCAGCGGCAGCCACGCCTCGATGGCGTCCACCTTGCCGAAGCCCATGAAACTGGGAGCCCAGCCCCACTGGAAGACGGCGATCAGGACCCCGTAGGCCGCGCCCACGGAGAGCAAATTCATGATGATCGACTTGATCGGTACCACGATGGAACGGAAGACCAACATCAGCAGAATGAATGACAGCCCCAAGACGTAGGCAAAAACGATCGGCGTGTACTGCTTCACCTGAGCGAACAGGTCGATGTTGATCGCGGTGGTGCCACCGACCAGTACCTCGGCCCCGGACTGGCTAAAGGCAGCTGGGATGATGTCCTCGCGGAGCCGCTTCACTTGGTTCTGCGCCTGTTCGCTGGCCAGGTCGCCGGTCAGGGCGACGCCGAGCGCTGTCCGAGTCGCATCGTCGCTGGCCACCGGCGGCCGACTCAGACGGATCTCTGGGTCCTGCGAGACGCGTTGCTGGAATGCGAGTATCGCCTGCTGGATGGCCGGAGCCTTCACGTCGGGCGCCAGGATCACGATGTCCGTTGGCGCGAGGAACCCCGGGACGAACTTCTCGTTGAGCACCTCGAACGCCTGCTTTACTTCGTAGTCCTCCGGCAACGCGGACGGGCCGGAGGAACCGAGGTGAATCTTGGCGTACGGGACGGCGAGGACGATCAACAGCATGGCTGAACCGGTCGCCATTACTGGCGCGTTCCGCATTACGAATCGAGCGGTGCCCGCCCAGAATCCGTTCTCACCGTTACCGTTCGCGCTCATGTGTAGTGTCGCAACCGGAGCAGCACGGCGGCCACCGGCGACGCGCATGACGCCACGGGCGATCGCCGGCAGGAACAGGACCGCAAAGGTCACACCGGCCAGTACGCCGCGCCCGGGGCCGGGGACAACGATCACTCCGGCGGCCGTCGCCAGGGCGGCGAGCCGCTGCCACTGCGCCGGATGGACATCCTCAATCCGGTCACCCAGCAGACGGAGTGCTGCGGGGAGCAATGTGAGCGTGGCCAGCACGGCGAATATCACGACGATGGAGGAACCGATGCCAAACGCGCGGAAGATCGTGTTTGGGACGAGGATGAGGCCACTCAACGCGATCACCACCGTGGCGCCGGAGAAGACCACGGCCCGGCTGGCCGTATCGCCCGCGATCGCGATCGACCTCTCCACGTCGAACCCTGCGTGCCGCTGTTCGCGGTAGCGGGCGATGGTGAATAGCGCGTAGTCGATGCCGACCGCCAGGCCGATCATCGTCACCACGTTGGTCACGAAGATCGACAGCGGCGAAATCTGCGAGATCAGCGTGACGGAGGCGATCGCCAGCATGATAGCGAAGACACCGATGAACATCGGAGCGAGCGCCGCGACCAGCGCGCCGAAAACAATGATCAGGATGACCATCGCGATCGGCAGGACGTACTGCTCTGACTTCAGGTCCACCTCGGACGCCGTCGTGAACGCCTCGTTGGCGCTGATGAACCCGCCGCGGAGGATGGTGAAGTCCTTGTTCGCCCGGAACGGCTCGACCGCCCCGTCCAGCGCAGCCACGGACTCGACCGCGGTGTCCACATCGCCGAGGACGCGCGCATTCACCAGCGTGGCGTGCCCGTCCTTCGAGATCAGCGCGAGCTCCGCGCCGGGCTGGACGGCGGCGAGTTCGTAGACATTCGAGGTCTGAGTGGGGTCGATATGGTTGGGGTGTTGCCGCAGCGCTGCGGTGATCTCCGTGACGAACTTCTGGAACTCTGGTGACTTCACCGCGTACTTCTCGGAAGAGACCACCAGCGACTCAAAGAGCGGCTCACCCTGCCACTCCTTGAGGATGTCGCGGGAACGCTGTGATTCCGGTTTGCTGGTGAACGAGATATCCGTGGTGAACACCCCGCCCATAGCGCCGGACGCGCCCATGAGGGCCGCCGCCAGGACGACCCAGATCGCGATGGTGCGCCACGGGTGTCGCGCGCTCGCAGCGGACGCACGTCCAGTCAACCCCAGTTTCGGAGTGGGTTCGGTCATCCTCGTACCTCTCAGGTTGTGGTCGACGTGGGTTGCGCGACCATCAGAGTGGTTACCAACTGCGTGAGCATGCGCCACGCCTCTGATGCCGCCTCGGTGTCGCGTAACGGAATGGCAAGGGCGGAGAGCCCCGCGACTGCGGAGTGCAGGAGGAGGGCGAGGGCGTCCGCATCGATATCCGGGTCAGCCTCGCCGGCAGCCTGTGCCGCGCGGATGATGTTTGCGAGGTCTGTGATGGTCTCCCGTAACGGCCCCTCAAGGCGCTCGCGCAGCACATCGTCACGGCGGCCAGCGAGGTAGGACTCCAGACGGAGCGTACATTCTTCCTGCCACCCGGGTTGAGTGAGGCCCTCTGCCACATGTTCACCCAGGAGCCGGAAACCAACCCCTGGAGTCGGAGAAGCGTTCATGACCTCTGCCAGCACATCGTGGTATTCGTCCATGCACTGACCGACAACCGCTGCGATGAGATCCGCTTTGCCCGGGAAGTACCGGTAGAGCGTGCCCGGTGCGAGGTCGCAGGCGGCCGCGATCTCCTGCATGGTCGCGGTCGCGTACCCCTTGTCGATGAACATGCGCGCGGCGGCGTCCAGGATCTCCTGGCGGCGTTCCTCGAGGTAACGGTCGGGGACTTTCGCCATCGCTATCGGGTCAGTGGGAGCTGCGCATGCAAGGCGTCGCGGTAGTCGCGTTGAGCCTCGTCGTAGCGCGGACCGCCCGAACGACGTGGAAGCACCGAGGACTGGAGGACAGAGGAGAAGTACCGGCCGAGACGCATCACTGATTCCCTTGGTGACTGGAATGGAGCCAGTCGCAACCGAAGAATGAACGTTCATTTGAATGAATGAACGTTCATGATAATGAATGATGGTTCATCATCGGTATGCCGTCAAGTCCTGCAGAAAAGAGTTCTGACCGAATGGGCGCCCGCTCAGGCGACCGGTTCAGCCGTTCCAGCGTCAGGGTCGAGGTACGGTAGCAGCGCTTCGATCAGGTCGGTCTTGGACTCCAGCGTCCGCCCGAGGCCGGACAACAGGCCCATGACTCGTGCGATCAGGATCACGTCCCCTGGGACGTCGATGAGTGGGTTGGCGCGCAGGACGCGGCCCAGCCGCTGGTTCACCTCCGCGACCATCGCCTGGTCGGCGTACGCCTTGCCGGAGCGGAGCACGTCGCCGAGGAACGCCTCGCCCAAAGCGGTGTAGGTCTCCACGTTCTCCTCGCGCGTGCGGAAACCCATGTCGCTCATCGTGGTCGAGATCGCCTCGGGCTGCTGCGCCACGATGGCGCTGGTGAGCACGATCATCTGCTGCCGGAACTCGTCCGGGATCCGCTTCGTCAGCCCGAAGTCGACCAGGGCGATTTTCGCCTTGCCGCCTGTTGCCTGAGGCGGAATGACGAAGACGTTTCCGGGGTGAGGGTCGGCGTGGAACATCCCGCGCCGCAGGATCATCTCGTTGAACAGGTCGATCAGCGTGTCCGCGACGGCGGCGGTGTCGACGCCGGCCGCACGGAGCGCGGCGACGTTACTGATCTTGATGCCATCGATGAAGTCCATCGTGATGACCTTGCGTGTGGAAAGGTCGCGGTGGATGCGCGGGACCACCACGTCGTCGCGGTCAGCGAGCATCTCCCGCAGGGCCTCGGCGGCGTCCGCCTCGTGGACGAAGTCCACCTCGTCCGGGGCGTAGCGGCGCATCTCTGCGACGACCGGGCGGAAGTCGATGACATTCTCGAAGCGCGACCAGATGTTTGCGAGGAGCGTGATGGCCTGGAGGTCCCACGCCACAATCCGGTCAATACCGGGGTATTGCACCTTTACGGCGACATCGGCGCCGCCATGGAGCCGGGCGCGGTATACCTGCGCCAGCGAGGCCGCTGCGATTGGCTGCGGGTCGAACTCTGCGAACACAGTGTCTACGGCTCCGCCCAATTCCCGCTCGACCACGGGCTGGATCTCCGACCATGGCCGGGGCGGCACCTGGTCATGCACGAGCGACAGGGTGACCACGTACTCGTCCATCAGGACGTCGGCACGGGAACCGAGGAACTGACAGGTCTTGATGATCAAGCCCTGCTGTCTGATTGCGCGCTGTACTACGGCCTCGGCGGCACGCTGGTGGAACCGGTGTGTAGCCTCTGACATCGCCTCTGCGCCATGGCGGCGGCGTTGGATGCGCAGCCAGCGCCAGCGCAACCAGAGCCCGAGGACGGTCAGGCTGAGGGGAACGAGGCGACGTAGCCGACCGTATGGCGGACGCACTGGCGTCTCGCGCATCTGGCGCAGCATCCGCTGTTCG
The DNA here is from genome assembly GCA_003599735.1 of Dehalococcoidia bacterium. Classification (GTDB taxonomy): domain Bacteria; phylum Chloroflexota; class Dehalococcoidia; order UBA2979; family UBA2979; genus SURF-43. Next base: position 12,864 of record QZJI01000079.1, on the reverse strand, counting down.
GCGGACACGGGGGTGGAGGTCATACGCGGGCGCTCCATGGTGTCGCTCCGATGGCTGGTGGCGCCCGGCGACCCCGTCGATCAACCATAGCAGCGGTCTGCGTAACGGCATGGAGGAGTCACAAGCGGTGTGCGTGGTAGCCTCCGGCCGTGAGACGCGTGCGCGGTCGCCGCTGGGCGATACGCCGACCCTCGGCTCCTCTGACCTGTTGCGCGGACCCCGGCGCCTGTTGCTCGTGGGGCGGTAGACGGGGGCGGCGTGGCGTACTTCAACCCGCAGCGACCGTCATACATCGCCGACCCGTACCCCGCGCTGGCACGGCTGCGCGCGGAAGCTCCCGTCTTCTACTCGGAGCCGCACGAGGCCTGGATCGTGACGTCGTATGGGGAATGCCTCGCGTTGTTGCATGACGACGAGACCTATGCGTCTGACCCCGCCCATTCGACCGGCCGGGTAGGCGAGCGGATTCGTCATCAGCGCGAGGGCCAGGTGCTGGGGGACACGCCGCGTATCGGGCAGAGCGACGCCTCGGTCCATGCCCGTCTCCGGGGTGCCGTCGCCGCGGCGTTCACGCCACGCTACGTCGAAGGCGTCCGGGGCTTCGTCGAGCGCGAGGTCATCGCGTTGCTGGATGGCGTCCTGCGAGCGGATGAACCATTCGATGTGCTCAACGAGTTCGGTGCGCTCCTCCCGCGTGCCGTGATCGGTGTGCAACTCGGGGCACCCGAGGCTGACCGCGCGCAGATACTCGCGTGGGCGACCGCGTTGATGCAGACCGTAAACGCGGATCTCACGCCGGCCCGCCGAACCGAGGCCGAGGCGGCGCGGGACGGCCTCCTGGGTTACCTCGGACGGGTGGGGCGCGGTGAGGCGGGCGATCCGGAATCCCTGATCGCCGCGATGGCACGTGCAGAGGGCGATGCGGGCCGGCTCACCGGTGCGGAACTCCTCGCGCTCACGATCGACGTCGCCCTGGCCGGTAATGACACGACGGCAAACCTCATCGGCAACGGGGTGATCGCGCTCGCTTCGCATCCCGCCGAAGAGGCGCGGTTGCGCGTGGAGCCAGACTGGGAAACGGCGGTCGATGAGATGTTGCGCTACGACCCGCCGCAACAGGTGATCGCCCGTTTCACGACCCGTCCGACGATCCTGCGCGGCAAGCGTATCCCCGCGGGCGCTACTGTCCTGGCCCACGTGGCGGCGGCGAACCGTGATCCGGTGACATTCCCTGAGCCGGAACGGTTCGATGTCGCCCGCCGGGGCGAACGGCACCTGTCGTTCGGCATGGGTGTCCACCACTGCGTCGGAGCGCCTCTTGCGAAGATCGAAGCAGAAGCGGCGTTCCGCGCGCTGTTCGAACGACTGACCATGCTGCGGCCGGCCCCAGGCATGGCCTTCCCGCGCGGCCCGGACTGGATGCTGAGGAGTGCCGGGGCGGTGCCGCTGCTGACCGGCGAGCTGTTCAGAGGCTGATCGGGTAGTGCTGCGGTAGGCTAGATCCATGGCCGCCGGTGTCCTCTTCAACCCCTTCGTCCCCTCATACCGTACAAACCCGTACCTCCAGCTGACGCGGCTGCGCGAGCGCGACCCCGTCCACCGCAGCCAGGCGCTTCAGGCATGGGTGCTCACCCGCTATGACGACTGCCTGCGTGTCATGCGCGACGCGGAGACATTCTCTTCGGACGCCCTCAAGGCGGGAGGCGCACTGGCGGAGGCGTTGCGGGAACAGCGACGTCAGACTCCGCTCGGGGAGACGCGGACGGTGCTCGGCTCTGACCCACCCGTGCATACCCGGCTGCGAGGCATCGTGAACCGCGCCTTCACGCCGCGCCGTGCGGCGGCGCTCCGTCCGCATATCGAGGACGTGACCACCCACCTCCTCGCGCAGGCCCCAGACGAAGGCGAATGGGATCTGATGGAAGGGCTCGCGCAGCCGCTCCCGGTGATCGTGATCGCGGAGCTCTTGGGCGTTCCGCCCGCGGATCGCGTGCGGTTTCGGCTCTGGTCGAACGCGCTGGCGGCGACGACGAACCTGCTCCAGGACGAAGCGACCCGGCGTGGGGCGGTGGACGCGGTGCAGGAGCTCCGCGCCTATCTTGAAGTTGTGGTCGCGGAGCGCGTCGCCGAGCCGCGTGACGACTTGATCTCTGCGCTACTGGAAGCAGAGGCAGAGGGCACGCGACTCTCGCGTGAGGAAGTCCTCGCTTTCGCCATCCTCCTGCTGGTTGCGGGGAACGAGACGACGACCAACCTCATCGGCAACGGGACGGCGTTGCTCATGCAGCATCCCGAAGCGTTGGCGATGCTCCGTCGCCAGCCTGAAGGCATTCCGACCGCCGTGGAGGAGATGCTCAGGTATGACAGCCCCGTGCAGGGCCTCGTCCGCTTTGTGACGCGCACGGCGGAGGTGGGCGGGCAGGTCCTCTCAGCAGGCGACGTGGCGCTCTGCATGATCGGCGGAGCGAACCGCGACCCGGCGCAGTTCCGGGACGCGGAGACGTTCGACATCGCTCGGCAGGAGAACCATCACCTCTCATTCGGGCAGGGGATCCATTTCTGCCTCGGCGCCCCACTGGCCCGACTGGAGGCAGACGTGGCGTTCCGGGCGCTGCTCGCGCGCTGGCCGTCGCTCCGCCTGTCCGAGGGTGGCTTGGAGCGAGGCGGTACGTTCCTGCTGCGTGGCCCCGTTCGAGTCACACTGGCGGTCGGCGGCTAGGCGGTCGCTGCCGGGGCACTTCGATGGTCCATCCCGAGTTTGCATCACAGCGGCGCGGCAGGCAGGCATCGTATGGAGCCTGCCACCCGGCTCTCGCTAGGATCCCCACGAGGAGGTCGCCGTGCCCATCGACGCCCGTTATGACCCGGAGAATGTGTTCGCGCGCATTTTGCGCGGTGAGATCCCGAGCGACCGCGTGTACGAGGATGCTGACTTCGTCGCGTTTCGCGATATCCAGCCTGCCGCCCCCGTCCACATCGTGCTCGTCCCACGTGGCGAGCCGCCTACTTCGCCGGCGGCGCTTCGCGAGGCGGACGCGGGGTGGGTGGGGCGGATGGTGCTGGTGGCCTCACGGATTGCGGCGGAACAAAGGCTGGCTGGGCGGGGCTACCGGCTAGTGGTGAACTGCGGGGACGATGCCGGCCAGACCGTCGGCCACCTCCACCTCCACATTCTCGGAGGGCGCCCCCTTGGACCGGTCGCCTGAGCCGAGGCGTCACGCTTGCGACGCACGGGCCGGGGCCGCAAGATGTCACGAGTGTCGCCCGCTATACCAGCTCCTCGTGCGGCCGAGGGCGTTGTGCGGGCTGACTGGAGCGGCGGACGTGTCAATCGTTGAGCGACCGCTCCCGCTGGCGATCAGCGATCCTTGGCCGCTGCTTGACGCGCTGCTCTACTCCGTCTCCCACGACCTCCGCTCGCCCCTCTTGGGCCTTACCCTTTCGGCGGATTTGCTGAATGACCCGGCGGGTGTGACCGACGGGAACACACGCGATATCGCCCTGGACGGCCTCCGTCACGGGGCACGCGACATGGAGCGCATGCTGCAGGCGCTCACGGTGATCTCACGCGCGCGCCGCCGCGTGTTTGAGCACGATCATGGCACGCTGGGCATGATCCTTGGCGGCCACCTAGTCATGTCCGATGTCGACCAGCTTGCGGGACGCGTGGTGCTCGTCGATCCGGTCACCGTGCGCGAACTGCTGGACGAAGTAGTGGGCGATGGACCGGTTGAAGTGCGGGTTAGCCTGCAGGACGGCCTCGCGGTCCTGTCTGCCCCGGTCAATGTTGACCTGCCGCCCTTCGAGGGGCGCCCCTTGCATGCCCTTGCCTCTTCGTTGCAGTCGTACGCTGGCAGCGCCGTCGAGCCCCTTGCCGCGTCGCAGGTGCTGCTGGACCGGCAAGGGGCGGGGTTCTCGGTTGAGGATGGCCGGATACTGCTTTGGTTGCCGTTGGAGGACTCCCGGTGACCCCTGCGCTGAACGTTGTCATCGTCGACGATGAGCCCACGCTCGCCGTCGTAATGCGGATGCTGATCCTGCAGGAGTGGCCTCATGCGGAGGTCAGCCTGTTCACCAGTCCAGACGATCTCCAGACAGGCCTCCTGGAGGTGCCTGCGGAATCAGTGGTGTTGATGGATCGCCGGCTGGGCGGTATGGACTCCTACAGCGCGATCGCCGAACTTCTGGGATCCCGACCAGACCTGCGCGTCGTAATGCTTTCGGCCTCGCTGGGGCCTGAGGAGGTCGCCAGCGCGCGTGCGGCAGGTGCGGTCGCGGCATACGAAAAGCCTGGGGGCATCAACGCATGGCATCAGTTATTTGCCGCCGTGATGTCATCAGCGGTTGACGCGTAGCAGGCGCTACGATCGCTGGGAGTGCGGGCCTGTAGCTCAGCGGCCTAGAGCAGTCGGCTCATAACCGATCGGTCCCAGGTTCGAATCCTGGCGGGCCCACCACTCGCGCGATGGCCAGCGAGGCCTTGGAGGCGGCATGCGCGATCACGTCCGGGACGCCATCCGTTTGCACGAGGCACGGTCGATGCCGCTCGATGGGCGTCGGGATGCCGCCGTGCTGCTGCTCTTGCACGCGATCGACAACGTAGAGCATGTGCTGTTGCAGATCCGGACTTCCACCGTCGAGCACCATCGCGGAGAAATCTCCTTTCCCGGCGGTCGACGTGACCGCGTCGATGACACGTTGCTCGACACGGCCCTCCGGGAGACCCACGAGGAGATTGGTGTCCCCCCGGAGATGGTGGAAGTGTTCGGCGCGCTGGATGACACCGACACGCGTGCCTCCAACTACCGCGTCCGGCCGTATGTCGGTGCCATCACACCCGGCTTCGATGCCTTTCTCCATGCGGAACGCGAGGTGAGCGCGCTGCTGCATGTGCCGTTGCCCCATCTGCTTGACTCGGTGAACCATGTCTGGAAGCCCGTCGAGCAGGACGGCGTCACGGTCGCCAGTCCGGCGTACCAGTTTGGCGAGCACGTCATCTGGGGTGCCACCGCCCGGGTGTTAACGCAGTTCCTCGGGCTGATCGCGGGCGCATCAGTCGAAGGGACACGCCCGTGACGTTGATTCTGGTGCGACACGGCGAATCAGAAGGCAACATCCGCCGGATCATGCAAGGGCAACTTGACCTGCCGTTGACCGAGGCAGGACGGGAGCAAGCCAGACTTGTCGCCGCGCGCATCGCGTCGATGCCCGTGGCCGCTGTCTATTCCAGCCCGCTCTCCCGCGCGTTCGAGACCGCGCGCGCTATCGCATCCCACCACATGCTTGCGGTCGCGCCAGTCGACGGTCTTCAGGAAGGTGGCTGGGGCGAGGCGCAGGGGATGACTTGGACGGAGGTCACCGCGCGCTGGGATGTCGCCGGTGGCCGGCCACTCCACGAGATGATCCCGGGTGCGGAGACACCGGAATCGCTGCGCTCACGCGCCGCCGCGGTCATCGATACGCTCCTTGATCGTCACACGTCGGATGTCGCCGTGTGCGTGAGTCACGCGGGCACCATCGTGCAGTTGATCGCGCACCTGATCGGCATGCCGGAAGGTCAATTGCCTCGCCTGCGCACTGGGAACACCGCCGTCACGGTCGTCGAAGGAGCCTCAGATCGTGCTGTGATTACCGTACTGAACGATATGTGTCATCTGACGGGCCATGCCCACCCATACGACGGCGCGGCGGTACGTCTACGAGAGTAGAGAGCGGCTGGCGACACGGATCGAGGCGGCCTCCGCGAAGTGGAGCGCCTCGGTCGCCTCGCGGATCAAGCCACCGCCAGTGACCTCATCGTCCGGGAAGCCCGCGATGCCGGCGCGCAACTCGCCGCCACCGCCCAGGATCACTTCCCCGACATCTACCAGTTTCTCCGCTACCACTTGAGCGCCCGTGACCGGAGTCTCCGGGAGCAACACGGCGAACGTGGCGCCTTCCATGTGGATCAGGGTATCCACGTTGCGGAGCCGTGTGAGGTACTCGTGGCTGAGGGCGGTCACCGTGCGGTCCGCCTGTCCCTGCCCGTTCACCGTGACGAACTCCTCCCACTTATCAGGGCCGATGATTACCATCGTGAACTGGCGGGAGTAGCGGCGGGCACGCTCGACCTCGATGTTGAGTAGGCGGTCGGCGTGCTGGCGCTTGGTCGCGCCAGTCGCGGTGTCCACCGACTCGACTTCCTCGATGATCTTCTGGCGGGATTCGAGTTCGGCGTCGTAACGGATGAACGCATCGCGCAGGGTGTCCGCGACCATGGCGGTGATGGCGAAAGCGAACGCGCCGACGGCCGCCGCGGCAACGTATGGCGCGTTGGGGTCGGCGCCTGGCGCGACCTTGCGCAACGCCTGGATCACGCCGAATACGAGGGCGAATGCCCCTGCGAGGATCAAGTGGCTCGCCTTGATCGGCCGCAGGACGCCTGCGCCCGCAACGATCGCCACACCCAGCGCCGCCCCGAACGCAAGGTCACGGTCGGGGGAGACGACGGCCACCCCACCGACCGCGAGGGCCAGCCAGATGGCGAGCATGCACACCCGCACCCAGACCTCACGCGTGTACTCGGTCACGCCAACCTCCCCCAGATGGCTGTCATGGTATCGCCGCCTCCCCCACGCGGTAGAGCCGGTATTCGCCCGACTCGAACGCCAGCGTGAGCGAAGGGCGGCCCTCCGCGAACAGCGATGGGGTCGAGCGTTCCATCCGTCCCTCGCCCGCACCCTCAAGCGGGCGTCGCACGAGCAGGTAGCCCGCGAGCCCGACCGGGTCGAACAAGGTCGCCTCCTCACCCCGGTCGGCGTCCGTACGGAACAGTCGAGGCCGGCCTGTCGCCAGGATCACCTCCGCGTGCCGGTTGCTGTCCACCAATACGTCCCCGGGCTGCGCATGCTCGCGGATCCAGACGGCCATTGCCTCAACGTCCTTGGGCACAGCGCGTGGTGTGCCCCGCGTCACAGCATCGAAGGCGTCGGCGCCGGGGCGTTCGCCAGCCGGGAAGAACGGGATCACCGCGGCAGACAGTAGGGAGCCGAGCAGTAGCACGAGCGCCGTCGTCGTCTGCGTCCGGCGGTGGGGCGTCGCCTCCGCCTGGGGTGCGACGCCGTCCGTCAGCCGCTGCTCGCGGAACGCGGCAGCGACGAATACCGGGACGACAGCGATCATGAGGTGCGCCGCAAGCGGTTGCCCGCCGCCCATGACCGACACGATGGTCGGCAGCGGGAGTGCGAGGCACGCCAGTCCCAACGCAGCCGACGGGCGGTCACGTCTGCTGACGCCTGCGCCCACGAGCGCGACCGCGGCAAACACCGAAAGCGGCCCCAGCGCCGCAAACCACGCGAGCCCCCATCCGAGGGCGCGCGGCAGGTCGCCTCGCAGGCCCGCCATGCGTTCGAGCAGCGGCTGGCTGTCAGACCCCAGGGCGGCCAGATCGCGGGCGAGGCCGAGATAGCGCCCTGGATCGCCTGCCGGGAACCAGTCGAGGAGTGTCCACAGCCCCACCATGAACACGACTGGCGTGAGGAATGCGAACGCCTGCGCGTCGGCGGATTCGCCTTCGTCCACGCGCTGGCGGTGTTTGCCGGCCCAGCGCAATAGCCATGCCATCACCGGCGCCAACAGCAGCACGTCGTACCGCACCCAGAACGCGAGGCCTAGCGCGACGCCGGAGCCGATGACAGCGGCCGTGGACTCGCGATGAAGCCATGCGGCGAACTGGCCGAGCGAAGCGAGCAACAGCGCAGCCAGGAGGGCCTCCGGCTGTCCCGTCGCGGCGGCGAACAGCAGGAGTGGGTTCAGCGCGAACGCCGCGACGAAGATGACGGCCGCCGTCCGGTGCAGCCCTGCGCGCCGGGCGACACCCGCGGCCGCCAGCACCCCGGCTCCCGCGGCGACCGATGCGCCCAGTGCGCCCGCGAGGCCGTGGTCACGCAGGATGGGGACCGCGGCGAACGGTGTTGCCAACGCGGTGAGCAGCGGCGGGCGGTCGTAGCCGAACGCGATCAGCGTGCGGTCATAGCCGTCCCACAGGGTTGCGAGCCGCGCCGTCCGTCCCAGTGCCTCGGGCGAGCCGAGATGCAGCACGCCGACGAGGAACACCGCCAGCCCGCAGGCGAGCAGGGAGACAGCCAGCGCGCTCGCCTCGACTGGCCCAATGGCGACACGGGTGAGGCGTTGACGTCGAGAGGCCTGCTGGCCGCCAGAACGCTCGCCCAGTTGCAGGCTGGACACCTAGTGCGAGGACTCCTGCAGGATGCCTGCGGCCTCCAGGCCAGAGACGTTTGTAAGGCCGTGGACGGTCTTCTCCCAGTAGAAGGGTCGGTAGAAGAGCTGCAGGAATCCCTTCCACGCCGCAATTGACATCAGCACCCAGTAGACGGGCGACAACAATGCCCACTTCACCAGCGAGTAGTACCGGCGGCGGAGGCACCCCGCGACGTTCATGTAGGCGAAGGCGAAGTTGCCGACGTAGAGCGAGATGGCGCCCATGTAATAAATCGGCGCCGGAAAGATCTGCTGGATCACCCCCCATTCTGTGATGAACCAGACGCCAGTGAGCCCCCAAAGGAGAGGGTTCAGCAGGAACCCGAAGAATGTCCCACCGATCACCAGTTGGAACGAGAAGAAGCCGTTCGGCCCGAGCTGTTGATACAGACGAACCGGGTGTCGCATATGCACCAGGTAGGTCTGCACGTACCCCTTCACCCACCGCGACCGCTGGCGGATCCAGTTGTCAACGACGGAGTTGGCCTCCTCGTATGTCGTTGAGTCCACGACGACCGTGGCGCCGCCCAGTTTGAAGATGCGCAGCCCCAGGTCGGCGTCTTCGGTCACATTGAACGGATCCCAGCCGCCGCAGAGTTTCAATGCTTCCGTGCGGAAGTGGTTGGAGGTGCCGCCCAGCGGGATCGGCGCTCCAGAGGCATCCAATCCCGGGAGGAAGAGGTCGAACCAGGTCGAATATTCGGTGGTGAACCACTTCGTCAGCGCGTTCTGGTTTCGGTTGAAGTAGTTCAGCTTTGCCTGCACGCAGACCACGTGCTCCGCGGATTTGCGGAACGCCACCAGCACTTTCTTCAGTTGATCCGGCTCCGGGATGTCCTCCGCGTCGAAGATGACGACGTACTGGCCACGGGCATGCAGCAGGCCGTAGTTACAGGCCTTCGGTTTACCCTTCGGTTCCCCGTGCGGGACGATCGTGATGTCGAAGAACGAGGGCAGCCGGGCGGCGCGTGCTGCCCTGATCGTGTCCACATCGTCCTCTTCGAGCAGCAGTTTCACGTCGAGTTTTTCGAGCGGGTAGTCGAGGCGGGACAGGCCCGCGACCAGGGCTGGCAAAATCTGCGCCTCTTTGTAGAGCGGCACGAGGATCGTATAGACGGGCAGCGTACGGTCTTCGAGTTCCAGCACTTCCTCGTCCGAGACCGGGACTTCGAGGGTGTGCGAAAGGGCGCGGTAGATCAGATAGAACTTATAACCTGAGAACGACAGGTAGAACCCGGTGCTGAGCGCCATCATGACGGTGAGCGTGGGGATCGGGAGCAACGCGAGCAATGCGACGATCGAGGCCGCGAAGCCGATGAAGAAGTACTTCTGTCCCGGGCTCAACACCATGTATGCGGATTCCGCTGGCGCTCGGTTGCGCAGATCCGTCGCGGAGTGTTCCAAATACTGATCGTGGTACAACCGTTCGAGGGCGTCGCGCACGTCCGTGCGCGTCGTCGCAACGAACGAGACCTTCCCATCCAGTGCCTTCCTGATTGCTTCAAGCGCCGCTTTGTCGGTCGGGTCGGCCACCGCGACCGTGACCAGGCCTGAAGGGTCTCGGTCGAGCGCGATCGCCTCGCGCGTCCGGGCGAGATGTTCCGGCAACGCAGAGGAGATCGTGGGATCCAGTTCGAGGCCGCGGATCGCGACGAACGGCATTCCCTGCTGGAACGCGATCTGTTCACCCAACTGTTCCTCGGAGACGGTGCCCATGGAGAGCAGCGCGCCGCCCAGCCGGATGCCGGACCGTTCCGCCAGTTCCAGGGCGCGCTGCAAGTCTTCGCGCGTGATCAGGTCGGCCTCCAGCAAAAGGTCGCCAACGGTGGATTTGCCATGGGCGCGTTGCGCTGCCTCACGGATATCGTTGCGGGTAGCTGGCTGCACGTAGAACGGCTCGCTGAGCACCTGCTGAAGGTGCTGCACTGCCCGGTGGTCCAAGGGGTCGGCCATCGCGACGACGAGGTGGCCGTTGATGCGACGCACCGGGACCGCGCCCGTCTGCTGCGAATCTTCCATCGAAAGCAAGCATGCGAGATCGTGGTCAACCGGATCGTCTAGCACGCGGCGAGTGGCGCTGACGCCGTTGATCGTGCGGGTGTCCAGCCGTTCCTTCCGCGCTAGGTGGACAGCCTCAGTGTTCAGGTACCGCGCGAAGGCGTCACGCGTGTCTTCCAGTGGCAGGATATCTAACCGCTGGGCGGCCAGGTCCAGTGATTCTCCCGTCTCCTGCATCCGCCGGAAGATCCCCAGCACACGGACCCGACGGATGCCGTATTCCTGCTCCAACATCCGTCCGAAGGCGATGTACGGCTCCGTCAGAGCGGCAAAATCGAGCGTCGCGAGGTCGAGCCGTGCGGCGTCGATGTCCTCTTCGCGGGTGACCGCCAGACGCACGGAAAGGTATTGACGGCCCGCCAGCCGGCGCGCGTTCTCCATCTGGTCTGGAGAGGCGAGGGCAATCGTGAGGACGTCGTCCTCCTGCATGAGCGGCAGGATTGGTGGCGCGTCTTCGCCGGTTGGGCGCATGCGGGCGGCGCGCGGGTCGGGGCGCAGCAGCAGAAGCTGGACGCGTGGGAGCGCGGCGTCCAGCGCTACAGCCTCCGACCGCTTTCCATTCGCGATCAGCGTCCAGAGCCGCGGCAGGTCACCGGGTTCCGCATGGCTCAACTCGACATCGACCCGAGACGCCTCGTCCTGCGTCACGAAGCCTGCCACGGTCAGCAGCTGGATCGTGCGCAGCGGGTCGCCGACACGCAGCACGTCCGGCCGTCGTGTCCCACCATGCCGCGCCAGGATGTCGCGCAATTCGAGTTCGGTGACGTAGATCAGACGAATCTCGCGGTTGAGCAGCGCCGCTAGCCCGCGCCGTGCACGTTGATCCCATGGGTTCCGCATCGCTACCGTCGCGTGCCGCTCGTCGATTTCGATGACGGCGGCCCCCAGCCGGCGGCTGAGCCGTTCGGAGAGTGTTCGCACGGCGGTGGCGTGGACATCTACATCCGCCAGAGGTTGCGCGCCAACCGCGCGCGCGAGGGCGGTGCGGATCGCCTCCTCCGAGAGCCCGGCCACGCGCCCGATGGCGCGTTCCAATGGCTCACCTGTCTGCATCGCGATGCGCGAGGCGGCCTCGATCTGCGTCCGCGACGCGACGCCCGCACGGGTGAGTGCCTCGCCGATATCGCCGGCGGAGAGTGGCCCGTCCATGGGGAGGGACTGGAGTCGTTGGGTCAGCTGTGCGGGCTGCACGAGCACAGGCCGGATCGCGACCCCGAGCGCCTGGTCCAGGCGCTCCAGCAGTTCTACCGTTGGCGGCTGATCGAACGCGATGAACACCTCGTCGCGGATCGACCAGAGCGGCAACACGCGGAGGGAGGTGAGCATGTCCGCTGGGAGGAGTGCGTCCAATCCGGTGATCGGACGGTGTTCGTCCAGGTTGATGCTTGGGAGGTGAAACGCGAGGCCAACGGCCTCCAGCCGCTCGTCCTCGGAAATCATGTGGGCGTCGACGAGGTTCGCGCCCAGATAGGGTTCGTCCTCCGCCCCGAATGCGTAGGTGGCCACCTGCTCCGGGTGCATCACGCGGAGCGCCTGCAGGACATCGGCCAGCGCGCGCCGCCAGCCCGCATGAGTGGGCTGCCCCGTGGCGTTGTCGAGCGCCAGGCCAATCTCGCCGCGGCCAGAGACACGCAGCGTCACCGGCTGGCCGAGGCGCTGACGCAACTCACGCAGCATGTCCTGGTCGCGGGTGTGTGTCGTGACCACGAGGACCGAGCCGGACTGTTCCCAGAGCGGGAGGACGGAGTGCTCCCGGCAAAAGTCCGCTCCGACACGGTCGATCAGCTCACGGCGCGGATGGAGCCGGCTCACGGGCATATAGAGACCCGCGGTCTGCGCGCTGTTCGCTTCAAGGATCGATACGACCACGACCGCCCCGGTCCGCTAGCGGTCGTCGCGACGCCGGTCGCGGAACCGCGCCCATTGCTTGAGAAGAGTGCTCATCCCCACGATGGAGAGGACCATGAGGACGAATATGAACGGCAGGATGAAATAGCCCAGATAGGCCATCGCGAAGATCGCCACGGAGAGGCCCACGATCAGAAGGACCCTCATGAGGACCATGCCAGCCTGGGCCACCGCGATCATGTCCGCGACGACGTTACGCCCACCCGCCATGCGGGGACCTACCCGTCACCCTCCGCGGCCATCAACGCGCCGGTGTCCTCCAGGAGCATCTCGATCTCCTGGCGGTTCTCCGACACCATCTGCCAGCGGAATCCACGGAGGTCTTGCAGCCGCTCCGCCAACGGGATGATGTCCTCGTAGTCTACTGCCAGATGGAGTGTACCCCGGTAGAACCGGCGGACACGCGTGTTCGTCACACCACGGAGCGCTCGGACAGCACCCTGGAACTCGTTCAGGGCGACAAATGAGTGGAACGGGTAGACGACCAGCGTCAGGTGTTCGAGCAACGGCACTGCGCCACCCGGACGGTCATCCACTGCGATCATGTCGGGCTGGCGTGCCACCCTCGGTTCTGCGGCCGGGCGCGGCGCGGACGCCGCCACGGGGGCGGGCGCCGGAGCAGGGGCGGCGGGCGCGACC
>QZJI01000077.1 GCA_003599735.1 Dehalococcoidia bacterium | reverse complement strand
TGATCTACCCGATCGCGATCGAAGAGGGTCTGCGGTTCGCCATCCGCGAGGGTGGCCGGACGGTGGGCGCCGGCGTCGTCACCAAGATCATCGAGTAACTGAAGAGCACTGACGGCACGTTAGACGACAGGGGACCGGCATGGCTCAGCAGCGCATCCGCATCAAGCTGAAAGCGTTCGACCATCGAGTGTTGGACGCCTCAGCGAAGCAGATCGTGGAATCGGCCCAGCGCACCGGCGCTGTGGTCGCCGGCCCCGTGCCGCTGCCCACCCGCATCCGGCGGTACACCGTGATGCGCTCTCCGTTCATTGACAAGGACTCGCGCGACCAGTTCGAGACCCGCACACACAAGCGGCTGATCGACATCCTGGAGCCGACGTCGCGCACGGTGGACACGCTGATGCGGCTGCAATTGCCGTCCGGTGTGGACATCGAGATCAAGCTGTAAGGACGCCGGCATGACCACCGGGATGATCGGACGCAAAGCCGGCATGATGCGCCTGTACGATGGCTCCGGCCACGTACGCGGTGTCACCGTGATCGAGCTTGGCCCCAACTTCGTGACCCAGCTCCGCACGCCTGACCGCGACGGCTACACCGCCGTGCAGTTGGGCTTCGCGGGCGCGCGGAAGCGCACGAACAAGCCGGAGCATGGCCACCTGCGTAACGCTGGCCTCGAGAAGCAGGTGCTCACCCGCCTGCAGGAATTCCGTACGGACGACCTCGCCGGGCTGACCCTCGGCCAGGCCGTGACGTGCGAAGGCTTCGAGCCGGGTACGTTCGTCGCGGTGACGGCGACCTCCAAAGGCAAGGGCTTCGCTGGTGGCGTAAAGCGGCACCATTTCCGTGGCGGCCCCAAGACCCACGGCCAGTCCGACCGCCATCGCGCTCCGGGCTCTGTCGGTTCCGGTACGACACCGGGCCGGACGTACCGAGGGCAGCGCATGGCGGGCCACATGGGCAATGTGACGCGCACCGTGCTGAACCAGCTGGTGGTGGCGAACGATCCAATGCGGAACCTGCTGTTCATCGAAGGCTCCGTCCCCGGCCCCCGTGGCGGGATGGTGACCGTGGAAGTAGGCCGCCGGAAACCGCTGAAGGGCTATGTCGCGCCGGTCGTCCCGGGTACGGCGGTCGCCACGGCCGACGCGGAGAGCGAGGCCTCGGCATGAAGTTGCAGGTAGTTGACCAGGCCGGCCAGGCCAAGCAGCAGATCGACGTGGAAGACGCGGTGTTCGGCATCGAACCGAACCAGGCTGTTGTCCACCAAACGCTCGTCGCGCAGCTCGCTGCCCGTCGTGCTGGCACACACTCGACGAAGACCCGCGGCCAGGTCGAGGGTTCGACGGTCAAGATCCGCCGGCAGAAGGGGTTGGGCATGGCCCGCCAGGGCAGCATCCGCTCCCCCCTTCACCGCGGCGGTGGTGTCGTTTTCGGCCCGCAACCGCGTGACTACACGCAGCGCCTGCCGAAGCGGATGCGCCGGTTGGCGATCCGTTCCGTGCTTTCCTCCCGCGCGGCGGAGCAGCGGCTGACCGTGGTAGACGACCTCGGCCTCGCGACACCGTCGACCAAAGCGGTGGTCGCGATGCTCGCGGCGACGGGTGCGGGACAGTCTGCGCTGATCGTCACAGGCGGTACGGACCGGATGGCGTTCATGTCGGCCCGCAACGTGGATGGCGCGCGCGTCGTCCCGGCGGACACGCTGAACGTGGCGGACATGCTCGCGCACAAGTCTCTCGTGCTGACGGTGGACGCGGTGCGTCGCATCGAGGCACTGTGGGGTGGCGAGCGCGCCGCGAAGCGCGACCGGGTGGAGGCGTAACCCATGCCCAAGGAGATCCATCCGTACGAAGTGCTGCGCCGTCCGATCGTGACGGAGAAGAGCACGGCCCTGGCGGGGCTGCGCAAGTACGTCTTCGAGGTCTCGGTCGCTGCGAACAAACCGCAGATCAAGGAAGCGGTGCAGCGCGCCTTCAATGTCACCGTCGAGGAAGTGAACACGACGATGCAGCGCGGGAAGCGGAAGCGGACACGCTCCGGCCGTCCCGGCGCTGACCCGTCGTCCTGGAAAAAAGCCATCGTGACGCTCAAGCCGGGCGACACGATCGAATTGTTCGAGGGGATATAGGCGATGCCGATTCGCAAGTTCCGCCCCACCTCCCCCGGACGTCGTGGCGCCACGGGTTTCACGTTCCAGGAGCTGACTAAGAAGGCTCCGGAGAAGAGTCTGACCGTCTCGAAGAGCCGCACGAGCGGACGTTCCGGCGGTAAGATCTCTGTCCGTCACCGTGGTGGCGGGGCAAAACGGCTGATCCGGATCATCGACTTCAAGCGGGACAAGCTCGGCGTGCCGGGTAAAGTCACGGCGGTGGAGTACGACCCAGGCCGTTCCGCGCGCATCGCCCTCGTCGCCTACGCGGACGGCGACAAGCGGTACATGCTGGCGCCGGACGGGCTGAAGGTCGGCGACACTGTGCTCTCGGCGAACGACGCGCCGGTGGCGCGCGGTAACTCGCTGCCACTGGCGAGCATCCCCACAGGCACCATGGTGCACTGCGTAGAAATGTCGCCGGGCCGTGGCGGCCAGCTCGGCCGCTCGGCGGGCAATGGCATCCAGCTGATGGCGAAAGAGAACGGTTACGCGCTGTTGCGCCTGCCGTCTGGCGAGATGCGACGGGTGCCAGAAGGTTGCCGGGCGACGGTGGGCATCGTGGGCAACGGTGAGCACCAGCAGATGAAGCTGGGCAAGGCGGGGCGCGCGCGCCACCGCGGCCGTCGTCCTGAAGTCCGTGGCTCAGCGATGAACCCGGTCGACCACCCGCACGGTGGTGGTGAAGGCAAGACCTCGGTCGGCATGCCTGGGCCGAAGACGCCCTGGGGCAAGCCGGCGCTCGGATACCGGACCCGTAGCAACAAGCGCACAGACAAGTTCGTCGTGCGCCGTCGCTCGCAGGGCCGGCGGTAAGGGGGACGGATGTCGCGCTCAACGAAGAAGGGGCCGTTCGTCCACCCCAAGCTCCTGAAGAAGGTGCTCGCGGTGGCCAGTGCGGACCGCCGAGAAATCATCCGGACGTGGTCGCGCGCGAGCACGATCATGCCCGAGATGCTGGGGATGACGATCGCGGTACACGATGGCCGCCGTCATGTGCCGGTGTTTTGCACCGAGAACATGGTGGGCCACAAGCTCGGGGAGTTCGCGTTCACGCGCACGTTCCGCGGCCACCGTGGCAAGTCCGAGACCACGACGAGGAAGCGCTGATGGAAGTGCGTGCTCTCGCCAAGGATCAGCCAGTCGCGCCCCAGAAGGTGCGGTTGATCTTGGCCGCCATCAAAGGCCGTCCGGTCGATGAGGCGCTGAACCTGCTGCAGTTCATGCCGCAGCGGAGCGCGCGCATCGTCTGGAAGGTCGTGAAGTCGGCTGCCGCGAACGCGGAGAACAACTTTGACGTGAACCCGGATGGCCTGCGCATCAAGAGCGCGGCGGCCGGCGATGCACGCACGCTCAAGCGCTTCCGTGCCCGCTCTCGCGGCCGGACAGCGCCGATGGTGAAGCGGTACAGCCACATCGAAGTGGTCGTCGAGGGGAACCAGTTCTAATGGGTCGAAAAATTCACCCGTACGGGTTCCGGGTCGGCGTCACAAAGGACTGGCAGTCCAAGTGGTACGCCCGCCACACGCAGTACGCCGACCTGGCCCTCGAGGACATGCGGCTGCGCGACCTGATCATGAAGACGTTGCCGGAAGCCGGCGTCTCCAAGGTCACAATCGACCGGAACGCCAACCAGGTTACGTTGACGCTGCACACGGCAAAGCCAGGCATCGTCATCGGCCGGGGTGGCCAGAACGCGGAGCAATTGCGTGCCCTGCTGCAGCACTCCACGGACAAGCGCATCCGGTTGAACATTGAGGAAATCCGTGTCCCCGAGTTGGACGCCTATCTGGTGGCGCGCTCGGTCGCCGACCAGCTGGAGCGCCGCGTGGCGTTCCGGCGTGCGATGAAACAGTCCGTCCAGCGGACGATGCAGCGCGGCGCTCTGGGTTGCCGCGTGAAGATCGGCGGCCGCCTGGGCGGTGCGGAGATGTCCCGCGTGGAGCAGGAGATGCAGGGCCGTGTGCCGCTGCACACTATCCGTGCCGACATCGATTTCGGCCGGGCCGAAGCGCGGACGACCTTCGGGGTCATCGGCGTGAAGGCGTGGATCTACAAGGGCGACGTGACCCCGGACACCAACCCGCTGGTCGTCACGACGGTGGAGGGGGAATAGCGCCATGCTGATGCCCCGACGCACCAAGTTCCGTCGGTCGTTCCGTGGCCACCGCCGCGGCGCCGCGCACTCCGGCAACACCGTCGTCTTCGGCGAGTGGGGCTTGCAGGCGCAGACCACGGCCTGGGTGGACGCACGTCAGATCGAGTCCGCCCGTCGGGCGATTACGGGCACCCTCCGCCGCGGCGGCAAGGTGTGGATCCGGATCTTCCCGGATAAGCCGGTCTCCAAGAAGCCGGTCGAAGTCCGCATGGGTGGCGGCAAGGGCGCGACGGATCGCTGGGTCGCCGTCGTCAAGCGCGGTCGCGTGATGTTCGAGGTCGCCGGCGTGCCGGAGGCCGCGGTCCGCGAGGCCTTCCGAAAGGCGCACCACAAGCTGCCCGTGGACACGAAAGTCATCGGCAAGGAGGACGCGTACCAGTGAGTAGTGCTGTCACCACCTCTCTGCGTTCGATGCCGGACGATCAGTTGAAGCAGGAACTGGAGGACGCCCACCAGGCGCTCTTCAACCTGCGGTTCCAGGCCGCCACGCGTCAGCTGGCGAACAACTCGGAAGTCGCGAAGGCGCGCAAGCGCATCGCACGTGTGCGGACGCTCCTGAAGGAGCGCGAGATCCTGGCGGAGATCGACGCCGCCGCGGGCAAGGAATAGCAATGGCCGCCGAGCAATTGGCAACGGGACAGGCGGTCAACCGGAAAAGCCGGGTGGGCACCGTCGTCTCCGACAAGGGTGACAAGACGATCATCGTGCAGATCGAGCGCGCCTCGCGGCACCGGCTCTACCGCAAGGTGATCCGGCGCACGAAGCGTTACCACGTCCACGATGAGCAGAACGCGGCCACGCTGGGCGACACCGTGCGGATCGAAGAGTGCCGCCCGATCAGCAAGCTGAAGCGGTGGATGCTGATGGAAGTGCTGACCGAGCGCGCCGTCGCGGAAGTCGCGCCGGAGGCCCTGGACCGCAACCTGGTCGCCGAGATGCAGCGTTCCGCCGCGCATGCCGCTGCCGAGGACTCCTCGGACGCCGGCGAGGATGGGGCGTCCTAGATGATCCAGCAGGAGACGCGGCTGAAGGTCGCCGACAACTCCGGCGCGCGGGAACTCCTGTGCATCCGGGTGCTCGGCGGATCGAAGCGCCGGTACGCCTCCGTGGGCGACATGATCGTCGCCACGGTGAAAGAGGCGCAGCCGAACGGCAACGTCAAGAAAGGCCAGGTCGTGCGCGCGATCGTCGTGCGGACGAAATTCCCGGTCCAGCGCGCGGATGGCTCCATGATCGTCTTCGACGAGAATGCGGCCGTGCTCGTGAACGACAAAGAGGGCAACCCGCGCGGCACGCGCATCTTCGGGCCCGTCGCCCGTGAGCTTCGCGACCGCCGGTTCATGCGCATCGTCTCGCTTGCGCCGGAGGTGCTGTAGTGGCCGCCAAGGTCAAGCGGAACGACGAAGTACAGGTGCTCGCGGGCAAAGACCGCGGCCGCCGCGGCACCGTGCGCGCCGTGCTGCCCAGCGCGGGCCGCGCTGTCGTGACCGGTATCAACATGGTGAAGAAGCACCGTCGCTCGGCGGGCCCGCAGCAGGCGGGCGGCATCATCGACATGGAGGCGCCGATCGCGGTGTCCAACCTGGCGGTGATCTGCCGTTCCTGCAGCCAAGCGGTCCGCGTCGGCTTCAAGGTGCTGGACGACGGGCGCAAGGTGCGTACCTGCAAGAAGTGTGGGGAGGCGATCGACTAATGGCGACAGCCACTTCCACGAGCCCCCGGTTGAAGACGCGCTATCACGACGAAGTCGCGAAGACGCTGATGACCGAATTCGGCTACGACAACATCATGCAGGTGCCCGCGGTCGTGAAGATTGCGGTGAACATTGGCCTGGGTGAAGCGATCGAAAACGCGAAGGCCGTCGAGTCGGCGACGGGCGACCTGCGCTCCATCACGGGGCAGCAGCCGTACGTCCGCCGCTCCAAGAAGGCCATTTCGAACTTCAAGCTACGCGAGGGCAACGTGATCGGTCTGGCCGTCACGCTGCGTGGTGCGCGGATGTGGGAGTTCCTGGACCGCCTGATGGGCGCCGCGCTCCCGCGTGTGCGTGACTTCCATGGCGTGCCAGCGGACGCGTTCGACGGCCGCGGGAACTACTCGCTCGGCCTCTCGGAACAGATCATCTTCCCGGAATTGCCGTTTGACACGGTGGACCGGGTCCGCGGACTGCAGGTGAACATCGTCACCACCGCGAAGACGGATGCAGAAGGCAAACGGCTGCTCGAACTCCTCGGCATGCCGTTCGCGAAGAAGTAGGCGGGTCCGATGGCGAAAGAGTCCAAGCTCGTCAAAAACGCGGAGCGTCAGCGTCTCATCACGCTGCACGCGAAGCGCCGTGCCGAGTTGCTTGCGGTGATCAGGGATGGGAACGCCTCAGCTGAGGCGAAGGACCAGGCGTACTGGAGGCTCGGCAAAATGCCGCGCGACGCCAGTGCGACCCGGTTCCGCAACCGTTGTCAGATCACAGGCCGTCCTCGCGGGTATATCCGCGACTTCGGTGTGTCTCGGATTAAGTTCCGAGAGTTGGCTCTGCAGGGCATGTTGCCCGGCGTAAAAAAGGCCTCGTGGTAGCCGTACCGGCATGTTGGTGGCGCGGTAACGGAACCCACGCAGGAGAAGGCAGGCGTACCGGATGACCCAGTCCGACCCCCTGGCAGACATGTTCACACGCATCCGCAACGCGGCGGAAGCGCGGCACGACGACGTCAAGATTCCGGCGTCTACTGTGAAGCGTGCCGTCGCGGAGGTCCTCCACTCGGAAGGCTTCATCCGCGGCATCGAAGATGTGGTGGACGGTCCACGCCAGTTCTTGAAGTTGGACCTCACGTACGGTGAGGACCGCAAAGCCGTGATCTCCGGCATCCGCCGAGTGAGCCGGCCTGGTTTGCGGGTGTATGTAAACAAGCGTGAGATCCCGCGGGTCTTTGGTGGCCTCGGGGTCGCAATCATGAGCACGTCGCAGGGCGTCATGTCGGGCCGCGAGGCCTGGCGTCGGCGTATCGGCGGCGAAGTGCTCTGCTACGTCTGGTAGGCCGAGATGTCACGAGTCGGCAGGCTCCCCATCCCGATCCCGTCCGGCGTGGAAATTTCCATGACGGGTCAGACCTGCACGGTGAAGGGCCCGAAGGGCTCCCTCATGCAGGAGGTCCACCCAAACATCCGGGTCACGGTCGCCGACGGTACCGCGGTCGTCACTCGTCCGGACGACTCGAAGGAGAACCGTGCGCTGCACGGCCTGACCCGCTCGCTGATCGCCAACATGGTGACGGGCGTGACCACGGGCTTCCGCAAGTCGCTGGAGCTGCAGGGCACGGGCTACCGCGCCCAGTTGCAGGGCCAGAACCTGGTGCTCACCGTCGGGTACTCGCACCCGGTGGAGATGCACCCGCTGCCCGGCGCGGCCTTCGTCGTGGAGACGAACACGCTGTTGCACGTGGACGGCAACGATAAGCAGGTTGTCGGCCAGCAGGCTGCTCTGATCCGTCGGGTCCGCCCGCCCGAGCCGTACCACGGCAAGGGCGTCCGGTACCGTGGGGAGCAGATCAAGCTGAAGGCCGGGAAGAAGACGAAGGGCAAGTAATGTCGCAGCAGAACGCGCACGCCGCCCGTATTCGTCGCCACGCGCGCGTCCGGCGCCGGGTCTCCGGCACGCCGGAGCGCCCGCGTCTGGCCGTATTCCGGTCCAACCAACACATCTATGTCCAGGTGATCGACGACGCCGCTGGCCGCACGCTGGCCGCCGCTTCCGACCGGGAGGCAGCGCTGGGCGCTGGCTCCAAGAGTGACCGCGCCAAGCAGGTCGGCGCACTGGTCGCGCAGCGCGCGAAGCAGCACGGCATCACTGAGGTGATCTTCGACCGCGGCGGGTTCCGCTACGCGGGCCGTGTGAAGATCCTCGCGGACGCGGCGCGCGAAGAAGGGCTGGTCTTCTAATGGTGAACCAGGGACCCCGTCCCGGTGGCGGTGGCCGCGGTGGCCGCGGTGGCGGCCCTGACCGCGGTGGGCCGGGTGGTCCGGGCGGCGACCGCAACCGTCGCGACCGCCGTCGCGACGAAGAAGAGACGCCCGAATTTATCGAGAAGGTCGTCTTCATCAACCGTGTCGCGAAAGTCGTGAAGGGCGGCCGTCGCTTCTCCTTCACGGCAATCGTGGTGGTCGGTGACGGCGCGGGGCGCGTCGGTTTCGGCATGGGCCGCGCCGCCGAGGTGCCGGAGGCGATCCGCAAAGGTGGCGTCATCGCGCGTCGTACCATGTTCAAGGTGCAAATGCGGCAGGGTTCAGGCACCCTGGCGCACGACCTCATCACGGAGTTCAAGGCCACGCGGGTGATCATGCACCCGGCCGCCCCTGGTACCGGCCTCATCGCCGGTGGCGCGGTGCGAGCCGTCATGGAGGCCGCTGGCGTGACCGACGTCTTGACCAAGACACAGGGTTCAACGAACCCGATCAACGTTGTGAACGCGACCGTGAAGGGCCTGCGCAGCCTGCGAGACCCGAAGGCCGCACGAGAGCGCCGTCTGGCGCTGGCAGGCGTCTAAGGAGCCGGTGATGGCCAAGATCAGCGTCACCTATACGAAGTCCGCGATTGGCTACGCATGGGACCAGAAGCGGACCATCCGCGCTCTGGGCCTCCGCAAGATGCAGCAGACCGTAGAACACGATGACAACCGCACCATCCGCGGGATGGTGCGGAAGGTGCGCCACCTGGTCACCGTTCAGGAGATCCAGTAGCCATGGACCAGCACAACCTCAGTCAAGCCGTCGGTGCCAAGCGGCCCTCGAAGCGTGTCGGTCGCGGTAACGCATCGGGCCACGGCACCTACGCGACGCGCGGCCGCAAGGGCCAGAACGCCCGCGGTGGTGTGCGTCCAGGTTTCGAGGGCGGGCAGATCTCCGTCGTCCGCCGCGCGCCGAAGTTGCGTGGTTTCACAAACCCCTTCCGCACGGAATTCCGCGCGGTGAACGTCGATGTGCTCGCCGAACGATTCACCGCCGGCGCGGTCATCGACGGTGAAGCGTTGCACGCCGCGGGGCTGTTGGGCCGTGCGGACGAGCCGTACAAGGTGCTGGGCCGCGGCGAATTGCCGTTTGCCCTCACAGTGAAGGCGCCGCGTATCTCAGCGAGCGCCAAAGAGGTGATTTCCGCCGCGGGGGGTACGTTCGAAGAGTTCGCCCCGGCTGACCGCACCCCGCGCGACCGCAAGCATCGCCGCGAACAGGCGAAGGGCTAGCCCGCGATGGGTTTCAACTCCGGCTCTTCGGCGGGCAACCGACCGCGTCTCCTGCAGGCGGGGATCGATGCGTTCCGTCAGCCGGAGATCCGCGGCAAGCTGTTCTTCATCATCGGGATGTTGATCATCTTCCGCTTTATCGCCCACGTGCCGGTCCCAGGCGTGGACCGGGAACAGCTGAAGGCGACATTCGAGAGCAACGCGATCCTTGGCTTCCTCAATATCTTCTCGGGCGGCGCCCTAAAAAACCTGTCGATTGCTGCACTGGGCGTCTATCCGTACATCACGGCCTCGATCGTGATGCAGCTGGCATCGCCGCTCGTTCCGCGCCTTCAGGCCTTAAGCCAAGAGGGTGAGTCCGGACGTCAGAAGATCCAGGTTTACACGCACTGGATCACGTTGCCGCTGGCGGCCTTCCAGGGCTACGCCCAGTTGCTCCTCATTCAGCGACTGGGCGGCATTACCTCAATCGGTCTCGGGTTCAACTCGCAGGGCCTGATCACGCTGGCCACACTGTTCGCGATGGTGGCAGGGACGATGTTGCTGGTGTGGATGGGAGAGCTCATCTCGGAGCGCGGTCTTGGCAACGGCGTGTCGATGATCATCCTTGCGGGGATCGTCGCGGGGCTACCGTCGTTGATCGGGCAGGGCGTGCTCACGGGCACTGGTGCCGCGATCGGTGGCCTGCTGCTGCTCACCTTGGTTGCGGTCGCCGTGGTGGCGCTGATCGTCCTGTTCAACGAAGCGCAGCGTCGGATTCCCGTCCAGTACGCGCGGTCGCAGTTCCGCGGCGGGCGTCTCTATCGTCAGCAGGGGCAGACCCACATTCCGCTGAAGGTGAACGGCGCGGGGATGATTCCGCTGATCTTCGCCACTTCGATCATGATCTTCCCGCCGGCGTTCATGCAGTTCTTGGCAAACAGCGCGGATGTCGGTTGGATCGCCAGCACAGCTGACCGGCTGGCTGGCTGGCTGTCGCCCACAGCGCCGATCTACTGGGTGGGCACGTTCACGCTGGTGGTGGTCTTTACGTTCTTCTACACGATGGTGATGTTCCAACAGCAGAATCTGCCGGAGAACCTGCAGCGTCAGGGTGGTTTTATCCCCGGCATCCGGCCCGGCCGGCCGACCGCTGAATACATCACCCGCGTGCTGGTCCGCATCACCTGGGGCGGCGCGCTCTTCCTCGGGTTTGTCGCCGTGCTGCCCTTCCTCGCGACACGTCTGACGAACGTGCAGGCGCTCCAGATCAGCGCGACCGGCTTGCTCATCGTCGTTGGCGTGGTCATCGACACGATGCGGCAGATTGAGGCGCAGATGACCATGCGCAATTACGAGGGGTTCATTTCCTGATGCGACTCATCCTCCTCGGCCTCCCCGGCGCCGGTAAGGGCACACAAGCGAAGATCCTCGCCACGCAAAAAGGGCTGCTGCATATCTCCACGGGCGACATGTTCCGTGAGGCCGCCGCAGCCGGCACTGAACTCGGCAAGCGCGCGCAGGACTACATGTCGAAAGGTGAACTCGTCCCGGACGAAGTCACCATCGGCATGCTGCTTGAGCGCATCGCGAAGCCGGACGCCCAGATCGGCCTGATGCTGGATGGTTTTCCACGCACAATCCCGCAGGCGGAAGCTCTCGACCGCGCCCTCGCCGAGCGTGGCCAGCAGATCGACGCCGTCCTCTACATCCAGGTGCCGGAGGCTGACCTGATGGCTCGGTTGACGGGGCGGTGGTCCTGCCCGAATTGCGGCGCTATCTACCACAATCAGACCAAGCCACCGAAGGTTGCAGGGAAGTGCGACGAGTGCGGCGCGGCCCTGACGCAACGGGCGGACGACCAGCCGGCCACGGTGAAGACCCGCCTGGATACGAACCGCGCATGGACGGAAGCGTTGGCCGAGTTCTACGGCAAGCAGGGAAAATTGCACGAAATTGACGGGACAGGGGCAATGGAGGCGATCACCGGACGGTTGGTCGAATCTATTTCCCGTATCCCGGGTGCGGCATAGGGCGTTAGGACGTTACACTGATATGTCTGTCGAGTTGAAGTCGGCGGCGGAACTTGAGGGGATGCGGCAGTCTGGTCGCATCAACGCCCAGGTGCGCCGTTTACTCTGGGACGCCATCCGTCCTGGTGTGACCGGCTTGGAACTCGATCAACTGGCCAAAAAGGCGATCAAGGAGCATGGGGCGGAACCCACCTTCGTCGGCTACGCGCCGATGGGGAAGCCGCCCTACCCAGGTGCCATCTGCTACTCGGTCAACGAGGAGCTGGTCCACGGAATTCCGGGTGGCCGGGCGCTGCAGGAGGGGGACATCGTCACGATCGATCTTGGTGTCACCTACAAGGGTTGGGTCTCGGATGCCGCCTTCACCGCTTCGGTGGGGGATGTGGGCGACGAGGCCCGTGCGCTGATCGAGACGACGCGGCGCGCCCTGTGGGCCGGGATCGACGAAATGAAGCCAGGCAACCGCCTGGGTGATGTCTCACATGCGATCGGCGCCCAGGCCGGCACATACGGCATCGTGACCGGCTACGGCGGGCACGGCGTTGGGCGGAAGATGCACATGGAACCGCATGTGCCGAACTACGGCCGCGCGGGCACAGGGCTCCGGCTGCAAGCCGGGATGGTTCTGGCCCTGGAGCCGATGTTCAGCATGGGGGCGCCCGCGACGGAAGAGACCGACGACGAGTGGACGGTCGTCATGTGTGACGGCAGCCTCTCGGCGCACTGGGAAGAGACGGTAGCGATCACCGCGGATGGACCGGAGGTCTTGACCCGCCTCGACTGAGGTGAGTCCAACGCCTATGGGACGAGGACGGGGCAACCGGCAACAACCGCAACGCGGACCGCGCGTGCCGCGGGAGAAGAAAGAGGTCATCGAGGTCGAGGCGACCGTGAAGGAGGCTCGTCCGAACGCCATGTTCGATGTCGAGCTGGCCAACGGCCACCACGTCCTCGCAGGCGTGTCGGGCAGGATGAGGTTGAACTACATCCGCATCCTGTTGGGGGACAAAGTTCTCGTCGAACTGAGTCCGTACGACCTGACGCGGGGACGGATCACGTACCGGTTCCGCTAGCGGGGCCGAGTGGGTGTAGAGGCTGGAAGGCCTCAAGGAGTTCGGTATGAAAGTGTCCGCATCCGTGAAGAAGCGCTGTGACAAGTGCCAGATCATCCGGAGGCATGGCCACGTACGGGTGATCTGTGTGACCGCGAAGCACAAGCAGCGGCAGGGCTAGGAGACGCGCCATGGCACGAATCGCCGGCGTTGACATCCCGCGGGACAAGCAGGTGGCGTTCTCGCTTCCGTACATTTACGGAGTCGGACGGCCGACCGCGATGCGCGTCTTGCAGCAGACGAATGTCGACCCCACCACCGTGGTGCGCGACCTGACGGACGATGAGGTCAGCCGCCTCCGTGCTGTCATCGAGGGCGAGCTCCTAGTGGAGGGTGACCTCCGCCGCCAAGTCCGCGGGCACATCCAGCGGTTGATCGAGATCAACTGCTACCGCGGCTCCCGGCACCGCAAGGGCCTGCCGGTGCGTGGCCAGCGGACAAAGACCAACGCGCGTACCCGTCGTGGGGCGCGTCGGACTGTGGCCAACAAGAAGAAAGCCACGAAGAAGTAGCGAGGGCGGATCGTCATGGGCCGGACCCGACAGCAGCAGACAACGACCCGTACCCGTCGCCGCGAGCGGAAGAATATTCCGCACGGCCGCGTCTTCGTGTCGTCGACGTTCAATAACACCATCGTCACGGTGACGGACCCCAACGGGAACGTCCTCGCCTGGGCCAGCGGTGGCGTCGTGGGCTTCAAAGGCTCCCGCAAGAGCACGCCCTACGCGGCGCAGCTCTCCGCGGAGCGTGCGGCTGCGGTCGCACTGGAGAACGGCATGCGTGAGGTGGACGTGACGGTGAAGGGCCCGGGCCCCGGCCGCGAGGCCGCCGTGCGTGCCCTCTCGGCAGCCGGTCTTCGTGTCACCTCCATCCGCGACACCACACCCATCCCGCACAACGGTTGCCGCGCACGTCGACGCCCGCGTCAGTAGTACGTCTGTAGAGATCGATCGCAGGACCTCGGAGGAACCATGGCTCGTTACGTAGGGCCCAAGTGCCGGAAATGTCGCCGCTACGGCGTCTCGCTCTGCGGGACGGCGAAGTGTGCCGTCCTGCGCCGTCCATTCCCGCCGGGACCCCGGTCGATGCGGCGTCGCAAAATTTCGGACCGTGGGCAGCAGCTGATCGAAAAGCAGAAGGTGCGCTTCGCGTACGGACTGATGGAGGGCCAGTTCCGCCACACGTACGAACGCGCCGCGCGCCGTCCGGGCGCCACCGGCAACAACCTGATGTCGCTGCTGGAACTGCGTCTAGACAACGCGGTCTACCGCCTGGGTTTCGCGAGCACCCGTTCGCAGGCCCGTCAGCTCGTGAGCCACGGCCTCATCGCGGTGGACGGACGGAAGTTCTCTGTCCCGTCCGCGAAGTTGAAGACGGGCCAGGAGATTTCACTGACCGACCGTGGCAAACGATCCGCCTACGCGAAAATCCTCGCTGAGGAGATCGTGAACCGCGATGTCGCCGGCTGGTTGGAGGTCGACCGCAAGGGTCTGAAAGGCCGTGTGGTCACGGAGCCCGGTCCGGGTGACTGGGAACCGTTCTTCAACCCGAACGCGGTCGTCGAATACTACTCGCGCTAACCCGGCGCGTATTCGTGTAACGCCTCGTCGCCCCGGTGGGGCAGGAGACGAGAGAGGTGTCGCTTGGCCGACCTGCTGCAGCCCGAGATCCGTATTGAGACCGTGGAGGCCGACTACCTCCACCTGGTCGCTGAACCCCTGGAGCGTGGCTTCGGGACGACGCTGGGCAACGCCCTGCGCCGTGTCTTGCTCTCCGCGCTCCCGGGTGCCGCCATCACGTCTGTCCGCATCGAGGGTGTGGAACATGAGTTCTCCACCGTCCCCGGCATGAAGGAAGACGTGACGGAGCTATTGCTCAACCTGAAGGAAGTGCGCCTCCGGGCGTACGCGGACCGTGCCGCACGCCTGTTCCTGGAAGTCTCCGGGCCGGGCGAGGTGACCGCGGGCCAGATCCAGTCGACCGCAGACTACGAGATCGTGAACCCGGATCTCCGGCTCGCCACGCTGGAAAAGGGTGCCTCGCTCACCGTTGACCTCAACGTCGAGAGCGGCCGTGGCTATCTCCCGGCGACGGTCTCCGAGGGCTTGCCGATCGGCGTGATCCCCGTGGACGCGCTCTTCACCCCTGTCCGCCGCGTGAACTACCGCGTCTCCAACACCCGTGTGGGGCACGAGACGAACTACGACAAGCTCGACCTGGAAATCTGGACCGACGGCACGCTGGACGGCGAAGCGGCCGTCTCGATGGCCGCCGAGATCATCCGCGGGCAGTTTGCCCCATTCCAGCTCCTCGGCCGCGTTGAGGCCGTGTTGGAGCCGGAGCGCGCCCGTGCCGAGGCCCAGATCGAGGGCTACGACATGCCCATCGAGCAACTGGACCTCTCCGTCCGTGCGTACAACTGTCTGAAGCGGTCCGGCCTGATGACCGTCGGCGCAGTGTTGGAGAAGAGTGAGGAAGAACTCCTCGCGCTCCGCAACTTCGGCGAGAAGTCCTACTTCGAGCTGCGGGAAAAGCTGGTGAACCACGGGTTCCCGGCGCCGCGTTCGGAGTCGCGCCGCGCTGCCCCGTCGGAGATGTCCGCGGGCGCATCCGCCGCGGATGACGACGACGAGGACATGGATGAGGACGAAGGCGACACGCAGGTTTCCGCACTGGGTGCGGCGTTGATGGAAGCCCTGAAGGAAGCCAATCGGGGCGAAAAGTAGGGAAGCGCGCGTCGCGCCGTGAGGCGTAACGCGAGAGGACAGGTCCGATGCGACACGGAGACTCCGGCCGCAGGTTTGATATGCCGACGGGGCAGCGGACTGCGATGTTCCGCACGCTCACACGGCACGTCATCCAGCACGGCGGCATCCAGACCACCGAAGCCCGCGCCAAAGAGGTGCAGGCGATGGTGGAGAAGATGATCACGCTGGGCAAGGCCAACACGGTGCATGCGCGCCGCCAGGCCCTCGCCTTTATGGACGACCGCGATGTCGTGCAGCAGCTCTTCGACACGGTTGCGCCGAAGTACGCGGAGCGCCCGGGTGGCTACACCCGCGTGGTGAAATTGGGCCAACGCAAGGGCGACGCCGCGCGTATCGCGCGGCTCGAACTCGTCTAGGGAGATGGACGGGCGGCGGCTGGCGCTGCTGATCGAGTATGACGGGACGGCGTTCGCGGGCAGCCAGCTGCAGCCCGCGGTGCGCACCGTCCAGGAGGCTGTAGAGGCGGCCCTGGAGCGGTTCACCGGCAGGCAGACGCGCATCGCGCTCGCCGGCCGGACGGACGCTGGGGTGCATGCGCTGGGGCAGGTGGCCGCGCTCGACATCGAGACGGCCCACGCACCAGAGGTCGTGCGCGATGCGCTCAACCATTTCCTCCCGGAGGACGTGGTGGTGCGTTCGGTCGCCGAGGTGGTGGCAGGGTTCGACCCGCGGCGGCATGCCGTGTCGCGCGCCTACCGCTACCGCATCGAGGACGGTCGGGTTCGGGCGCCGCTCACGCGGCATCGGGCCTGGCAGGTGGAGCGTCCGCTGGACGTCTCTGCCATGGCGGAGGCGCTTGCGCTGCTGCCGGTCGGAGTCTTACGGGACTGGGCCGCGTTCAGCGGCGCGGTCCCGGCGGGGTATCCCACGGTGCGGACGCTTCTCGACGCACACGTCGAGCGATGCGGTCCGCAGGCCGTGCTGGTGACGCTGGAAGCCGACGGCTTCCTACCGCACCAGGTACGGCTGACGGTGGGGACGCTCCAGCGGGTGGGGGCCGGCAGGCTCGCCCCGGCGGAGTTTGCGACACTGGTGGACGGCCCACCGGCTTCAGCCGGGCCAGCCGCACCACCGCAGGGACTGACGTTGGTCGCGGTGCGATATCCGCCCGGGACGGTCGAGTGGGGTAACTGATGGCGATCACGATCACGCAGAAGACATTCCGCCTCAGCGGCAAAGACCTGGGCGAGCAGTGGCACGTGCTGGACGCCGCCGGCCGCCCGCTCGGTCGCGTCGCTGGCGAGGCCGCCCGGCTCCTGCTCGGCAAGCACAAGCCGACGTACGAACCGCACCTCGCGATGGGCGACCACGTCGTTATTGTCAACGCGGGCGCCGTCGAGGTGACCGGCCAGAAGTCGCTCCAGAAGACCTACTACCGTCACACTGGCTATCCGGGCGGGTTGCGTGAGCGCACGCTGCGCGACCAGATGACGATGGACCCCACGCGCGTCGTGGAGCGGGCCGTGAAGGGGATGGTGCCGCACAACGCGCGCGGCCGCGCCATCTTGCGTCGCCTGAAGGTGTACGTGGGGCCGGACCATCCGCACGAGGCGCAGGTGAACGCCGGCCGCGGCAAGTCCGCCGCGGCGAAGGAGTAACGCGATGACCAACGAGCACTATCACTTCGGTCTCGGACGGCGGAAGTCTGCCGTCGCCCGTGTCCGGCTCTACCCCGGCAACGGCAAGGTTCTGGTCAACGGCAAACCACTTGATGAGGTCATCCCGCGCGAGTTCGCCCGCGAGGACATGCTCCGCCCGTTAGCCGTGACTGAGATGCTGGGCGCATTCAACGTCCAGGTGAAGGTCGAAGGCGGTGGCATCTCCGGTTGGGCTGGTGCCATCCGCCACGGCCTCGCGCGTGCGCTCGTCGCCGCGGACGAGGGCTACCGCCGCCCACTGCGCGCCCACGGCCTCTTGACGCGCGACCCGCGTGTCAAGGAACGCAAGAAGCCCGGCCTGAAGCGTGCCCGCAAGGCCGCGCAGTTCACCAAGCGCTAACCGAGGCCCCCGCGCCACGACGAGACAGGCCGCCCTCGGGCGGCCTGTCTGTTTGTCTTGCAATTGATGGGATGATCGCTCACGCTGCCGTCTGTCGTCGCAGCCACCAGCGGCGTAGCGCCACTATTGTCCACACCGCCTCGACGATCCCGAACGGCCACGCGCCCTGTGCGAACCCGTACGCTGAAGACGCTGCGCACGCGCCGGCGAACGCGAGGACGAACATGTTTGCCCGGTGCTCCAGCGCGTAGAACAGCAGCATCAACGAGACGGCGACAGCGCCGAATAGCGTGAGCGGGTCCATCAGACTTTCATCCCTCGGACAGCCGCGCCTTCAGGCCGTCCATCACCGGGATCGGATACGGGTTCACGCCGCGCAGCAACGCGAGGTAATACGACGACCATGAGCCGAGTGCGCACCCGAGCATGATCGTCTCCAGTATCGTCCGCCCCGGCAGTTCCACCACCTCGACGGGCGTCCCCGCGTCACGTAGCAACTGCGCCGTTTCGCGGACACGGAGCCGGTTCCGTTCGTGCGTCACCGGAGAGTCGAGGAGCACCACGCCCAGGCCTGGCATGGCTCCCACGCCCGCGGCCTCCAGCAGGTTGTGGTCGAACTCGGGCAACCCTGCGGAGAATGCCCAATGCTTCGAGTTCTCTGCGATCTCACCTGCCCACCGGCGCGCCGTCACTTCGAGGGCGCCCGGCGCGATCACCAGCGCGGCGCGGTCGTACAGCGCATGCCCGATCCGTTTCGCCTCGTTGGCTGGCGCCTCGGGTGCCCACAGCGCGGTATAGGCCTCCAGTGCGTCGATGGTCGCTTCCGCCTCATGGGGCGGGAGGTGGAAGACCCCGAGACGGCTCAGGATCGCGAGCGTTGCGAACACGCCGAAGCCGAGGCCGGTCCGCGGCGGCCCGCCCCAGGTGTAAGTGAATACCGGCACGCCGTCGCGTTCGGCGCGCCGTGCGAGTTCTCCGCCGGTCGTGAGCGCGAGGCGCATCGCCTCGCGGGACGCCTCGTATGCCGCGAGCGTCTCCTCGGTATTCCCGGAGAACGACGATGCGATCACCAGCGTGTGTTCGTCCACCGGGGGCGGTTCATACTGCCGTACGACCTGTACCGGAATCTCGGAGGCGACCCCCGCGAGGGTTGAGACGACGTCACCGCCGATCGCGGAACCGCCCACGCCGGCGAACAGTACTTTCCTGGGCGTCCGGAGCGAGGAGGGTAGCGGCCACTCTGAGCCGAGCCGCCACGCCTCGCGTGCCGAGGCAGGCAGCGCCCGCAGCAGGTGATGGAACCCCGCCGGGTCGACGCGCCCGATCAGCGCCGGGTCGTCGAGCTGTGCGCGCGTCGCACTCACAGTGAAACCCCGGCGAGCGCCTGTCCTTCTGCGAGTGCCTGCTCCACCTGCGCCATCGAAGGCATCTCCGCGTAGATCCGCATGAGCGGCTCCGTCCCGGAGAACCGGATCAGCAGCCACCAGCCACCTTCGAGGGTGAACCGGTACCCGTCGAGCTGGTCGGTGCCCGTTACCGTGAGGCCCGCGATCTGCGCAGGGTGCGCGCCGCCAACCCGTGCCTCGATCGCGGCGCGTTCCTCCGGTCGCACCGTCACGTCGATCCGGTCGTACTCGTGCGGTCCGACCCGCGCGTAGACGTCCGCTAAGAGTTCGGAGGGGCGCTTTTCCGTCTTCGCCATCGCGTCGAGGACCAGCAGGCCGGAGAGGACACCGTCCCGCTCTGGGATGTGCCCGCGGAACGCGGAGCCGCCCGATTCCTCACCGGCGATCATCGCGTCCGTCTCCATCATTTTCGGTCCCAAGTATTTGAACCCCACGCGTGTCTCATGCACCGGGCAACCGTACAACTCGCCCAACCGGTCCACCATCCGCGTCATCGTCACCGACCGCACGATCGCGCCGCGTTCGCCACGCACCTCAAGGAAGTAATGGACAAGGAGCGCGAACGTCTGGAGTTGCGTCACGAAACGCCCACGTTCGTCGATGAGCCCGAAGCGGTCGCCGTCGCCGTCGGTCGAGAGCCCGCAGTCGAAGCCGCCGTTGGCGATCAGCCCCATCGGCTCCGTTAAATTTGGCGCGATCGGCTCCGGCGCGCGCAGGCCAGGGAATGAGGGGTTCCGCTCCCCGTGGAGTTCTTGCACGGTCGTTGCCCCGCCGAGGATCGCCTTCGCGATCCAGCCCTGCGCCGCCCCGAACATCGAGTCGATCAGCACGTGGAACCCCGCCGCTTTGATCCGCTCCAGGTCGACGAAATTCGCGCATGCTCGGAGGTACGAGGCCCGCACATCGAACCGTTCGACAGCGCCCTGCGCCTCCAGTTCGCCGAGTGGTGCGTACGGCGTCCGGCCGCTGGCCTGGACCGCCGGGATCGCGCTCTCGATGGCCGCCGTGACCTCGGTCGGCGCGGAACCGCCGTACCACGGCTTCACCTTGAACCCGTTCCAGCGCGCCGGGTTGTGGGATGCCGTGATCATGATCCCCGCGCCCGCCCCGCGTTCACGCACCGCGAACGAGAGCGCCGGCGTAGGCAAGAACGCCGAGGACAACGCAACCTTGATGCCGTTCGCCGCCATCACCTCGGCGGCGGCGCCAGCAAACGAGCCCGAGAGGAAGCGCGTGTCGTAGCCGATGACCACACCCTGTTCGGCGTGCCCTTCGCGCTTCATCCACTGCGCCATCGCCTGGGTCACGGCGCGCACGTTCTCGAACGTGAAATCGTCCGCGATCACGCCGCGCCAGCCGTCGGTGCCGAAGACGATCGGGGGTGTCGATGTCATGCCGCGGTCCCTCCGAACGTCTCCCCCGGTCCGACCGAGGCCCCACGCAGTGTCGCACCCGCCGGCACGATCGCTTCATGCGCGACCACGCCATCCTCCACCGTCGCCCCGGCGCCGATGTGCGCCCCGGTCGCCACTGTCGACCCGCGCACGATGGCGTCCGCGCCCACGCGCACCCCGTCCCAGAGCACGCTGCCCGTCACCCGCGCGCCGCGTTCCACAACCGTACCCCCGCCAATGACGGACGGGCCCTCGATGCGGGCCCCGTCCTCGATGGTGGCAGTTGGGTCGACGAGTACCCCGTGCCAGACGTGGACGCCCGCGAGGCGCGCCGGGATGGCCCCCTGCACCAGGTCGAGGTTCACGCGCAGCAGCGCTGACGGATTGCCAACATCGCGCCAGTACCCCTCTGAGTGGTCGAAGCCGAAGACAGGCTGCTCTGCGTTGCACAGGTCGGGGAACAGTCGTTCTTCCACTCGATGGAACGTCGTCGGATCCATCTGCGCGAGCAACGAGGGATCGAAGATCCATGTCCCTGAGTTCACCAGATGACTTGGCGCGTCCTCGCGTTTCGGCTTCTCCACGAACCGCCGGATGCGGAACCCCTCGGCGAGGTCCGCGACGCCGAAGGCGGACGGGTCGTCCACCGCGAACAGCGAGATGGAAAGCACCGCGCCGCGCTCGTGGTGGGCACGCCACATCGCGGAGAGGTCGAGGTCGGTGATGACGTCGCCGTTGCTGACGACAAATGGCTCGTCCCACCCGCCGGCGATGCTCGCGATCGCGCCTCCGGAACCGAGCGGCGTCTCCTCGTACGCGTAGTCGAGGGTCAGACCGAGCCGCGTGCCGTCCCCATACGCCCGCTGGATGAGGTCGGATCGGCGTGTCATCGCCAGCGTCACACGGTCGACGCCGTGGTTCCGGAGATGCTCGAGCAGGTGGTCGAGCAGGGGGCGGTTGAGAATGGGGACGAGTTGTTTCGGCGTCCGCCAGGTCAGCGGGCGCAGCCTCGTGCCCTCTCCACCGACCAGCACAATTGCTCGCATCCTATCGATCCTACGCGGGATCAAGAAGGCGGGCCATGAGGCCCACCTTTCCCGGTGCTTATGTCGGTGGACCCCCGGCCTACCCCAGTCCGGCGGCCTTCCGCAGCGCGTCGGCCACGTCGAGGCGCTCCCACGGCAGGTCGAGATCCGGCCGCCCGAAGTGGCCGTAGGACGCCGTTTGCTGGTAGATCGGGCGGCGGAGGTCGAAGCGCTCCACGATGGCCGCCGGACGTAGGTCGAAGTGCGCCTCAATGAGCCGTCCGAGTTCGGCCTCGTCGAGCTTCGCGGTCCCGAAGGTCTCAAACGCGACCGATGTTGGATGCGCCACGCCGATAGCGTACGAGACCTGCACCTCGAAGCGGTCGGCCAACCCGGCAGCGACGACGTTCTTCGCGACGTGGCGCGCGGCGTACGCCGCCGACCGGTCGACTTTGGTCGGATCCTTGCCGGAGAACGCACCACCGCCATGGCGCGCCACGCCGCCGTATGTGTCCACGATGATCTTTCGCCCGGTCAGCCCGGCGTCGCCCATCGGCCCGCCGACGACGAACCGGCCGGTTGGGTTGACGTAAATCTTCGTTTGGTCGTCCATCAGCTCAGGCGGGCAGATTGCGCGGATCACGTCCCGCTCGATCGCCGCGCGCAAGTCGTTGTAGGCAATGTCCGGCGCGTGCTGCGTCGAGATCACGACGGTGTCGATGCGGCGAGGCGCACCGTATGCGTACTCCACCGTGACCTGGCTCTTCCCGTCCGGGCGGAGCCACGGCAGGATGCCGTTCTTCCGCAACTCGGAAAGCCGCAGGGTCAGCTTGTGGGCGAGTGAGATCGTGAGGGGCATGTACTCTTCAGTTTCGTTGCACGCGAAGCCGATCATCATCCCCTGGTCGCCGGCGCCGACTCGGTCGTACTGGTCGACGTCGCCCGCCTGTTCACGCGACTCGAGGGCCGCGCCCACGCCCTGCGCGATGTCCGGCGACTGCCCCTTGATCGAGGAGATGACCCCACAGGTCTCGGAGTCGAAACCCATCTCACTGCTCGTGTAGCCGATGCCGTGGAGTGTCGAGCGGACGATCTGCTCGATCTCGACGTACGCGTTCGTCGTGATCTCGCCAAAGACCCACACGGTGCCGGTGGTCGTCGCCGTTTCGCACGCGACACGTGACCGGGGGTCCTGCGCCAGGATGGCGTCCAAGACGGCGTCCGAGATCTGGTCGCAGATCTTGTCCGGGTGACCCTCCGTCACGGACTCGCTGGTGAAGCGCAGCAGCGGGCTGCTCATGAACGAAGTGGTCATCGATCCTCCGTATCCGGGCGCATGCCGGTGCGAGCGTACCGAGCCCGGCGCAGCCGCGCGAGCCTCGGCCACTGGACTGTCTGTATTAGTCGGTGCCGAGTTCCCAGGAGTTCAGGTACCGCTCCTGCTCCTCGGTCAGGGTGTCGATCCGGACGCCCATCGCCTCCAGCTTGAGACGCGCGACCTCGTCGTCAATGACCTTTGGGACGTCGTACACGTCCGGCTTCAGGTTCTTCGACTCCCGCACCATGTACTCGGCGGAAAGGGCCTGGTTGGCGAAGGACATATCCATCACGGACGCCGGGTGC
This sequence comes from Dehalococcoidia bacterium, assembly GCA_003599735.1. Taxonomy (GTDB): domain Bacteria; phylum Chloroflexota; class Dehalococcoidia; order UBA2979; family UBA2979; genus SURF-43. Next base: position 5,677 of record QZJI01000077.1, on the reverse strand, counting down.
CCCTCGGCGGCCCCGAGGTTCACGAGGCGTCCCTCCGCCAGCACGACCAGCGCGCGGCCGTCCATCAGGCGGTACTCCTCCACGAACGGCCGGAGGGCGCGGCGGCTCTCCGCCATCTCGTCCAGCGCCTTCAGGTTGATCTCGGCGTCGAAGTGGCCGGAGTTCGCCATGATCGCGCCTGACTTCATCGATGCGAACGAGGCGCGGTCGATGACGTTCACGTCGCCCGTGACGGTGATGAAAATGTCGCCCGCCGGCGCCGCGTCCGCGATCGGCATGACGCGGAAGCCATCCATCACCGCCTCCAGCGCGCGAAGCGGCTCCACCTCGGTCACGATCACCTGTGCGCCGAGACCCTTCGCCCGCATGGCGACACCCTTGCCACACCAACCGTAGCCGCAGACCACCACGTTCTTCCCGGCGAACAGGATGTTCGTCGCGCGGATGATGCCGTCCAGCGTGGATTGCCCGGTGCCGTACCGGTTGTCGAAGAAGTGCTTGGTGTTCGCCTCGTTCACCGCGACGATCGGGTATTCGAGCTTCCCCTGCTTCGCGAGCGCCTTCAGCCGGATCACCCCGGTCGTCGTCTCCTCCGTGCCGCCGACGATGCCTTCGAGGAGGTCGCGCCGCCCGCGGTGGAGCAGCGCAACCACGTCCGCGCCGTCGTCCATCGTCAGGTGCGGACGGTGGCCCACCGCTTCCTCCAGGTGGCGGTTGTACGTTTCAGTGCTCTCGCCCTTGATCGCGTACGTCGCGATGCCGTACTCGACGGCCAGCGCTGCCGCTACCTCGTCCTGTGTCGAGAGCGGGTTCGAGGCCGTCAGCCGCACGTCCGCGCCGCCGTCGCGCAGCGCGAGGATGAGGTTCGCCGTCTCGCTGGTGACGTGGAGGCAGGCGGTCATCCGGATGCCCCGGAACGGCTGCTCCTTCACGAACCGCTCGCGGATCTGCCGCATTACCGGCATCTCACGGGCCGCCCACTCGATCCGCTGCACACCCTCGCGTGCGAGGCCGGGGTTGGCGATGTCGCCCGAATAGTTTCGGGCCTGTTGCGTCGTCATCATCGATCCTCTCGCGCGAGGACAGGCCTCGCATCTACTAATTCCATTCCACTGCCCACCGTGCGGCCGCGTCGGACCGCCCGCGAACGCCGCCACCATGGCGCGATGCCGAACGCATCACGTCGCCGCAGCCGCGCCTCTACTACCTCCGACCCTGGCCGGAAGCCGAGATGTGTGTATGCAGCCACGGCGGGAGTGTTCTGTGGGTCCACGGTGAGCACCACCTCGCTGCAGCCGCGCTCGAACAGTTCCGCCGTGACGGCGGAGGTCACCCGCTCCGCGTAGCCGCGCCCGCGGTACTCGGGGTGTGTGAACACGTTCCCCACCACCGCCACGCCCTCATTCGGCGCGACGATGTGCGTCCCGGCGACGGCCACCAGCAGGTCGCCTTCGACGACGCCGTAGTAGATTGCCTGCTCGATGGCGTTGGGGAAGTAGCGCCCGCGTCCGCCTTCGATGGAGTACAGCCAGTTGATGCGGCCAGCGTCCCGTCCGCGGAGACGTCGCGTGAGGCCGTTCACGGGGGCGAAATCGCCGCGCGTCACGGACATCCGCCGCATCGTCAGCACGTTGCCGACGAGGTAGGCGTCGCGCAGCGCGTCCGTGTGCTCGCGTGCCGCTGTCGTCAGATACGTTGCTCGCGGCCCTGGATGGATCGACACGATCGCGGCGATCGCCTCGGGGTCCCCCACGGTCACCATGCTCTGCCCTAGCGCGTTCGCGTGCATCACCAGCCCGCCGGCGCCGCTGCCGCGCCCTTCCGCGACCCAGAACCGCGCGTATTCCAGCAACCCGCCTTCGAGGTGTCCCAGCGCGTAGGCGGAGAACGGGCGGTCTACGGCCAGCCAGGCGCGCACCTCGCGCCGCTGCCGAAGCTCGCGCACCTCCCACGGCCCCGGGCGCAGCGATCCCCCGCCCGACGTGCCACGCTCGAGGGTCTGGGCCATCAGGCGGCCCCCTCCCCTGCACCCCAGTAACGCCGCACGATCACGCCCAACCGGCTGCGCGTCGCTGACGGCACCCGCTCACGCGACGTCATCAGCGCCGAGGCCAGCGCGTCACCGCATCCGCAGGCGCGCGGCTGCTCGCCGAGGGCGACGATCGCGTTCGCGACTGTCTCACGGGCGCGCGCGACATTGGCATTCAGATTCTGCACGACGAGGCCGGCGGAGACGTCCTCCTCGCCCGCTCGCCAGACGTCGTAGTCGGTGACGAAGCAGAGCGAGGCGTAACAGCACTCCGCCTCCCGCGCGAGCTTCGCCTCCGGGAGCGCGGTCATGCCGACGATACCGGCGCCCCATGCCCGGTAGAGGTGCGACTCGGCCCGCGAGGAGAACGCCGGGCCGTTGATCACGACGAGCGTCCCCCCACGATGCACGTTCACCCCGGCGCCCTCGGCCGCGCCGGCGAGGGCGCCGGCGACGGAGGGGCAGAACGGGTCGGCGAAACCGACGTGCGCGACGGCGCCCCCGCCGAAGAACGTCGACGCCCGCCCGGAGGTCCGGTCGATCACCTGGTCTGGCACCACCGCGTCGAGCGGGTGGATCTCCTCACGCAGCGACCCCACCGCGGAGACCGCGAGAATGCGCGTAACGCCGAGCATCTTCAGCGCGTAGATATTGGCGCGCGACGGCAGTTCCTCCGGCAGGATCCGGTGTCCCTCGCCGTGCCGCGCGATGAAGGCGACCTGCCGCCCGTGCAGCGATCCCACTGTCACCGCCGACGACGGCGTCCCGTATGGCGTGTCCAGATCGTAGGCGTGCGCATCCGTCAGGCCGGGCATCTCGTAGAAGCCGGATCCGCCGATCACGCCGAAATCTGCTTGCAAACCCTCGACCATGGCGCTTTCCGACGCGCGCTCGGGCGGTCGTATGTGGGGAGCGGTTGGGGGAGATCGTAAGCGTGCCGCACCCGCCCCGTGGGGGCAACCGGGAGACTCCCCTCGGAGGCTGAGCTGGTGGAGGGTTAGTAGCGCAGCACCGAGCGGACGTGGTGTCCGCCCAGCTGGGCGCGACCGGCCAGGGCTGACAGTTCAATCAGGAAGACGAAGCCGGCCACCGTCCCGCCGACCTCCTCCACCAGCCGGGCCGCGGCCGCGGCCGTGCCTCCGGTCGCCAGCAGGTCGTCGACCACCGCCACCCGCCGCCCCGTGACCGAGGGCGAGCGGTGCATCTCCAGCGTCGCCGTCCCGTATTCGAGGTCGTAATCGGTGCTGGCGACGGCGTCCGGCAGCTTCCCGGGCTTCCGCATCGGCACGAACGGCAGTCCCAGCCGTTCCGCGACCGGCAACCCGAAGATGAAGCCGCGCGATTCCACCCCGGCCACCACGTCCGGATCCAGGTGGCGGGCCTCCGCCACCATCGCTTCGATCGCGATGGCGCGGGCGGCGGCGTCGAATAGCAGCGGGGTGATGTCGCGGAAGAGGATGCCGGGTTGCGGGAAGTCCGGGATCGGCCGGATCAGGGCTTCGAGGTGCGACAGGTCGACTTCGGACATGCGGCGTAGGGTAGGGCGCGGGCCGTCTGAGTGCCCGCCTGAGTGCCGCCTCGACCGTGCCCGCCCGCCTACCCGCACCATCCGGTAGCATCCCGACGTGACCGATCTGCCGCCTCCCACCCACGCCGACAATGACGCCTTCACCTCGATCGCGCCGTTCTACGACCTCGATTTCGAGGAGTACCACGACGACGCCGCGTTCTACGCGAGGCTGGCGGCGAACCACGGCGGCGAGGTCCTCGAACTCGGGTGCGGCACGGGGCGGGTGACGGTGCCGCTGGCGCGCGCCGGGCTGAAGGTCACGGGCGTCGACATCAACGAGGCGATGCTGGAGATCGCCCGCGACCGCTCGAAGGGGCTTTCCGTCACCTACCAGCGCGGCGACATGACCGACCTCGACCTGAAACGCACCTTCGACCTCGTCACCATCCCGCTCGGCAGTGTCCAGCACCTCGCGAGCAGCGACGACCTCGTCGATACGCTCATAGTGGTGGCGCGGCACCTCGGGCGCGGCGGCGTCGGCGTCGTCGACGTGGAGTCGCCGCACGCGGACGACTTCCAAGTGGGGCCGCTGCCCGTCGTCGAGCACTGGACGAAGCCGTGGCAGGGCGGCAGCGTGACGAAGGTCGTCGCCGTCGAGCCACACCCCTCCGAGGGGATGAAGTGGATCACCTGGCACTTCGACGTCGCCGACCGCGAGGGCCGGCTGCGGCGGGTGACCGCCGCGTTCTCCTTCCGCACGACCACCATCGACGAACTGCATCTCGCGGGGCGGATCGCTGGGCTACGGATCATCGCCCGCTTCGGCGACTACGAGTTCACCCCGTACCACGACGGCGCCGAGCGGCTGATCGTCCTGTTCCAGCGCGAGGACGATGACGTGCAGTGGGTTTACGAAGAGGCGGAGGAATACGCCGTCGACGCCGCGAGTGGGGGTGGCGCGTGACCGCGATCGCGCTCGACGCGATGGGCGGCGACGACGCCCCCCGCGTGACCGTCGAGGGCGCGCTGGAGGCGGCGGCGGCCGGCGTGGAGGTGATCCTCGTCGGGGACTCCGAGGTGCTCGGGCGCGAGTTGAACCGCCTCGGCGGGGGGACGCGGGCGAATCTGCGGATCGTGCATGCGCCCGACCAGGTCGCGATGGGCGACCACGCGGCGCGCGAGGTGCGCCGCCAGCGGCTGACCTCGCTGTACGTGGGGATGGAGCTGGTGAAGAGCGGGGACGCGGGCGCGCTCGTCTCCATGGGGAACACCGGCGCGGCGATGGCGACCGCGCTCGTTGTGCTCGGGCGGCTGAAGGGCGTCGAACGGCCCGCGCTCGGCGCGGTCATCCCGGCGGGGGACGGCCTGGTGCTGTTCCTCGACGTGGGGGCGAACGCCGACGCGCGCCCGAGCCACCTCGTCCAGTTCGCGCACCTCGGCTCCGCGTACATGCAGTCGGTGTACGGCGTCGCGCACCCGCGGGTGGCGCTGCTCTCGATCGGCGAGGAGCCCTCGAAGGGTTCGACGCTGGTGATCGAGGCGCACGAGGCGCTGGCCCAGGAGTCGCGCATCCGGTTCATCGGCAACATCGAGGGCCGCGACCTGCTCACGCAGCATGCGGACGTGATCGTGGCCGACGGCTTCACGGGGAACGTCGCGCTGAAGATCGCCGAAGGGCTCGTCTCCTATCTCTTCGACCAGTTGCGCGCGACGGCGAAGTCGTCGCTGCGGAACAAGGTGGGCGGGATGCTGTTGCTCCCCTCGCTGCGAGGGGTGCGCGAGCGGCTCGACTACCGCGCGCACGGCGCGGTGCCGCTGCTCGGCGTGGACGGCGGCGTGTTCATCGGCCACGGACGCAGCGACGGCCATGCGGTCGCGAGCGGCCTGCTCGCCGCGCAGCGGGCCGTCGACCGCGGGATGCTCGCCGCTCTCGCGGCGTCTATCTCTGAGGGTCTGCCGTAGCTCTCGAACCCTCACCCTCCCAACCTCCCTCCCCCTCCAAGAGGGGGAAGGAGGCTTCAGAACCCCCTCCCCTTCCCTCCCCTCTGTTCAGACCGGAGAGATGGGAGCCATGTGTTCGGAGACATGGGATACACCTCTCATACTGGTGGTCAGGTCGACCTGGGTGATGAGGACGG
>QZJI01000068.1 GCA_003599735.1 Dehalococcoidia bacterium | reverse complement strand
CTGCCATTGGTGCCGTTCGAGTCGACCGGCTAGTGGGTGTCAAACACCTGCTGGTACTCGGCCACTTTCGCCTTGGTGGCAGCCATCTCGTCCGCCGTCGGGTGCGCTGGGTCCTTCGCAGGAGGCAGCGCACCGAAGCGCAATAGCGAGGCCATCAGCAAAATGCGAGCCTTCGTCGACGTGAGGTTGCTCCCCGCGACGAACAACGGATCGTTCTTCGTTGCCAGGCCCGCCGTTGCACCACGGCCGCAGCGCACCACCGGCATCCCGGAGAACACCGCCTGCGTAAGCGCCAGGTCGGCGCTCTTGCCCATCGCGCCATACGGCGACGCGCCCTCGCCGACGAATCCCGCCAGTGGCGATGTCGTCAAGTTCTCCCGCACACGCGCCATGATCTCTACCTCGCACGAAGGGTCGGGCACCGGCCCGGCCCCACTGTAACGCGTGTATTTCGAGATCGTGACCTTCGGCATCATCTCGGGGATCAGGTCGCCGCTCGTGTCCTTGATCGTCACCGGCGACTCCACAATGCCGCCGTCTGTCAGGCGGACGCCCGGCACCACCGAAGGCATGCGCGTCATGTTCACCTCGGACGACCATGTGTGCCGTTTCGTCGGGATATACGTCAGCTCCGGCGCCGCATACCCACCCATCAGGGCCACGACGCCACCGTGCCCGCCTGTGGCTTGGTAGTTCCCGGGGCGGGCGTCGGTCTTCGTGACCTCCCGTGAGTGGAACACCTGCTCATCGACGATCATCACGCCGCCGATCAGGTCGCTCTCGCCGCCGTTTTTCCAGATGCTGGACAGGATGTACTTCACCCCGTCCACAATGTTCCGGTCGCCGTCCGCCGAGATCGTTTGGTGTGGTCGCTGCGCAGAGTGACCTACCAGCGGCACTTTCGTGTCGATCACCAGGTTCAGCCAGTACATTGACTCCTCGGTCGTCGGCGACCCTTCGAGCCACTGCGCGCCGGCGTAATCAGCGCTTGCCAGCGCGTTCTTCACCACGTTCGTCGCCCGCGCCAGCGCTGCCAGATACGGCTCCGCCCGCAGGTGCTGCGGGTAGTACAGGAAGAAGTCCCGCCCCAGCACCTCAGGGGCAATGTCGCCCGCGCCCGCGTCAGTGCGCTCCGCCAGCACGAGTCCCTTCTTGTAACCGCCGCTCGGTGCTGGCCGGTAGAAATCGTACTCTGCCACGTTCGAGAGCAGGCAGCCCTTCCCGTTCGAGTCCAGCCCGAACCGGTCGATCTCCTCGTAGATCCGGTGTGCGTCCGGGTAGAACGTCTGCCGGGCCTGCTCCTGAGGCGCCAGCGGGAACGCGCACGCCTCGTCCCACGCCCTCCCGTCCGCCTGCAACGCCATGTACGGCAGCATGTAGAGGCCATCTGACGGATCGAGCGTCACTTGGTATACCGCACGGTCCGTCGCCGACGACCGCTGCTCGTGGAACGCCCCGGCCGCATCGAGATAGCCATGCGGTGCTGCATAGAGTTCGTCCGCGTCCCGCTCCAGCGGATGCGCGCTCAAGTAGTCCACGTACACTGTCACCGGTGCCGCCAGGCGTTGGGCACGCAGGCTGTCAAAACGCAGCGCCGTCCCATCCGCGGCCGTCATCAACGGCAACCCGGCCGCCGCGCGTGCCTTGTTGCTCGTCAGCAGAGGGGGACTGTTCTGGATCGTGGCCGTCGGGCCAGAGAACACCGCGATCCGCGGCTTCGAACCGGTCGCCAAGGGAATCTCCTTCGGTTGCCGCAGGACGGCGGACGCCATCCTCCTCAACCAAGGCTACGGACACCCCGTGACCACCCTGTGACGCCCTCGTTGCCATGTGGTGACGAATCACCATCGCCGCGACATCGCTTCGCTTGCGGATTCATTAAGCAGGTGCCCATCCCACTCCACGGCACCAGCTCCGGAGCCCAGACCCGCCTCGCAAGGCGAGGCAATACCCTCCCCACCGGCCACGTCGGCACTCCGATTCACCCAGGTCTACCTCAACGGCGAAGTCATCCACGTCGACGGCGTCAGTCGCACACCTTCACGCATGCATTGTTGTAGAGGGCTGTAGACCTCGAAGACCCACAACACGCTCACCCTGCGGTGGGAAAGCCAAGCAGCATCCGCCTCAGCAGGTGGCGTTCTCTCCTGAGCGAGTCATGGGCACCGAACGGGATCGGATTCCGACACTTCATGGCGCATTTGTAGGATGCGAGGGTTTATGGACACATCGCAGCCTAGCGGTTCAGTATGCGTCCGAAGCCCCGCAAGAGACCGCGCGCCGGGGCCGGTCCGACGGAATCGCGTTCGATCCAAATCGCCTCGGTCGCCTCATAGGTATGGTCGACCGGTGTCGTCCCATCGATTACCTCAACTAGACGTTGCACGGTGGCGAGACCGATATTGATCGCGGCCCTTGACGAGAACGCCGATATTTGGGGGCGGTTGGCGAGCAGCCAAGGACCATCGCCGAACGAGATCAATGAGAGGTCTTCTGGGATGCGCTGCCCGACCTCGTGCACGGCCCCCAAGACGGACGGAATGTTGTGGTGCTGGGTGAGCAGCGCCGTCACCGCCGTCTCATCCCTGAAACGCGACAGGGCGGTAGACACGGCCGTGAAGTCGCCGACCTCATACTCCTCGACGCGCAGCACGGAGAACGTCATACCGTGCTCCGCAGTCGCTTCGGTCAGCAGGCGCGTGCGAAAGTCGCCGATATCAGAGTCTGATCCGAGGTAACCGATGGAGCGGTGCCCGAGTTCCGCGAGCCGGTCGACGGCGGCCCCAATAGACCTAGTCGGGCGATAGGTCACGAGCGGGATATCGAGGTTCGGGGGGCGCTGGTAGACCGCGAACACGGGGATCCCGACCACCCGGAGATGGTTGACCTCGGCTTCAATGGAAGCGGGAGGGCGATACAAGATCAGGCCGTCCACCTGCTGTTTCTCTAACTGACCCAGCAGGACAGCGAACCGCGCCGGATCACCACCGGCGTCCGCCAGGATGAGGCTGTACCCCCGGTTCCGCGCCTCGGAATCGAGGCCATGAAGCAAATCTGACACCGACTGGCCGTCGAGCCGGCTAAAGACAACACCCAGAGTCGAACTGCGGGCGACACGCAAATGTCGGGCGGCAAGGTTCGGGCGGTAATCAAGTTCACTGGCAGCCGCAAGGACTTTTTCGGCGAGCCGGCTCCGGCCCATCTTCCGGCCGCTCAGTACGCGGGAGGCGGTGCTGACCGAAACATCAGCGCGCTCTGCGACATCTCTGAGCGTTGAAGTCCTGCCAGAACTTCGCCCGGAGCGGGTGGGTGAGACCATTGTTCGATCCTTCACGAGGAGAAATCAAGCAGGTGGAATCACCGCTCGGCCCCATCTTATCCCGGCCACTGACGTAGCGGAATCCAAAAGAGTCCATGAGCAGTTGAATCCCGACGCATGCTTGCCAGGTGTGCTGCCCGCCTCTATATTCCGGCCCGTTTGGAATCGTTGTCAGTTTGCCTGCGTCCCTGCTGGCAACGTTTGCTTTGGAAACCCGGGCGCGGCGCGCTAGAGACAGGGAGTTGAATTTCGATGAACACAGTTAAGTATGAGGTCAAGGGCCGGATCGCGACGATCACGATGAACCGGCCCGAGAAGCTCAATGCCATCAACAATGAAATGATCCAGGATCTGTTCGAGGCCTTCCATGACTTCAATACCGACCCCGAGGTCTGGGTCGCCGTGCTAACGGGTGAAGGGCGGGCGTTCTCGACCGGCCACGACCTGGTGATGCAGGGGGAGCAGAAGCGCGAGATTAAGCCAGGATACCCGAGCGGCTCGACGGACGACCTCTACGTCTTCCTCCAGCAGGAGGTCAACAAGCCAGTCATCGCGGCGCCGCATGGCCACGCGCTGGCGCAAGGCTCCGGCCTCGCCTTGCTTAGTGACTTCCGTATCGCCGCGGACGACGCGGTATTCGGCTGGCCCCAGGTGAAGCGCGGCATCGCCTCTATCAGCGGCCCGACCATCCTCACCCACTACGTCCCCTTTGGGTACGCGATGATGATGCTGTTCACCGGCGAGTTCATCGACGCCGAAAACGCCTTCCGCGTCGGGCTCGTGCAGGAGGTCGTGCCGAAGGATCGGCACATGAACCGCGTGTACGAGGTGGCTGAGGCCATCGCGCAAAACGCTCCGCTGGCAGTTCGCACGATCAAGCGCGCGGCGATCTCCGGTCGAGCCATCCCCGATTTCGCCGAGCGCGTAAAGAACTCGTCCCGGCTGGCTGCCGAACTGCGAGGCTCCGAGGACTCGAAGGAAGGACTGCGGGCGTTCGCCGAGAAGCGACGGGCCAATTTCACGGGCCGCTAAGGAGGTTTCCCCGACAAGCACACGGTTTCAGCAGACCTACGGGGTTGCGTCACGATGGCGCATCCCGTAGGGCGACCCTGGGACGGGATCAATATGACGACTCCGCCGCCGCCTCTCAATGGCCTGCGCATCTTAGATGTCGGCCACGAGATCGGCGGGCCGTTCTGCGCCCGCTTGCTGGCGCGACTCGGCGCCGACGTGATCAAAATCGAACCACCCTTGGGTGATCCGGTGCGCCGCCGGCCACCGTTCCGTCCGGGCGCACGGGCCGGAGAGTCCGGGGCGCTTCACCTGTACGTGAACGAAGGTAAGCGAGGGATCGTCCTGGACCTTGCCGTGCCTAGCGGCCGGGCGCTGTTTTTGCGGCTGGTCGAAGATGCCGACGTAGTCGTCGAAAATCTGGGACCTCGTGTCCTGCCGGGACTGGGCCTGGACTTCACCCTGCTCCAGTCCGTCAATCCACGGGTAGTCCTGACGTCCATATCGGACTACGGAGACAGCGGGCCATATCGCGACTACCACGGTGGCGAACTGGCACTCTTCGCGATGGGTGGGCATATGTACCGCAGTGGTACTGCGGACCGTCCGCCTATCCAGATGGGTGGACATCCAGCGCAGGTACTGGTGGCGATCAACGCCGCGTACGCGACGCTGGCCGCACTGAGGCATCAACGTCAGTACGGTGGCCAGCATGTGACTTGCTCTGTGTTCGAGAGCCAAGTGACCAGCCACGCGCAGGCGATGGTAGAGATTTCCTATTACGGCGCCGAGACCGGCGCGGGCCTCCCGCGAGGCGCTGACGGCTTGCGCGGCGTGCTGGCACGCGATGGTCTAGCGATGGTTTCCGCGCAAGAGCAGCAGATGGCGCGCCTCGCGGAACTCGTAGGCGCTCCGCGTGAGGTGGGCGAGGCGAACCCGATGGACCGGGGAGAACAACGCCGCCAGCTGGCGGCATATGTAGAACAATGGGCGGCAGGTCAGACGCGCCGTGAGGTGTACGAGAAGAGCCAGCGTGCGCACGTCCCCGCCTCGTATGTCGCTGATCCAGCCGACCTCCTGTCATCACCCCAATACGCGGCACGCGGGTTCATCCGTGAAGTTGAACACCCCGACGCTGGTCGCGTCTCAATCCCCGGGCTGCCGTTCCAGTGGCTTGGTGCGGAACCTCCGATGCGTCCGGCACCGAGGCTCGGGGAACACACAGTCGAAGTCCTCGAAGCGGTGGGGATCACCCGGCGCGCGATCACGCAACTGACAGGGGCGGGGGTCGTCGCATGAACCGGCCACTCCCGCTCGAAGGCATCCGGATCCTTGACTTAGGACAATTCTGGGCGGCGCCCAGCGCGGGTCGCGCTTGGGCGGATGCCGGAGCAGACGTCATCAAAGTCGAATCCCAAGCCCGCCCGGACCCTTTACGGATCCAGGCCCGAGGGATTTACCCCGACCATCAGGCGGGCGAAGACCACTGGAACCGCTCCGGGATGGTCAACGAGCGGAATCGCAACAAACGGAGTCTGACGCTTGATCTGACGCATCCGCGCGGGCACGAGATCTTCATGCGCCTCGTGAACGTCTCCGATGTCGTCTCGCAGAACTACAGCCGTCGGGTGATGCCCTCGCTCGGTCTCGACTACGAGACACTGGCGGCAGCGAACCCGCAGATCATTATGGTCTCAATCTTGAGCCAGGGGCTCGAAGGACCCGAGAGCGACTACGTCTCCTACGGGCAGAACCTGGAACAGTTGGGGGGCATCAGTTACTTTTCCGGTTATCCGGACGATTGGAACCACACCGTCGGGTTTGCCCTTCCGGATCCACTGGCCGGCGTCACGGCCGCATTTTCGCTCCTCGCCGCGCTCCGCCATCGTGAACGCACGGGGCGCGGGCTTCACGTCGACTTCTCACAGCGCGAGGCCGCGTCCCTGGTTGTGGGCGACGCGCTGGTGGAATATTCGCTCACAGGCGCGTCGCCTCGGCGGCTCGGGAACCACGAGCCCGGAGCGTTCCCATCGGGCTGCTATCCCTGTGCGGGCGAAGATCGCTGGATCACGCTCTCGGTCCGCAACGATCAGGACTGGGGCCGTCTCTGTCGCGCCATGCTCCGGCCTGCGCTGGTCGATGACCCGCGCTTCATGACGCTGATCGCGCGGAAACGACACAGCGACGAACTCGACGCCGTCATCTCGGAATGGACTGCACAGTATGAGCACCATGCGTTGCTCGCGCTGTTGCAAGACAACGGAATCAGTGCCGGCGCGCTCCTGAACCCCCGTGAGTTGTTCCAAGACCCCCACCTCCGCACACGCGGTTTCTGGGAGCGCGTCGAGGATCCGAGCGCGGGCACCCAAGAATACTACGGGCGCGGATACCGCCTTTCGCTCGCGCCGCTCGGCACCAGGGCGCCCGCGCCCACTCTGGGCCAGCACAATCGCGAGATCTTGGGGGAACTGCTCGGGATGGGCACTGACGAGTTCGAGGAGCTGGAGCGGGGGGGGGTGATCGGCACACGTCCGCTACTGAGCGAGTCCGGTGGCATGGCAGGGAGTCGACGATGACACGTCCCCTCGATGGGCTGACGATCCTGGAGACGGGCCAGGGCATTAGTGCGGCGTACTGTGCGTTGTTGATGGGCGCGCTCGGGGCGGACGTCATCAAAGTCGAACCGCTGGGAGGCGACGAGACGCGCCGGCTGGGGCCGTTCCCCGAGGACATCCCGGACCGCGAGCGCAGCGCCCTCTTCCTGACGCTCAACCGCAATAAGCGGTCGATTGCGATCGACCTCGACACCGCCACCGGACAAGAGTTGTTCCGTCAACTGGCGCGGCACGCCGGCCTCGTCGTAGAAAACCATGCGCCCGGCTATATGGCGGCGCGACACATCGGTTATCAGGATCTGGCAGGAGATCTCCCGGCGCTGGTGTGGACGGCGATCACGCCGTTTGGGCAGGACGGTCCGTATCGCGATTACGCGGCGACGGAGGTCACGCTCTTCGCGTTGGGCGGCATGATGAACTTGGTGGGCGATATCGAGCGCGAACCGCTGATGTTCGGCGGCCGACCGTCCTTGCACAGCGCCGGCGTCTACGGGTTCTCGGCGGCAATGATCGCACTGGAGATGGCAGAGACCTGCGGCACGGGCCAATTCGTCGATGTCGCCGTGTTCGAGGGCCTGGCAGCGAGCCATTTCCAGGCTCTGGTGGACTACGAATACCGGGGACTCGTCCGGCGGCGGACCGAGGTCCGCATGCCGATCCCGACGCTCGACGGCTTCATCTCCTTCACCGTGCAGGCACACCAATACCAGGATTTCCAACGCCTGATCCTGGGAGAGCGAGCGGTCAAGGAAGGTCAGGTAGACGACGCGGTCGCGCGCGACCGGAACCGCACGGAAGGCGAGATGGACACGGAGATTCTCGTCTGGTCCGTGCAGCAGACCAAGTATGACGCATACCGGGCGGCCCAGTCGGCCCGTGTGCCGGCGGCGTTCATCGCGGACGCACGGGATCTGCTCGGCTCGCCGCAGTACCAGGCCCGTGACTATTTCGTAACGCTGGATCATCCGGACGCTGGGCCACTGATCTACCCGGGTTTCCCGGCGAAGTTCGACGGCGCGGCTTGGGAATGGGCGGCGGCCCCACGGTTGAGCCAGCATGCGGACGAGATCCTTCTCGGCCTAACGGATCTCTCTGCGGACGAGGTCGCGGAGGTCAAGGCGGCGGGGGTGGTGCGATGACTGATCAGACGCAGCCCACGCGAGTGCTGCCGCTTGAAGGGATCCGAGTCCTTGACCTCGGTATGTTCTGGGCCGGTCCGCTCGCCGGGAAATGGCTTGGCGACGCCGGCGCACAGGTGATCAAGATCGAGTCGGCGAGCCATCCCGATAACCTGCGCATCCTCGCGCGCGACGTATACCCGGCGGGCGATCCGGGGACACGCCCGTGGAACCGGTCCGGCATGATCAATGAGCGGAACCGGAACAAACTCGGACTCGCGCTGGAGATGGGTACTGCTGAGGGCCGCGATGTGTTCCGCGAACTCGTCGCGGTGAGCGACGTGGTCATCCACAATTTCAGCACCCGCGTACTTCGGGCCTGGGGGCTGGACTACGACGCCCTACGGACGATCAACCCCCAGATCATTTTGGCGTCGATTTTCAGCCAGGGTGGAGACGGCCCAGAAAGCACGTTCGTCTCCTTCGGAGGCACGCTTGAGCAGCTGGGAGGGTTGACGTACCTGTCAGGCTATCCAGGCGAGATGCCGGGCGTGGTCACGCTTCAACTTCCGGATCCGCTGGGCGGGGCGATGGCGGCTGGACTCATCGTTGCCGCGCTCCGTCAGCGTCGGCTCCGTGGCGAAGGGACTCACATCGACTTCTCTCAGCGGGAGAACGTCACGTCGCTACTTGGTGACGTCCTGATCGACTATCAGGTCAACGGACGGATCGCAGCCGCCCAGGGCAACCGGGACCCGCATATGGCGCCCCACGGGGTCTATCGCTGCGCGGGGGAAGATGCGTGGGTGACTATCGCGGTCCGTGACGACCACGATTGGGCCAACCTCTGTCGCGCGGTTGGGCGGCCGGAATTGCAGCACGACATCAGGTTTGCCACGGTGGCCGCGCGGCACCAGCATCACGATGAGGCCGACGAGGCCATTAATGCCTGGACGGCGAGGCTGGACAAGCAGGAGGCGATGGAGGCGCTCCAACGGTGGGGGGTGCCGGCTGGGGCGGTTAACACCTCAGCGGATCTTTACGCGGATGCGCATTTGCGGGAGCGGGCGTACTGGGAGGCGGTCGAGGATCCGGACGCCGGGCCACATCTGTACCCGGGGCGTCCGTTCCGCCTAAGTCGTTCTCCGCTTTCCACGCGCTTCCCCACGCCGATGCTAGGGCAGCACAACACCTTCGTTCTCCGGGAAATTCTCGGCAAAACTGACGATGAGATCCGAGCGCTAGTCGAGCGAGGAACTGTGGCGGTGGAGCCAACGGATCAAGCGCGTCGAGGCAATCTGTGAATCGACAGGATCCCGCAAAAGCAACGATTGCTCCGATTTTGGAATCGTTACACCATTTTGTTGCAACGTTGTCATCACGTGTGATACAAGCCGCTCGACCAGCCAGGTGACGGTTGGGGGTGCTGGTGACCAGGGATAGTTCCACCGGCCATCGCATACGGAGGGGAGACCGATGAACGAGAATCTGGGGTACTGGGGCAATAAGCGCATCTCACGACGGACGGCCTTACGGAGCGCGGGGGTCGGCCTGGCTGGAGTCTCCGCGGCAGCGCTCATCGGGTGCAGCAGCAGCAACGACGATACGCCCGCCGCAGGTGGGACAGCGGCCCCAAGCGGGGCTGCGAGCACCCCTACGGGCAGCCCCGCGACGAAAGGCGCGCCGGAGTCCGGCGGAACCTTGCGGATGGCTGTGCAGGCCGACGTCGATACATTCGACGTCATCGCGGCTGCCAACGCCAAGACATCCACCGCGTTCGGAGGATTCGTATACCCGCGCCTCTTCAAGTTCGAGCCTGGCGATGGGGTTGCAGCGTCCGGCAAGCTCACGGGCGACCTGATCTCCAAATGGGAGCATCCGGACGACCTGACCTATGTGCTGCACGTGCGACAGGGAATGAAGTGGGACAAACGCGCGCCAACCAACGGGCGACAGGTGAACGCCGAAGACGTAGTCGCCAGTTATAAATATTTCGCGGCGAAATCATTCTATAAAAACGACCTCGTTAATGCCCTGAGCAAAACAGCGGCCGTCAAGGACATAAAGGCGATCGACGCCGCTACGGTCGAGATGAAGCTCGCCGTCCCGGATGCCGCCGTGCTCGCGATCTCGGCATCGTTCCTCGACCTGTGGATCATGCCGGCCGAGGCGTTCAACGGCGGCTTCGATCCGGCGAAGGAGTCGCGTGGCGCCGGACCGTTCATCCTGACGAAGCATCAGCCGTCCGTCGGCTTCACGTTCGAACGTAATCCCGACTACTACGACGCACCGCGTCCCTACGTCGACCGCGTCGAGCAGGGGGTCATTCCCGACGCGGCCCAGGTCGAGGCTCAGTTCGCGGCGAAGAAGTTGCACTTCGGCGTTCCGGCGGACAGCGTCGTCGACATGAACAAGAGGCTCTCTGGTACGCGTATCGATGTCCTCGAGCCGAGCGCCGGCGGGACCAATATTGGTGTGAGCCTCCGTCCCGGCTCGCCATTCCTAGATGTGCGGGTGCGACGGGCGATGAACATGCTGCTCGACCGCAAGACGATCATTGAGGTGTTCAACGAGCCGCAGAAGGCGGAGGCCCAAGGGGCGAAACTGGGGCGTTACTGGAACACCCCAGTCGGTGCTGGCTATGGCGCCTTCTATCTTGACCCAAACGGCAAGGGCTTCGGCCCGTCGGCGCAGTACCTGCAGTTCAACAAAGCCGAAGCGAAGAAACTCCTTGACGCGGCAAGCTTCCCTTATGGGCAGAGTATTCCGCTCACGTTCACGACGAATTCGTATGGCCGGGAATGGCCTCGGCTTGCCGAGGTAGTGCAGTCGATGCTGCAAGCCGGCGGCATCAAGACGGTGCTGAACGGCATCGACTATGCGACTGGCTGGATCCCGAACTACCTACGAGCCAAGGGCAACTTTGACGGGATCGGTATGTGGCCGAACGGCGCTCGTGGAGACGTCGGCCAGTGGCTACAGACCTTCTTCTCTTCGACCGGCCCCAATAATCAAGTCGGAAAGGCGTACCCGGAGCTAGACAAAATGATCTCCGCCCAGCAGCAGATTGCGGATTTTGACAAGCGTGTGGCCGCCGTGCATGACATCCAGCGTTACATGGTGGAAAACGCGGTTGCAATCCCGTTCATCGGCGTCGGAGGCACCGAAGCCATCGACCTGAGCTGGCAGGGTCTAGGCAACCGCCAACTGCGAGTGTGGTCGGGCGGGGTCCCGAACGCTGAACGGACACCGCATTACTGGCTGGACAAGGGTCTGCGGGGTTAGCCGAAGCACAGCCGATAGCCAACCATTAAAGGGGAGAGGCCGTGCAGAGATATATTGCTCAACGGTTGCTGCTGACGATCCCGACGTTGCTGGGGTTGACCGCGCTGCTCTTCGTCCTCCTCTCGGTGGTGCTACCAGTTGATGTGATCGACATCGCGGTCGCGGAGAGCGGATCCGGCTCCGCAGCGGAGCAAGCGCTTCGTGAACAATACGGGTTCGACGGGCCACTCGTCGTGCGATACGTGAAGTGGTTGGGTGCTGTCGTCAGCGGCGATCTGGGGGAGTCGTTCTTTACGGGGCGCTCTGTCACGGAAGAGCTTCGGGGGCGGGTTCCCGTCAGCGTCGAGCTTGGCATCGGTGCGCTGATTATTACCGTCCTGTGTGCCATCCCGATTGGCATGGTTTCGGCGGCAAAGCAAGACTCGGCCGCAGATTACCTTGCTAGAGGCGGGGCGATCCTGTTCTATGCCGTCCCTGGATTCTGGGTCGCGACGCTTGTCTTGGTCTTCGGGAGCCTTTGGTTCAACTGGGCACCCGCTACCAAATATCAGCAGCTGTGGGAAGACCCGCGCGCCAATGTCGCGCAGCTTGTGTTGCCGATGTTGATCCTCGGGCTTCAACCGATCGGGACGATGGTCCGGCTCGTCCGGACACAAGTGCTCGAAGTCCTGCGACAAGACTATGTACGCACGGCGCGGGCCAAGGGGCTGTCATCCCAGAACGTCTACTTTCGGCATGTCCTACGCAACACGATGATCCCGCTTGTCACTGTGATCGGCCTACAACTCCCGAGACTCGTAGCAGGGACCGTAATCTTCGAGACCATCTTTGTGCTCCCCGGCGTGGGGAGGTATCTCCTCGATTCTCTACAACGACTCGACTTTTATGTGGTGCTCGGGACAAATCTTTTCTTCGCGGTGCTCCTGGTCGTGGCCAACCTCGTTGTGGATATCAGCTACGGATTCATTGACCCGCGTATTCGCCTGGCGAAGTAAATCGAGAGAAGCAATTCGATGGCAGTAGGAAAGTCGGCTCAGGAACAGGCGTTGCTCTTTCCAGTTGCGCCCCAGCGACACTCAGGCGGAGTCATCCCAGGATGGCTCCGTATCCTAGCGTCCCGCAAACCGCTGGGGTTCAGTGGCTTCGTGATCCTTGTCATCATCGGTGGAGCGGCGGCACTGGCTCCGGTCCTGGCCCAGTATCCCTATGCGGAGACAGACTTCGGGAGCCGCTTCTTGTTGCCGAGTCGGGACCATCCCCTTGGTACCGATAATCTCGGCCGCGATCTGTTCAGTCGGCTGCTGTATGGATCGCGTATATCGCTCGGGATCAGCTTCGGCGCGGTCATCCTAGCGAAGGTGGCTGCAACCGTGATCGGGATCATCTCCGGGTATTACGGGGGATGGCTGGACAAGATCGGCCAGCGGTTCATTGACATCTGGCTCTCGCTGCCGACGCTGATCATTCTGATCACACTGATGGGAGCCATTGGGGCCAACGTGTTCAGCATGATCGTGGTGATCGGACTGGCGAACATCCCAGGCTCATCCCGCTTGATACGCAGCGTGGTCGTGGGTGTCCGAGAAGAGCCATACGTCGAAGCGGCGCGATCCATGGGCGCGAGGAACAGCCGGATCATGTTGCTTCATGTGCTGCCGAACATTGCCCATATCATCATCTACTCCGCGACGGTCACGTTAGGCGGAGTGATCCTGATCGTCGCTTCACTGGGATTCCTCGGCTACGGCGTACCCGCTCCTCACCCGGACTTGGGTGCCATGTTGAGCGGGGACGGCCTGACGTACATGCGTCGGATGCCGCTAATGGCCGTCTGGCCCGGCCTCACCATCACTCTGGTCGTGTTTGCCTTCAATATCTTCGGTGACGCGCTTCGAGACATATTGGATCCGCGTATGCGCGGAGTCTAAGTACGGGTTACCCCACACCGCACAGAGACGAGCAGAACAAGACCGCCCGACGTGGGACGGATGAATTCGAAGGGATAGACATTTTGGCTGACTACGAGCACATCATCTACGAGGTCACCAACCAGGTAGCAACGCTCACCTTCAACTGTCCGGAGAAGCTGAACGCGATGGACGCGATCATGCATCGGGAACTCACGGACGTCTTGCCACGAGTCCAGGCCGACGGTGGTGTCCGCGTCCTGGTGCTGACGGGAGCCGGCCGCGGGTTCTGTTCCGGGGCCGATGTCCGCGGGTTCCGGCCGGAAAGCTATAAGGAACGGTCAGCGGGAGACGGTGAGCAGCGCTACTACCAGCAACCCCGTCCATCTTCCCCGATGCCGCGCTTCATGCATGACACGGTGAAGAAGCCGGTGATCGCAGCGATCAATGGCGTGGCCGCCGGCGCGGGCTACGGAATGGCGCTTGCCTCCGACCTGCGGATCGCGTCCTCGAAAGCGACGTTTTCGCACGTCTACCTCCGGCGAGCGCTCATCCCGAGCGCCGAGCTGTGGTGGCTCCAGCGGCTGATCGGCATTCAGCAGGCGCGTTATCTCCTTTACCTCAACCGCGATATCGACGCACAAGAGGCCCAGCGTCTGGGGCTGACCCTGAAGACGACGGAACCCGACCAGCTCATGGAGACGGCGATGGCGGTGGCGTCCGAGATCGCCGCCGGGCCGCCGGTGGCGACCCAGTGGGCGAAAGTCCTCTTCGACAAAGCGCTGGATCTCAACTACGACGACACGCAGTACCTCTCTGGTCTCGCACGCGCACTTGCAGAACCGGCTGGCGAGTTCGCGGAAGGGACTAAATCGTTCCTCGAAAAGCGTGCGCCACACTTCAAGGCGAACTGATCTCCGCGCTAGCGACACAAGATAGGCGAGCGTGAAGAGGGCTATTAGCGCGTGAGGTGGACAACAGTATGACAACGATGAGCCAACAGCGTTCCACGCTGCCGAGAATGCAGTCGTGGAGCAGCAAGATGGGCCCTGGGCTGGCCCTTTGTACGGCGTTTGCCGTGGTCGCCTACTTCCTTGACAAGTTAGAGCGACAGATCGTCGGGAATGCGGTGATCGACTCGCTTGTCATCGCGTTAGTCATCGGGATTACATTGCGCAATCTGGTCAATATCCCCAAAAGCCTGGATGCGGGGGCGAAGTACGCTTCGAAGCAGGTGTTGGAGGCATCCGTATTCCTGCTTGGCGCGGGCGTCGCAATCGGGACGATTTGGGATGCTGGCCTGAAGCTTTTCTTGTTGATCGCGTTTTCTGTGATCGGCGGCTTGACATTCACATGGCTCGTCGGGCACTTCGTGTTCCATCTGCCGTCGAAGCTCGCAGTCCTGGTCGGTGTCGGCCAATCGATCTGTGGCAACTCAGCGGTCGCGGCTGCCGCACCCGCCATTGGGGCGACCGCAGATGATGTTGCGGCTGCGATCGGGATCGGTGCAGTGCTTGGCGTCGGGCAGATACTGCTGCTTCCACTCTTGGTTCCAGGCGTGGATCTAACCCACTATCAGTACGGTGTGGTGGCTGGGATTGCCGTATATGCAGTGCCGCAAGTGGTGGCTGCCGCGTTCACCGTCTCGAATTTATCCGGCCAGGTGGCCACGTTGGTCAAGTTGGTCCGGGTTCTCTTCCTCGGGCCAGTGATCGTCGTGCTTCGTATCCTGCACCCGGGCCAAGCCCCGACAGGGGCATCGGCTATAGGGCGGGTTCAGAGCTTTGTCCCTTGGTTCGTTGCCGGCTTCCTGCTCCTGGCGGCGCTACGGAGCTCGGGCATTATTTCGGCTAGCCTCGGCAAGGACGCCCAGTCTGTCAGCAAATGGCTCTTCATCACTTCGATGGTCGGACTTGGATTAGGGGTCGACCTCAAGAGTGTGCGTGCAGTGGGGCCACGAGTTGCCGGCACAGTACTCGCCAGCATCGTGTTCATGTTGTTCGTCTCGCTGGCGGGGACCGCACTGTTCGACATCACCGGTTAACGCTGCTCTGGAAGGACGATGCCCGTATCAGCGGTTCTTCCAATGGGTAAAGGCTTTGCTCTGACGGGTTCCTGCGGTGGGGCTCCTCCCTCCGAGCGCCACCGCAGGAACCCTCGAAGATTGGGACCGGTCGCGTCGAGCCTGCACGCGTTGATTACTTAGCAATCGGTGCTCGATTAAGAGAGCACCGAACTCTTGGGGAGGAGAGCCTCGCATGGCTTCAGACGACGGATTGGTTCTGCTCTCCGTGGACGACGCTGTCGCGACGCTCACTCTCAATCGCCCCGAAGCCATGAATGCGATGAATGCGGCGTTGGCTGATCAACTTCGCATAGGCATCGAGCGGATTGAGAACGATCCCGATATTCGCGTGGGGATCATCACCGGCAATGGGCGGGCGTTCTGTGCGGGTGCCGATCTGAAGGAACGAGCGAGCGGTGGAGACAGCGGTCGCGGTTGGCATGACGTGGCGGGCTTCATCCAGCGTCATCCGGACGCGGGTTGGACAGCTAAACCCATCATTGCCGCCATCAACGGGTTCGCGCTGGCAGGTGGCCTCGAACTGGCGCTCCGGTGCGACATCCTGGTTGCGAGCACGGACGCGCAGTTCGGCTTGCCTGAGATCAAGCACGGATTCTTCGCAGGCGGTGGGGGGCCACCCCGGTTACCACGCGCCATCCCTCGTGCTCTGGCGATGGAGATGATCCTGACGGGCGAGCCGATTGATGCCGCCACTGCGCTCCGCGCTGGCCTCGTCAGTCGCGTAGTTCTTCCTGACCAGCTGCTGCCCACAGTCCGGGCGATTGCGGAACGCATTGCCTCATACAACCCGATCGCGGTACGCGCGACACGCGAGGTGGCGTATGCGTCGGACGACATGAGCCTCCCGCAGGCGCTCCGCCTCGGGGGCGCGCTTCGCTGGATTGTGGGACAGAGCGATGCTGCTAAGACGGGTGCGCAGGCATGGGTCGGGCGTAAGTCATAACCAGATGTGCAGGCCACGTAACCAGGTTCAGCCTCGGTAGGATCGTGATCCGGGATAGCTAGGGGCTCCAATGGTCATCGACTTCCGTATCGGCGCCCCTATTCCCCCTGATCTGCGCGCACGTCAGGTCCATCAAACTCTTTATGGCCAAGCCTATGGGCGAATCTCTTCTGGCCAACAGGCCGAGATCCCGGCAGACGGGAAAGGCTTGCTTGAATTGATGGATCGTCACGGAATCACCCATGCCGTTATCCCAGTCGAGGATAATGAGACGACGTTAGGCAGCCGCACCGGCCCAGAGGCATTGGCTGCGTTCTGCGCCGCAGACCCGGAACGCTTGATCGGCTTTTGCGGTGCCGACCCCTACAAGGGGATGAAGGCAGTACGCGAACTCGAACACGCTGTGCGAGACCTTGGAGTGCGCGGCCTCAACATCGGACAGTTCTGGCAAGAGCTTACGCCAGACGACCGGCGCTACTACCCACTCTACGCGAAATGTGTCGAGCTCGGTGTCCCCGTGATCCTGCATGCGGCGATGAACCTCAGTCTTGAGGTGCCGATCGAGTACAGTCACCCGCGATACATCGATCGAGTCGCCACCGACTTTCCTGAACTCACCATCATCGCCACGCACGGCGGATGGCCATGGGTTCTTGAGATGGTCGCCGTCGCGTGGCGGCGGCCGAACGTCTATATCGATACCGCGGCGCAGCGCCCGAAGTACCTGGGGATGGAATCCTCGGGATGGGCGCCCTTCGTCCATTTCGGCAACACGCTCCTGCAAGACCGCATTCTCTTCGCCAGCCGGTGGCCGCTGCTGCCCTTCGGCCAGACCATTGCCGAAATCAAAGAACTCCCCTTGAAGCCTGAGGTGCAGGAGAAATGGCTCTGGCGCAACGCTGCCACTCTGCTCGGGCTGCGGATATGAGGGATATGAGCCGGCTGGCTCGGACGGGTCGGCAAGCGAGAAGGGCTCCACAATGAGCGCCGTCCTTTACGACATTCAAGATCGCATTGCGACGATCACGTTAAACCGCCCGGAGCGGCGCAACGCGATCAACCACGAAATCGTGAACGGCATGATGGCGGCGCTTGCCGACGCACGCGAGAACCCGGATGTCTGGGTAATCATCGTGACGGGCGCCGGCGACACCGCCTTCTGCGCCGGCGCCGACCTTGTTGCGATGGAGCGTGGCCAGCAGGGCGTGCGAGAGCAGATCGTAGGCCCACGCTTCGGAGCGGACGACCTGTACCAATACCTGCGGCACACGTACAAGCCAACGATCGCAGCGGTGAACGGTTACGCGCTTGCCGGCGGCGCCGGGATCGCACTGTCGTGCGACATGCGGATCCTCTCCGACCGCGCGATGATGGGCTGGCCCCATGCCAACCGCGGCATCTCCTCGATCAGCGGCCCGGTGCTTCTCGCCCATATGCTCCCGCTCCACCGGGCGCTGGAAATCGAGTATTTCGCCGAGCATCTGGATGCCCACCAGTGTCTTGACCTTGGCCTCGCGAACCGCGTCGTGCCGCATGCTGAACTTATCCAGGCTGCGACCGATACCGCCGAGCGGCTCAAGCGCAGTTCACCAGCGTCGCTCCGACACATCAAGGAAGCGATGATCCGAGGCCTTGAGTTGCCAATCGACGAGCGCATCAAGCTAGCACGCGACGTCTACAACCGTTGTATGCAGACCGACGATGCACGCGAAGGTCTCCGCGCCTTCCTTGAAAAGCGTCAGCCGGTCTGGACAGGCCGTTGAGGGGACCAGGAGACGCCGATGGCACGCCGAGAGATCGAGGGTGAGTGGATCCAGGGCTGGCCAGAGCGCCGGCGTTCTCAGGCGCTGAGCCGTAAAGACGAACAGGGGCGACTCGTCCACCAGCGCACGCCATACTGGGAACAACAGGGGCCGCTTACACCCACGGACCTGCGCTACCTGGTAGCCCAACTCCAAACGCCAGACCCTGCCGACCCGGCCGAGTGGTCACTCAATGTTGGCGGCCTCGTCCAGCGGCCGCTACGCCTGACACTCGATGATCTGCAGGCGCTCCCGAGTCACACGGTTCGGATGGTGCACGAGTGCTCTGGCTCCGACGCGCAGTTCTTCGAGCCATACGAGTACGAGCAACCCACCCGCTACGATTTGTCGAAGCCACATACCGGCGCTGCGAGTGCTGGCGAGTTCACCGGTGTTTCGCTCGCGACGCTCCTAGCGGAGGTTGGCGTCCACCCCACCGCTACCGCGCTCCTAGCCCGGGGCTTCGATTGCGGGACCCCCGGGGAATGGGCCGCGGGTGGCGCGCGCGCGGTGCCCGAGGAGATCAACTACGAGAAGGCATTGCCACTCGCCAAGGCGCTTCATCCCGACACGATGCTTGCGTGGGGACTGAATGGCGAGTACCTGCGCCACGTACATGGCGGGCCGCTGCGGTTGATCGTCCCAGGCTGGTCCGGCAACTGGTCCGTGAAGTGGCTCGAACGTCTTGAACTCCTTCGGGAGATGCCGCACCTCTACTACCAGGATGAATATTTCTTTTATGCGCAGTCGATCGATGACGAACAGCGCGTCCCCATCACGACGATGGGCGTGCGCTGCGTGATCACCGACCCGATCGATGGAGACGAACCGCTCCCCGCAGGGCGGGTCTCGATCCACGGGCTGGCCTGGAGCGGCGAAGGCGCGATCGTCGCGGTCGAGGTGAGTGTGGACGGTGGGGACTGGGTGCCGGCAGAACTCGCGGCATTCACGGACCGCTGGCTCTGGCGGCGTTGGACGTACCGCTGCGACCTCCCTGCCGGTTCGTACACCGTGACGGCACGGGCGACCGACGAAGCGGGGAGGACGCAGCCACAGACGCCGTGGAACATGCTCCGGAAGAACTACGACGGGATCTGGCCGATGACGGTGCGCGTGAAATAGCCACGCGCCTCCGACCGGAGGAGCCGAAGACGGCCACGCAAGGCTGCGCACTCACCGGACGTCAGTCGGGTGGACTGGAAGCGGGGATGCCACAAGTGGACGAGGGACGCAACGGCGCGTTGGTGGGGTTCCATGTGGTCGACCTCACAGAGGGTGTGGCGGGACCGTACTGCTCGCTGTTGCTTGCTGGTCTTGGCGCGCGCGTGGTGAAAATCGAGCCTCCGGCGGGTGATCGCACGCGTTCGTGGTCTCCGTTTGTTGGCGACCGTCCCGGACCAGAGCGCAGCCTGCATTTCCTTCATCTCAACCGCGCGAAGCGGAGCGTTGTCCTCGACCGTGCACAGGCCGGTGACCGCGCGACTTTCGTCGCGCTCGTCGGGCAAGCCGACGCTGTCATCGCAGACGGAGCGGTGGAACGTGCGCTCGCGGGCTGGGGCATGGATGCTGAGTCGTTGCGCGCCGCCCACCCGACGATCGTCCTGGCTTCGCTCACCGAAACGGGGAGCGCCTCGGAGCGGAAGGACTGGACTGGCGGCGAACTGATCACTGCGGCGCTGAGCGGACTGGCGTCGTGCACTGGCGAACCGGACCGGGCACCGGTGAAGCCCGGTGGCCATATATGTAGCATCGCTCACGGACAAACGGCGGCGGCCGCGGTGCTCGCCGCGCTGCTCACGGTCAGCCGTGGTGGCCCGGGTTCAACCGTCACGGTCGACGCCGTCGAGGCCAGTGCCGACCTACTTGAGATGTGGGCCTGCGGCGCCTACCAGCAGATCCCGATGCCGCGGCAGGGGCGGCATCATAATTCGACCTTCCCGTTTGAGGTCTACCCGGCGCGTGATGGCCTCGTAGGCGTGCACGCAGGGCCCGGAGCATGGTCCGACTTCGCCGAGTTGATCGGACGGCCTGACCTCGATACCCCCGCATTCGCGGACCTGACCGCGCGTTTCGCTGCGCGCGAGCTGATCGAGCAGGCGATCCTGGACTGGCTCGCGCATACTGACGCTATCGACGCGTATCACGCCGGACAGGCCCGCCGCTTCGCTTTCGGGTACGTCGCTACGACGGCCGACTTGCTCGCCTCGCCTCATCTTGCCGCCCGAGATTTTTTTCGCGCGCTCAACCACCCCGAGGCCGGCCAGCTGCTGTATCCCGGGGAACCGTTCCGCATGGCTTCAGGGTGGTGGCACGAGCGTGCTCCGCTGCTGGGAGAGCATACTCACGGCATCGAACGCGTCGCAGCGGAATATCGGCGAACCGCCGATCCGCGCGTAGATACGTCCACGGACGCAAACCACGACCCTCGATACCCGCTCGCCGGCCTGCGCGTCCTGGACCTCACGCAGATATGGGCGGGGCCGCGCGCGACGAAGGTATTGACCGATTTCGGCGCCGAGGTGATCAAGGTCGAAGCACCGTCGCGCCTGGACGGCACACGGGGCTATCCCCGCTACCTCGCCGACCTCGACGCCGGACGGATCGCGAGCGAATCACAGCACAACGGGCGCTCACAGTTCGAGCAACTGCATCGGGGACAACGAAGTATCACGCTCGACCTCCAAAGTCCGGACGGTTCGCGCGCATTCTGTGAACTCGTCGCGCAGAGCGATGTTGTGATCGCAAACTTCGCCGCTGGTGTGATCGAGCGGCTCGGCATCGCCTGGTCAGATCTCGAAGTGATCAACCCACGGGTCATCCTTATATCAATGACCGGGTTTGGCGACAGTGGGCCCCAGCGCGGTTACGTCGGATATGGGGTGACGCAAGAAGAACTCTGCGGCATCTATTCCATTACCGGCTACCAGGACGGAGAGCCGTTAAAGTCCGGCTCGAATGTCGGCGACCCGATGAACGGGATGCATGCCGCGGTCGCTGTGCTGGCGGCGCTCGTCGAGCGCGAGCGGACCGGTCGCGGGCAGTACATCGAACTTTCCCAACTCGAGTCGAGCATCGGCTTTATCGGCGAGTTCCTCCTCGACCAATCCGCCAACGCCCGCACATCCGGCCCCGCCGGGAACGCACACCCATACTGGGTGCCGCAGGGTATTTTCCCCGCACGCGGTGAGGATGCTTGGATCGCGATCGCTGTGGAGACAGACGCGCAATGGGCTGTTCTGACTGCGGTCCTCGGCGCGGCCGACCTGGCGGAGGCCACGCCGCTGCGACACCTGGTGGGGCGGCGCGCTGCGGGCCCGGATCTCGATCGGTGGATCGGGGAGTACACGACGTTGCGGGACCGTTTTGAACTCGCCGCGGAACTCCAGGCGCGTGGCGTCCCCGCCGCCCCCGTACTGGACAGTATCGAGGTCCTTCACGATCCGTCCCTGGAGGAGTCTGGGTTCGTACAGAACCGTCCGCATCCCTCCGGACATCCCTATCGTTACTTTGGGCCGCTCTGGCGCGTCAATGGCGAGCGCCCCGCGCTCCGCGCGCCGGCGCCACTGCTTGCCGAGCACCAGGTCGAAGTCCTTTCGCGGCTCACATCGCTGGACGGAGCGGCCATCGAGGGCCAAGCTCCCAGTCGCGCGGCGCTGACGCCACCCCGTACTACCCCTTGAGGGACCTCCGTCAACCGGACAGGTCGCACAACGTGCGTATCCTCGCTGATTCGAACCGGCTAGAGATGTTGCTCACGGCAGAGCGTCTCGTCGAAGAGAATGTGCCCGGTGAACTGACGTGGATTCTGCTCGCAGATCCAAACCGCTCCACGTCCCATCTGATCGGCCGATTCAAATGGGAGATCTTCGACCGGAACATCGCGGTGCGTGAAATAAAGGAGCCCGGGTGTGCGAATGCCACCTTGAGGCGAGAGCACGTTAACGGAAATGTTGTCCTGTTCGACATGCTGAGCGACGGCTTGCGAGAAACGTTCGAGGCCGGCCTTCAACATCCCGTAGAACGACCCGCGGACTATGCCTTGCTCTGTACGCGGCCCACCATACGGGCCCGGCCCGGGGAACACCCCCCGGACGGATGAGATGTTGATGATGTGCCCAACCCCCGCCGTGCGCATGTAGGGCAGCGCTAAGTGCATGAGCCGGACGGGGCCACGCAGGTTGACCTCCCACATTAGCTGAAGGTGACGCGGGTCATACGAATCGATCGTCCCGGGCATTTGTACGGCGGCGCAGTTTACGAGGATATCAAGGCCACCGAGGTCGTTGACGGTGCGAGCGATACCGGCAGCAATCGATGCTTCATCACGCACATCCATCCGGACAGCGACCGCTGTCCCTCCTCCGTCGACGATCTCCTGCGCGACCGAGTGGATCGTCCCCGGGAGTCGCTCGTTCTCTTGCTCCTCTGTGCGGGCACAGACGGCCACGGCCGCCCCAGCACGTGCAAGGTACTTGGCAATATCGGCCCCGATCCCGCGGCTTGCACCCGTGACCAAAGCCCGTCGACCCTCAAGTGACATGGTTCCGTCTCCGTTCATGTCCGTTGCGATCGACTCAGCCTCGCGTTACCCGGACGCCAGTGTCGGAATCGCGTGATGCCCAATAGGTGCGCGATGCCCCTCCACTGGGACGGCGGTCAACCTCACCGTGCCGTCCTCTTCGAGGTCGACCACCATCACGTACCCCCCGTTGTGCGCCGAGAGGGACTTCGGCGCCCCCGAATAGGCCGCCACCCTCCCGATGCCCGCCGACACTCTCGTCATGCGCTCCCAGTGCCCAAGCGCAACGTAGTCTCGGTCTGCTGCAACGAGGTCTTGCTCAAGGATATGGAATGATTGGCTGCGAAGCGCATCGGGATGAATGTAGTGCCCGTGTCCAATCGCGATCTGCCAGGGGGCAGTGCCTCGCTCCGGCGGATCGGCAAAGGGCAGGAATCGACTGTCGGTCTCGTCGTGCGCCCTGCCCCAGACCTCGATCTGTGAGTCGAGCAGTTCGATCGACTCTCCGCCGGTCTGCCGGATGACCTTGACGTCTACCTCGGAGAACACATGTGCCGTGCGGTCATAGATGGACCCTGCCCCAACGTGGTCATGGTTGCCGGGGCCGATGACCACCGGGGCACTCAGGCGCGCCAACTGGTCCCGGGCAAACGCGATGGTGTCGTCGGACACTCGCGCATGGTCGAAGAAGTCACCAGCGATCAGGGCCAGGTCGACGTCGTACTCGAGTCCGATGTCGATGACGCGCTGAAACGTCCTGTGCAATTCAGCGCGCGACTCCCCTCCTTCATCGGAGTCATACGCTCCGAGATGGACATCCGAGGTATGCAGCAAGCGCCTTCGCGGCCGGCTCGGCATTGACGTTCCTCGCCCTCGTAACCGCATGGGATCGGGTTCGTAGCATCGCGCTCCGCCCACGGTCATCATATCCGCGCCGCACCGAAATCACGCACCCCCCGGGGGGCTGCCCCTCGTGAAGAGGCGACATAATTTTTTTCTGAAACAGAAGCAAGGGCGACCCATCGGAGCCCCTGCCTCTAGGCGCCCGCGGGCCAACCACATGCGGAACTCAAGCTCTATGCACCTTCTATCTATACGAATAATCTGCAGACCACCGCCCTCCATGGAGAGTCCAGCCAATGAGTGAACCGCGCCCGGACGATGGCTACCGTGCAGTAATGCGTGCATGCGCAGACGCGATCGGATTGCATCCACCCGAGATTGTGCTTCCCACGGACCATTGGGCGGAGATCAACGGGATCACGACCCATTATCTGGACTGGGGTAATCCTCATCTCCCGCATCTGGTACTTCTCCATGGGGGAGGACTCACCGCACATACCTGGGATATGGCGGCGTTGCTCTTGCGCGACCGGTACCACGTGATCGCGCCCGACCAGCGAGGACATGGGGATAGCGGCTGGACGCCGGATCAGCAGGCGCACATCGATCCCTACGATCTCATGCTCACGGACACGCGCATTTTCCTCGACCATCTCGCATTCGATCGGATGGCACTTTGTGGCATGTCGATGGGCGCACTCAATGCCATCCGCTATGCGAGCCGACATCCAGGGCGCCTGCAGGCTCTCGCAATTGTGGACGTAGGACCTCGCGTGATGCGAGAAGGCCGTCTGGAGATGGCACGCTTTCGACGTGAAACCGAGACATTGTCGCATTTCGATGATTTCCTTGACCGCGCCATCCAGTTCAACCCGCAACGTCACCCGGCGCACTTACGTTATAGCTTGCTTCATTCGTTGAAGCGGGTCGATAGCGGATGGACCTGGAAGCAGGACTTGCGTGGAGGGACACGTGATGACGACGCCGTGACTGCGGCGCTCCCAACCGAGATGGAGGAACGCGCCCGCTGGATGAGTGCTGACCTACGCGCGATCAAGATTCCCACGCTGCTGATCCGCGGGGAGATCAGCAACATGCTCCCTCCGGACGCCGCTGCCGAAGTGGTCGAACTGATGGATGACTGTGAACTGGCCACCATCCCGGGCGCTGGGCACTCTGTTCAAGGAGACAATCCTGTAGCGTTTGCGCGAACTCTCGATGAGTTTTTGAGTCGCCAGTTAGGATAATTCAGCAGTCATTAAACATTCCTATAGACATCAAACCGTCGGTGGGGAGGGTAGATTAGCTCGGAGCATGTGGTGCTTGAGGCAGCGGATGGTGTCCCACTCCGACCGCCCTTCCCCGGCCCGCCGCGCCGCGTGCGCGCGGGTATAGGGATGGGTATAGGGATAGTACGGAGTCGCATGTGCCGGCAGCGCGTCCCACGACGGGAAGCCGCGGAACCGATGCCACGCTTGCGCAAGCCACTTTCGCAGTCCACAGCCCGTCGAATTCATGCTTCGCTCCGCTACGTGTTCACCCGCAGATCACCGGACGATGACGGCAGCCGGCCTTGTGACCGGGTGCGAACCATCGGATCCCGCCCTCGCTCCGGCAGTCCCGCATCACTGTCTGACAAGCGTGCTCGCAAGCGGGACACCATCCGCCCAGTACGTGCCGGTCGGCCCGCCCGGCAGCAGGTCGAAGGTCGCCCGGCCCGCGTAAGACTCGAGTGCCGCGCTCACGACCGTCGAGCCGTCGACCGCGTCGCCCGGCCCGAGGGCACCGATCAGTCGTCCGTCAGCAAGTCGGTGAGCGGGTGAGGCGCGCAGCTCGCGCCCGTCCACGAGCACGAGGTGAACCACCTCGTGTTTCGCGGGCACTGGCGTGCTGCCGACCGCGAGCACCACGACGCGCTCCGGCAGTCCATCGGCGCCCTTGGTCCAGACCGTCATGCCGGGGCGCAGCACCTCGACCGGGATCAGCCCCTCTGGTGTGGCGATCAACGTGCCGCGCGCGAGGCAGATTGGGCACATCGGTGGGTCCGTCGCTGCCTGCGCGGCCACTGTCACCTTGCCGTTCAGGGCGACCGTGCCCTCGACCAGCAGGCCCGTGCTCTCGTCGCGCGTGAAGCGAGCGTTGAAGTGGTAGCCGGCGCTCACCGGGTCCAACTGGAGGGCGCGCAGCATCTTCCAATCGCGGTAGATCGCGAGCTGCTGTGCGGCCGAGTACTGTACGCCGGGCGCGAAGCCGAGGTGCCCGAGGATCACTTCGAGCGTCCCCACGTCCGCCTCGATCTCGGGGAATCGCTCCTCGGCGAGAGTCTGCTCGTCCTGCCGCGCGACGGGATAGAAATCTGGATCGCAGTACCACAGGCGGCCGAAGCGGTCGAAGAGCACGTACTTCAGCCGCGCGAGTGAGGGCTCCATGGTGGGCAGCGGCGTGGCACTGGACGAAGGCTGAGCCGTGGCGGTGCCCGAGGGCCCAGGCGTGACCGTTGCCGTGTCGGCCACTGTGGTGCCGGTCGTCGAACCAGCCACCCCCGTCGCTTTCGGCTCGGGACTCGCGGTGGCGGTGGGCGAAGACGTCGCCGCTCCTCCGCCGGGGGCGATCGAGTCGATGCACGCCACGGACACGGTGAACATGATGGCCAACGCGGCGACGAGCACGCTATCGAGCTGCTTCATCGAAATACCCTCGCTTAACTAGACGCTGGCCGTTTGCGGCGTGTTCCCGCGGGCATGGCTGAGCCTCGCACGACGGGACGACCGGCGCCTTCCATCCCGTCCTTTCACCGCTCGCCACGGGATCATTGGAGATTGCGGTTCAGTGGTTGAACGCACCTGACGCTTAGCGCGTGGCAGCGGCTGTGATCAGTACGCGCCGTCCGAGCAGCCCGGAGGCGCGACGGTGCAGTCGCAGCTGGACGGGCCGGTGACGTTCTGGGAGTGGGGCACAGCTTGGTATTCGCCCAGGGAACGGTGGTATAGATTTGTCAGGTCCCAGCTCCCGATTCGCGATGCAAAATTGTGTGTTTGCGGGTGGAGTGAGAGACTGCTAGCAATATATGGACATACAAGCGTGTTGACCGTCAGCTGTACGACCAGACGCATCCCACGGTGCCTCTTCGCACTCGCGGTGCTGGCGTTCCTGCAGCCGGTGTTCAGCGCATTCTCTCCAACCCTTGCAGCGTGGTCGCCCGTACACGGTCATGTCTACCGGACTGGCGTACCGGTACCACACTCGCATCCCGGCGATCGTCTGGGCTCATCTCATGGCGCCGCCGCGGCCGAGTATGGCAGGACCCATGAGAACGCTGTCGGAGAGGAGCCTGCTGCTGCCACCGACGATGCCGCGAGTGATGTCGGCTTCACGTCAGCCGGTGCCAGTATTACCAGTTTTCTGATTGCCCCAACGAGCGTGGCGCTCACCTGCTATTTGGCGTTGCTTCCATGCGTCGATGTCCCGCTGGTGAAACCGACCGGTATCATGAGCAGCCCGAACACCCCACCACCGCAGCTCTGAATGATAGGCGCATCCGGGCACATGCCTGCGCCCTGCCTGAACGGATCATCTCGACATACGTCCGATACCGTCAGGCTGTCGATACAGGGCATGCGGCACGCCAGAGCACTTGCGCAAACCATGCGGTTGCGACGTGAACGGTCTCCGTAGCTGATTGCTGGCATGACGCGGCACGGCACGGCGGCGGTTAGCGACATGCGAATAGCGCATCGTCTTCACGTCGTCTGATCGCAGTGAGGCGTCAAGATACGACGCAGGCCGGCACGTTTCTGCTGCCCGCACGGCATTGTCCTGGGACGCACAGGCCGCGACGTGGGCACGCCCACCGGCGAGTCATGTGCGTGCGTGCGCCGCTTCAGCCGACGAACACTACCGCACGATCGAGGAGATACTCATGAGACTCCGAACGTCCGTATTGTCCGGTTTCGCCCTGACCCTGGCGGTGCTCCTGACTGGATGTGGCGCAGGAGGCGCCCGCAGTACCACCGTGAGCAGCGCCTCCGACACGGACAGTGCCCCGGCACCGCTTGTCTTCGATGCTGGCCTGCGCCTTCGACAACCGGAGCACAACTCGTCATCACCATTTCTCCGTGCCAGCACGGACGGGCGACTGCACGCCGTTTGGGTCGAGGACGACCCTGCGGGCAGCACCTCGGGAGCTTCCCCAACTTCATCCACGGCTGGCGCCCACGATCATGGCTCAGGGGCGAACTCTGGCGTCGTGCGCAGCCCCTATATGGCTACATCGACCGACGGCGGGCGCATGTGGTCGCAGCCGGTGAAGATCAGTGACACACCGCAGAAGGTGGAGGGAGACGAGGGCCTTCCCAAGATCGCCGTGGGCCAGGACGGGCGGATCTACGCAGTCTGGTCCGTCCCGAACGAAAAGGGAGACAAGATGCGGGCGAACACGCGCTTCTCCTCCGGCACGCCTGACGGCGTGTTTGCCCCGGCGGTCACGCTGAACCCAGTGAAAAACACGGCCCGGTTCCCCGCTCTGGAGGTGTCCCCCGATGGCACCGTATTCGTCGGGTGGATCGACCGCCGTGTGGATAGCCCCGCGCCTCGACGGATCTATCTGACACGGATCAAGTCTGACGGGAGCACGATCGGCTCGGACGCCAACGTCGGCGGCCCCTCCTGCGAGTGCTGCCGCATGACGATGGCGTTCGCCGATGCAGGGAAAACCATCCATATCGCCTACCGGCAGAACATGGCCAACGTGCGTGACATGGTCGTGCAGACATCGCATGACGGCGGCGTGACCTTCGCTGAGCCAGTACGTATCAGCGACGATGGCTGGTACTCCAAGGGATGCCCGCACTCCGGGCCGATCATCGCGACCGACGCACGCGGCAACCTTCACGCGGTTTGGTGGACGCCGACCAGCGATCCCGCGCAGGCAGGGATCTATTACACCGTCTCCACAGACGGTGGCCGCACGTTCGCGCCGAGGCTGTTGATCGATCTGGAAAAGGGGACAGGGGTCATCCATCCCTATCTGGGGATTGGTGAGCGTGGCGATGTCTACATCGTCTGGAGCAACTTCACCGGCGCGGATGCGTCGACTCAGATCTTCTTCCGTCATCTCAGCACTGATGGCCGGACGCTGGGCCCTGTGCAGCAGGTCAGCAACGCGGAAGGCTCGGCGTCCCGGCCGAACCTCGCCCTGTCGCAAGACAAGCTGTATGTCGCGTGGACGGAGACAAAGGAGAACCAGTCGTGGGTGATGTTGAAGACCGCGTCGTTGCGGTGACAGTGCGCTCCTCGATGCGACGCTATGCGAACGCGGCACGATGGGGAGTGCTGGCCGCTGCAGCGGTCTGGGCGCTCGTCGCTGGCGTCTCTGATGTTGTGCAGCTCGCGCGGGTGGACAGTGCGGCCATCCAGCAGCCCACCCGCATCGCAGTGGGAGCGCCCGCTCCCGGCTTCCAGCTCACCACCCTGCAGGGTGGTGAGCTGGTCACGCTAGGAACTTTTCAGGGCCGGCCTCTGGTGCTGTCCTTCTTCGCCAGCTGGTGCGATTCCTGTCGGGAAGAATTCCCGCTAATCAACGCTATGGCCGGTACGGCTCCTGTCGAGGGGTATGCCCTCCTCGGGGTAGCCGTGGATGACGAACGCGAAGCGGTGCAACGGCTCGTCCGGGATGAGGGATTGTCGCTGCCGGTGGCACTGGACACGGTTGGCCGGGTTGCCCGTGCCTACGCGGTGACTGGCCCACCGCTGACGTACTTCATCGACGGGCATGGGACGATTCGCGAGATCGTCGCTGGCCCGTTGACGCCTGAACGATCGGAACGAGGTCTCCGTGCGGCGTTCACGGCGGCTCCCGCAGCTACCGCGAGTGTGCGGGTAGGGAGCAGCGGCTCGACACTGTCGGCCGCCGGCCCTGTGCTGGCGGTGGGTGCTGGGATGCTCTCATTCCTGTCTCCGTGCGTTATGCCGCTGCTCCCGGGGTACCTCGCGTTCATCACCGGTGTGGCCGGCACACCCGGAACCACGACGTCAGCGCCGGATCGCGGACGCCGCAGACGGGTCATATCGAGGACGGTGGCGTTCGCACTGGGGCTCATCCTTGTGTTCACCGCACTGGGGACGTCTGCATCTCTAGCCGGCGCATGGTTGACGGCCTACAGACCGCTGCTGACCCGGGTCGGCGGAGTCATGGTGCTCTCCTTCGGGCTGCATATGACGGGACTACTGCCGCTCCCGCTGCTCTACCGCGAATTCCGGCCCGGCCTTCAGTCGCGCACGCTTGACGGCAGGGGGATGCTGCACGCGGCGCTGTTGGGCGGCGCGTTCGCACTCGGTTGGACGCCATGTGTAGGACCGGTGCTGGGCAGTATTCTGCTGCTGGCCAGCCAGACCGATGCCGCCGCCCAGGGGGCGG
>QZJI01000025.1 GCA_003599735.1 Dehalococcoidia bacterium | reverse complement strand
GGGCGTACCGGCCGACGTTCGCCCCGACATCGAGGATAGTGCGCGCGCGGGAGGCGAGGAGGCTCAGCAACGCGAGAGTGAGGGCATCCTCGGGGGGCGCGAACCGGCCTGTCCGGCGGAGGACGCGATGGTAGACGCGGTGGAGGGTGACTTCACTGTTGGGGCCGACCGCCGCGCGGACGAGACGGCGTACGCCGCCGCGGACTTGGCTGAGGAGGCTCACCGGGCTAGCCGGGACGGGCGGATGGCGCAGCGAGCGCCCTTCCGGTAGAACGTAGGCATGCTGCGCTCCTCGATTTCGGCATCCTGAACGTTACGCATGCGCGTACTGGAGTTCACGCCCGACATCCCGTTGGAGTACGGGGGCGGTGGGATGATGCGCCACATTATCGGGCTCTCCCGGTACCTGCGCGACGCGGGTCATGAGGTGACGATTGCCTCTGCTCGGGTGCCGGCCGGCGCCCTGCTGGCACCTGGGTTCGTACGCGCCCGGGGCCTAGGGGTCGTGCCGTACATTCGTCAAGTGGACGTGATACATGTCCACGGGGGGCGGATGCCCGAGGTGGCGCTCACAGCACTCCTCGCGCGGGCCTTCCGTAAGCCGTTCCTCTACACGCCGCATGCGTATTACGACACGCCGCCAACGCTTCAAGGGTCGCTTCAGCAGCGAGTACGCCAGTGGTTGCGGGTCACCCGCAAGACGGTCTGGGATCAGGTCGTGGAGCGAGCGCTGCTGAGATGGGCTCGCGCCGTTGTCTTGCTCTCGGAGCCGTGGGTCACGTACTTACGTGATCGCCACCTTCCGACTGGTCGTGTGGTCATCATCCCAAGTGCCACCGAGCCGGTCTTGATCGAGCCGATCAGCGAGCGCCTCATCGGCTCGCCCGCGATTCTAAGTGTCGGCCGTCTCGACCCGGTGAAATGCATCGATGATGTGATAGCAGCACTTCGGGAACCTGGTCTCGGCGCGGCGCACTTGCACGTCGTCGGGCGTGGTTTGGAGCGGGAGCGTTTAGAGGCAGAGGCACATTCGTATGGAGTCTCAGACCGGGTTCATTTTTATGGCTTTGTCCCCGACGAAGAAGTGGCGGGGCTGGCCGCAGGGGCTGATGTATATGTGATTGCCTCTCGGGAGGAAGGAATGCCGCTCACGCTGATCGAAATGATCCTCCGAGGGCTACCAGTCGCTGCGAGCGATATCCCCGGGCATCGACCGCTATTGGAGAGTCTCGGACTCGAAGATCGGATGTTCCCACTTCATGCTCGACGAGCACTCGCGGAAACGGTAACCCGGAGTGTGGCGGAGGGTGTGCCCGCAGGCATGCCAGAGCAACTCGCCTCCAGATACTCGTGGGGAGTCGTGGGACAGCGCATTCTAGATCTGTACCGGACCGCGCTCACATGAACCGCGTCATCCTCGTGGACTTTCTAATCGGCCGGGCTGCGGGCGGACACACCGCCGAGTACCTAGGCCTGTTGCGCGGGGCGCTAGCAGGCCGACCGTTTGAGGTCATGGCACCCTACCTAGAAGTGAGGCCACCAAATGGCCGACTCGACCGCTACTGCCGCTTCACCAGCGCGATGTGGGGTGCCTTCCGCCGGAGAGATGTAGTGGTATTCCACAC
The DNA here is from genome assembly GCA_003599735.1 of Dehalococcoidia bacterium. Lineage (GTDB taxonomy): Bacteria > Chloroflexota > Dehalococcoidia > UBA2979 > UBA2979 > SURF-43. The sequence continues at coordinate 33,043 of QZJI01000025.1, read as the reverse complement.
CCCGGAGGTGCGCGACATCCTGGTGCTGTGGGTGTTGACGGCGCTGCCCGTGGCGCGGCGCGGTCGGGCGGTGATGATGATGCGGCGCGGCGCGGACATCATGTTCGGCCGGTACGATTGGCGCGCACGGTTGATCGAACGCTGCGTCTGCGGCTTGGTCCGTCGGGGTGTCACACACCTTGTCTCAGATTCGTATGCCGCCTCGCGGACATGGTCCGCCATCAGCGGTATGCCGGTTCCGGTGATCCCGCTACCTGTGCGGCCGGGACTAGCCCAGGCGCGCAAGGTTCGACGCGAGGGGCCACCGACCGTGAGCCTCATCGGGCTGTTCCGAGAGGAGAAGGGCATTGACCATTACGAGGCGGTGCTGCGAATCGCGCGCGAAACAGACCCGTCCACGCGGCTGTTCTGTCAGGTAGCCGAGACGCCGTTGACGCTTGCTGAGCGCAGGGTGACCGAGGCGATTACACGCGCGTATGGGGGCGATCCCGGGACCACCATCCACGTCGGTCATCTCTCCTCTGAGGAGTACGACCGAGTGCTGCTTTCCTCGGACGTGGTCGTGTTGCCGTACGATCCGGCGCTCTACACCTCCGGCACGAGCGGATTGCTATTCGACGCGTTGACAGCAGGAGCGGTAGTGCTCTCGACAAAGATCATGTGGGGTATGGAAGAGTTCGGTACCTCCGCTTCGATCGTATGGATACCGGGGCGTTCGGACGATGACCTCCGCGCCGGACTGCGCGAGGCGCTTGATCGCGTAGGTGCGCGCCGGAATGGGAGAATTGGAATCGATCCTAAGGTCGGAGGCAATTTCACCTCCGGCTGGTGCGATGCCATCGACCAGGCGCAACAGGAGTTGTAATGACACCTCTGCCTACAGTCCAGCGTGTTTTAGTGACTGGCGGATCGGGATTTATCGGTCGCCGACTCGTGATGCGCCTCGCACAGCGAGGTATTGAGGTGCAGGTTATTTGCAACCCGACGGGTTCGGGCGGTCGGGGGGTGACCGGGGCGATGCGGACCCATTCCGTGGATGTCCGGGATGAAAGCGGTCTGCTGCGAGTGTTCCGTGAGGTGCTTCCTGACGCGGTTGTTCATCTCGCAACGGTGAATTCAATCCCTATCTGCGAGACGAACCGAGCCTTCGCACTACAAGTCAACGTGGTGGGCACCGAATGCGTGCTCGCAGCGGCTGAGGCTGCGGAGGTTCGCATGGCAGTGATTGCGTCGAGTGGTGCCGTCTATCGACCGACGGAGCGTCCTCTCATCGAGGATGAATCGGCACTTGAGGCTGTCGACAACTATGGGCTAACGAAACTTATTAACGAACGACAGGCTCAGTTCTGGGCCGAGCGCACCGGTGGGGTCGCCCGGGTGGCGCGAATGTATAACGCGATTGGTCATGACGATCCCAAGTCGCATCTTATTCCCGACATACTGGCCCAAATCCCCGACGGGGTTCGAGATGCCGTGATTCAATTAGGCAATACGGCGCCTCGCCGGGATTACACGCACGCCGACGACTCTGCGTCCGGGTTAGAGGCGTTGTTGTTCAACGGCGACGTTCTGGCACCCTGTGAAGCATTCAATCTTTGTACCGGTGTCGAGCATTCTGTTCTCGATGTTGCCGAAACGATCGGTCGCCATTTAGGGGTACGACTGAATATTGTTCATGATCCCACACGAGTGCGTCCTGTAGACCGGATGCATCAGATTGGGTCGACGGAAAAGACGCGCCAACGGCTGGGATGGGAAGCCTCAATCTCATTCCATGACGGCATACGATTGGTACTGGAAGGGCTTGGCCGTCTGCCGCAATCTCAATAGCGAGGGCTCCCCTGGCGCAGAATCATGGTACCCCGGTACTCGATGCGAAACGAGATGCATCCAGTCTGCCAGTTGGATGATTTTTCGCACGGGCACAACTGGGATGGGGTGCGACGACTACCCTCCATGAGGCGCTTGAAGTGATCCTCGTAGCTGAAGGACTGCTGCCCGCGGGTAAGGAGCACCGGTGAAGGTTGAAGCCCCGTGGCCTGGAGTGGTGCAGGAGATCATGGTCGCCGTCGGCGACCTGGTCGAGGTTGACCAGGAGGTTGTCACGGTCGAGTCGATGAAGATGCTGACGCCGGTGCCGTCTCCGCTCGCCGGGCGCGTGGCGGAGATCCACGTTGAGGTCGGCGGCTATGTCGACGAGGGCGCCCTCCTGCTCACGCTGGAGTAGGACGGGCTAGCCAAGGAGGGCTTCGGAGGTGGGCGCGTCTAGGACCTCCAGGCCGGGGCGTCCGGTGCGCCGCCACTGGCGCACCACGACGGTAAGCAGCGTCACCGCGAAGACCGCTGTCGACAGCAGCACGATGCTCGCCCCGGACGCGATATCGACGTAATACGACGCGTAGATACCAGCGAAGGCGACCGCCCCGCCGATGGCGGCCGAGAGCGCCAGCATAATCGAGAAGCGGTCGGTGAGCAGCCGTGCCGTCACCGGTGGGATCACGATCGACGCCGCGATCAGCGTCACCCCCATGATCCGGATGGAGGCGATGATCGTCGCAGCCAGCATGAGCGCGACGAGCGCGTCTAGCCTTCCCGTCCGGACGCCGAATGCGGGCGCCACTTCCGGGTCGAAGACCATGAACAACAGCCGCTTGTAGGCGAACACAAAGACGAGAGCCGCAAACACGAGCACGCCCGCGATCACGGCCAGGTCGACCCCGCTGATCCCAAGCAGGTTCCCGAACAGCGCGGCGTCGAAGTTCCTCGTGACACTCTTCGCGCGACTAATCAACGCGACGCCAATGGCGAACGAGGCGGTGGTCACGATGCCGATCGCGGCGTCCGCGCCGATCTGGCGGCGGCGCGTCGCCTGGTTGATCAGCAGCGCGGAGGCGAACCCCCAGACCCCCGCGGCGAGGTAGAAATTGATCCCGGCCACGTACCCGACGACAGCGCCACCAAAGACGGCGTGCGACATGCCGTGGCCGATATAGCTCATCCGGCGCAGGACGACGAGCACGCCGACCAGTCCGGTCAGTGCGCCGACCATCGTGGCGGCGAGCAGCGCCCGCCGGAAGAACTCGAACTGCCAGGGGTCGGAGAGCGTGGAGAAGATACCCATGCTATTGGCTACCTCTTGCCGTGCGGGCCTTCGATGTGCGGACGGTCGGCGACGAGCGTCACCCCACCCTGCCGGACCACCACCATGTCCCCGTCGAAGGTGCGCTGGAGCGTCTCCGTCGTGAACACCTCGGAAGGGGATCCATCCGCAATCACGCGGCCGCGCACGCAGATGACGCGCGGAAGATGCGCCGCCACCGCGTTGATCTCGTGCGTGGAGAGCAGCACCGTCACGCCCTCCGCGTTCAGGTCGGTCAGCAGATGGAGGACATCGTCGCGCGTCTTGATGTCGACCCCGCTGGTGGGTTCATCGAGGATGAGCAGGCGTGGGTTGCGGACCAGCGCGCGCGCCAGGAAGACTCGCTGCTGCTGGCCACCGGACAGTTTGCGGATGTGCTGTCGCCGGAACTCAGCGATGCCCAGCCGTCCAAGGAGATCAGCCGTGTCCTTCCGGTCTTGTGCCCGCGGCCACGGCCACGGGCCAGAGACAGTCGCGCGCCCCATGAGCACGACTTCTTCGACAGTGACCGGGAAGTTCCAGTCGATGGTTTCAACCTGCGGGACGTAGCCGACCGCGGGGCGTGCGCCCTCGTGCACCGCGCAGCCGTCCACGCGCACCGTGCCGGCGTATAGCGGCGCCATTCCCATCAGCGCGCGGAGGAGTGTGGTCTTTCCGGAGCCGCTGGGGCCAACGATCCCGACGAACTCGCCGGATTCGACGCGCAGGTCGACGTCGCGCAGCACGGGCTGGCCGTCGTATCCGGCCGCCATCCCACGTACCTCGACTATTGGCGTGACCACTGGAGGTTAGTCCGTCGCCGTATTCGCGACCGGCACCTTGGAGACTTCGATGGCCGAACCGCCGAGGCGCTTGAACATGATTTGCATGTCCTCGACGAGCATGCCGAGGTACGTGTGGCGCACGTCGCGCACGTCGCCGGGAGGGGCATCGTCGCTCAGTTGATCCTCGAATGTCGCGCCGCCCTCCTTGGCGATGGCCTGGAGCGTCTTGCTGGGGAAGACCTCGCTCCCGAAGACCGCCGGGACGCGTTCCCGCTTGATCTGCCCGATCAGGTCGGCGACCTCCTTCGCGCTCGGCTCGGAGAAGTCAGAAGGTTGGACGGCACCGATCACCGTCCACCCGTATTCCCGCGCCCAGTACGCCCACGAGTCGTGGTAGGTGAGCAGTTTCCGGTTCGCGGTGGGGACGGTCAGCTGGTCTTTCCGGATCGCCTCGTCCAGTTGCCGGAGGACGGCAGCGAATTTCTCGTAGTTCGCGCGGTAGTAGTCCGCGTTCTTCGGATCGTTTTCGCTGAGCCACTGGCGAGTGAGGTCGGCGTATTTCATCGCGTAGAGCGGGTCCATCCAGAGATGTGGGTTGGGCGCGCCCCCTTCTTTCGGGAAACTGAAGTCATAGAGAAACCCCGTCTCTGGATCGTCGCCGGAGAGGGTGGCCTCGGCGAGGCGGTAGATCTTCTTCGGATCTTTCAGGTTCGTCTTCGCGAGCGCCTCGGTCGTCCCTTCGAGGTGCGCGCCGTTCATGATCAGCAGGTCGGCCCGGCTCAAGATCTCCGCGTCGGATGGTCTCGGCTCGTAGGTGTGGGAATCCACGCCGTCCGGGATCAGCCCTCGGAGGTGGATCCGTGAACCACCGACGTTCAGGATGATGCTGGTGAGTGGCGCGATGGTCGTCGCGACGTTCAGTTTTCCATCGTCTCTCTTGAAGTCGCTGCTGGCCGAAGAGGCGCCGGGCCCGACGGCTTCGCTGGACGTTCCTTGCTCCCCACAGCCCGTGAGGAATGCCACGCCCAGCGCGGTAGTCAGGAGCAACAGCCGAGGCAGGCCATGAAGCACCGCGAACGACAGGCGCATGACACCCCCAGGAACCATCGCAAGCCTACCGACTGAGGATAGAAGTTGCAACTATTCTCAACTAGACAGACACGCTACGCTCGCCTGCGGAGGACGCCGATGTCGTGCAGCGATGTCGTGGAACGCCGGTTGCGCGCGGTGGGGTTACGCGTCACAGCGCAGCGACTGGCTGTCGGCGAGGCACTGCTTCACGCGGCGGATCACCGGACAGCAGAAGAGGTCCAGGCCCGCCTTCAGGTTGAATCCGCCCAGCCTGTTTCCCTGGCCACGGTTTACCGCACGCTGCACACGCTGGTGGAGCATCGCGTTGTGGGACACCTCGACCGCGGGCGTGGCAGCGCCGTCTATGAGTGGCTGGACCCACAGCACCCGCACCACCACGCCCTCTGCGTGGACTGTGGTGTCGAGGTCGAGATCGCGCCACGGCTGCTCGAACGGTTTGGCCGGGCCGTCATGGCGGAGTCGCGCTTCACGCCGTTCCTCGACCACCTCGCGCTGGTCGGCCGGTGCGCCGCGTGTGAGGCGCAGACCAGATCCGGGTGACGACGGACGTGGGGTAACGCAGGCCGTCTTTTTGACCTCCTCCGCTCGACCGGGGTCGTATGCTGTCGCCCCCACCAGCGTGAATGAGATAGAGAACGATGGAGGAGGAAATCGTGCCGTACCGCACCGACCAGCAGGAGGGCATCCTCGCTGAGACCATCATGATCGCCGGGCACAACGGCGACCAGATCCGCGCGTTTTCCGTCCGGCCGACCGCGCCCGAGCCTGTCCCCGGCGTCGTCCTGATCCACCACGCTCCAGGTTGGAGCGATTGGTACAAAGAGATGGCGTTCCGATTCGCACGCCGCGGCTACGCAGTCCTCTGCCCCAACCTCTACGAGCGTCTTGGCCACGGGACGCTCGAGGACGTGCAGGTGCTGATGCGCGCCGCCGGCGGAGTCCCGGATGCGCAAGTGGTCGGCGATGTCGTCGCCGCCGCGAACTATCTGAAGGCACAGCCAAACACGACCGGGAAGATCGGTGTCCTCGGCTCCTGTTCCGGCGGGCGGCACACGTACCTCACCGCCTGCCAGAGCAACGAGTTCGCCGCCGCGGTCGACCTGTGGGGCGGCGGCGTGGTGATGAAGCCCGAGGACCTGAACGAGAAGCGTCCAGTTTCGCCGATCGACCTGACCGCCAACCTTTCGTGCCCGCTTCTCGGCATCTTCGGCAACGAAGACCGCGCCCCCGCACCGGACCAGGTGGACCAGCACGAGGCCGCGCTGAAGCAGCACGGGAAGCAGTACGAGTTCCACCGCTATGACGGCGCGGGCCACGGGTTCTTCTACTATGACCGAGCCCCTTACCGTCAGGAGCAGGCGATGGACGGCTGGGCCAAGGTCTGGGCGTTCTTCGAGAAGCACCTCGCTTAGGTCCGTCGAGAAGGAGTCCTCTATGTGCACAAACATCGTGGAGCAGACGCCCGTCACGGGCGCGGGCAAGGGCGAGCATGGCTGGTTCAAGGTGAAGACCGCGATGGTCTCCTACGACCACCCGGTCCAGCTGGCCGACGAGCACGCCCTCAATATCGACTTCCTCAGTGACACCGTGTCGGAACGCATCGCCGTCGAGATGGACGCGGCGTCCGCACGGGCCCTTGTCGCCACTATCACTGAGGCGCTTCGCAAGGCTGAAGAGGCGAACGCCATCATTTAGCGACTGGCATCGAGGCACGCCACAAGGTGCTCCACCATCTGGCGCGCGTCCTCGCCGGCGCCCGCCGCACCAGATGCCCGCTTTCGAGGCCGGACGCTAGAATCGAGGTCGGTTCGGAACGCGGGAGGAGCGGCCGTGACGCCGGACGGGTTCCCGGTCGTGGGCATTGTCGGTGCGGGGCAGCTCGCGCGGATGACTTACCAGGCGGCGATCGCGCTCGGCATCGGCGTGCGTGTCCTCGCAGAACGGCCGGACGAGTCCGCTGCCCGCGTCTGCCCCACCGTCGATCTCGGTTCGCCCAGTTCGCGTGCCGACCTCGTCGCCTTCGCCGCACGTTGCGATGTCGTCACACTCGACCACGAACTCGTCGATGACGATGCCCTCGAGGCGATCGAGGCGGCAGGCGGAATCGTGCGGCCGGGGGCGCGTGCTCTCCGGTTCGCGAAGGACAAACTGCACCAGCGCACCGAGTTCGCGCGCGCCGGGCTCCCCGTCCCCCCGTTTGCCGAAGTGCGGACGGTTGACGACATCACCTCGTTTGCCGGGGCCTATGGTTGGCCAGTAGTCGCGAAGGCGCAACGCGGCGGTTACGACGGCCGCGGCGTCTGGGTGCTGGGCGGGCCCGCCGCCGCGGCAGACCTCGTGCGCGAGGCCGCCCTGCGCGAAACGCCGCTGATGGTCGAGACATTCGTACCGATCGAGCGTGAGCTTGCGGTCCTCGTCGCGCGCCGTCCCGGCGGGGAATGCGTCGTGTACCCCGCGGTCGAGACCGTACAACGGGACGGCATCTGCCATGTGGTGATCGCGCCGGCTGACGTCCCCGCTTCGGTCGCCGAAGAGGCCCGGCAGATCGGGCTGCGCATCGCTGAACTGACCGAGGTCACGGGCATCTTCGCGACGGAGCTATTCCTCGTAGACGGCGCACTCGTCATCAACGAGGTCGCTACCCGACCACACAACTCCGGGCACTTCAGCATGGACGCATGCGCCACCTCACAGTTCGAGAACCACCTGCGTGCGATCCTCGACTGGCCCCTCGGGCCCACAGACCTGCTCACCCCGCACGTGGTAATGGCGAACCTGCTCGGGGAAGACCACGAGAGCCTGGCGCCGCGCGTGCCCTCTGCCGTCGCACTCCCCGGCGGCGTCCACCCACACCTTTACGGCAAGGAAGTACGGCCGGGGCGTAAGGTCGGACATGTGAACGCGTGGGGATCGGACGCAGAGGAGACGCGCGCCCGTGCCATCCGCGCCGCGGCCTTGCTCACCGGGCGTGGCGTGGCGTCAGTGTCGCCTAGCGGGAGGAACTCATGACCCAGTCCATCACCCCGGTCGTCGGGATCATCATGGGCAGCGATTCTGACCTCCCCACGATGCGGGCGGCGGCGGACGCGCTGTCCGAATACGGCGTGCCGCACGAGGTCCGTGTGGTCTCCGCCCACCGGACGCCGCTGGGGATGGTGGAGTACGCGCAGGGGGCCGCAGCGCGCGGCCTGAAGGTGATCATCGCAGGCGCGGGTGGCGCCGCCCATCTGCCGGGCATGACCGCGTCCCTTACCACGCTCCCCGTGATCGGCGTGCCCGTCCCGCTCGCGACCCTCGATGGGCTCGACTCGTTGCTCTCGATCGTGCAGATGCCGGCTGGTATTCCGGTCGCGACTGTCGCCATCGGGAACGCCCGGAACGCGGGACTGCTGGCCGTGCGGATGCTCGGCGCGCACGATCCCGTGCTGGCTTCGAAGGTCGCGGCAGCGCAGGCGGCGCTGGCGGCGACGGTGGAAGAGAAGGACGCACGCGTCCGTGCGGAGTTCCCCACGCAGGACTAGTCCCGAACACGAGGAGGCCGCCCGTGACCACTCCGCAGCAGACTGCCCCGCAGCCGAACAAACTGTGCATCATCATCGTGCCGGACGGGGACGGCGACCGGCTGATCGCCGCGCTGGCGAAGATAGACCTCGGCGCCACGCGGGTCGGATCCTCCGGCGGTTTCCTCCGGCGTGGCTCAGCCACCGTGTTTAGCGCGATCCACGAGTCCCGCGTGTCCGAGCTGACCGCGCTACTCTACCGCGAGTTCCCCGAGGTGATCGAACCGATGGCCCTCGCGAGCTTGCCGTTCGCCGACGAGCTGGAAATGCCGAGCGCGGCGACGGTGGACGTACGCGTGGGTGGCGCGGTGCTGTTCGTGGTGCCTCTGGAGCGGGTGGAACGCGTCTAGCGTTGGGGCGTGAGAGCGACGCGCCCGCCTACCACTGGTGGTTTTGGAATACCCAGTCGAGGAGAGACACCGCACTATCATCGCGGTTCTGGTCATTCAACAGGGCGACGAAGACGCGGTGGCCATTCCTGACCGCAGACACCACGATCGTGCGGCCCGCCTCTTCGGTGAACCCCGTCTTCACGCCGTCGACGCCTGGGTAGCGCCGGAGCAGGGCGTTCGTGTTGTACAGCGGAATGCTGCGCGAGCCACTGGTCGTCCGCAATGGTGCGCCCACCACTTCGCGGAACTGCGGCAGTGTCATCCCGTACCGCGCCATCATTGCCAGGTCGTAGGCGGTGCTCCGGTGCTGCGGTGAACCAAGACCGTGCGGGTCGGTGAACATAGTGCCGGTCAGGCCCATCCGCCGCACCAGCGTGTTCATTTGCTTGACGAACGCCGCCTCGCTCCCCGCCTCGTACTTCGCGATCGCGATCGCAGCGTCGTTGCCGGAGGGGAGCATGAGGCCATAGAGCAGGTCGGCCATGCTATAGCAGTCGCCGGGGCGCAGGCCCATGACGCTGCTGCCGTCCCGCGCCGCCATCCGCGGGCCGTCCACGTCCACGGTGACGCCGGAGGACAGCTCCGTCCCTTCGACCGCGAGGATTGCTGTCGCGATCTTTGTCAGGCTGGCCGGCGGCCGTGGGGTGGTCGCGTTCTTGTCGTACAGCAGCGCGCCTGAGTCGCCGTCAATGATGGCGATGGCCGCCGCACTTACCAATGGAGCGGGTTTCAGGCCGATCTTACGTGGGGCGGGCACGGCCGATGCCGGTGTCGGGACGGAGACTACGGCCTGCGTCCCCGTGGCACCGCAGATCAACATGAGCGCCGTCCCCGCCGGGATCCGTCCGCCGGCAAACACGGACTGCCATTCCGCGTTCACGAAATCCGGTACCCCCACCAAGTACGAGACGAGCGATCCACCGCCCGGACGGTTCGCGTAGATCGCCGTGATCCTGCAGCCCTGGGCCTCGGTCGCCGTCGCCAGCGCATTCATCGTGCCGCCGCCCCAGAGCACGAGGTTCAGGCCCACCGGCGATAGCGATGTATTCAGTCCCGGCTTCACGGAAGCAATGCTGTTGACGCAGGCCGCGGCCCCCGCTGATGACGAGACGGCGGATGGACCGGATGCGCCGCCACTCGATGGTGATGTCGTGCCGCTGGACAGGGCGAGATAGACATCGGCAACCCAGCCGGTGAACCCGCTCGCGCTGACGAGTTGCCAACGGTAGCCATCGGCGTCGCGCGTCGCCGGCAGGATGGTCGCGGTGCTGCCAGTGGGGACGCAAGCGAGCGGTGTGCTTGTCAGGTTCGCCTCAGAGCGCACGCGCAGGCAGTCGCCGTCCGCGCGGACGACGGCGATAGAACCGGCGGGCAGCGGGTCGCGGCCCGCGGCGATCAACGCACTCTGCTCGCGGACGATGTCTGGCCCCTCAGCGAAGGTGGTCAGGATCGGGAAGCTGAGGCCCATGAAGCCCATCAAGAGGGAGATGAGGGAAGCCACGGCAGCATGCCTCATCGAAGTGCGCGCACGGCGAGGTATCGACCGAGGGCGCAGCATAGTGAGGTCCACAGTCCGGACTCCGACCCCACCCGCTTAGGCGGAAGGATAACGGGTGAAGCCCACATGGTGAAGAGTCAACCACACCCTGCCGCCGCAAATTTTCTTGGCCGCCTATGGGGCGTGCGCACAGGTGCGCGTACATGAGGAGGCCCGCCTCATGGGCGGGCCTCGGCCGAGCGCGATTGGATCAGGTAGCTAGCGGCGCGGTCCTTCGAAGACGCAAGTGAACGTGACGCCAGTCACGGTTGACACGCGGTGGTGGACACCACCAGGGATGATGTACCGCGAGCCCGGCACCAGCGGGTGGCCAGCATCGTGGTCCAGGTACAACATGCCCGCACCCGAGTTGCAGAGGTAGACCTCTGGCCACGGGTGGGAGTGCCCCCTCGTGCTCTGCGCGGGGTGCAGGACCGTCTCCGAGATGGTGGTGTCACCGAGCGCCATGTCGCGGATCAGGTAGCGATGGTCGTCCGCCATCGTGCGCCACCCCAGCTGCGTCAGGGTCGTCATGAGCGAGCCTCCACCACCATTGCCTCGGCAGGTTCAAGATGCCGGACGTGAACGTTTTCATGCGACGCAGTCGCCAAGTGATGCGCGGCCTCCGCGGCGGCCACCATCTGGCGGGTGCCTTTCTCGGCCACTTTGTAGATCAGGCCCTTCCCGGCAGCGAGACGCCACTGGGCGTGCAGGGCGGGCATGCTGGCCCAGAAAAACGTAATCACACCCATCGCCGGCCACATCACGTATTGGCGCAGCAGGCCCCATCCCGTCACCCAGTCCGGTTTTGGCGGGCGGGTGCGGGTCTCGAAAACGATCAGCGCGATCAGCGGCAGCAGGCAGATCGCGATCAATAGTCCGTTGAAATTCAGCCACATGTTGGGCTCGACCACACCAGATTTGTCGAAGGCGAGCCACTTGTCGACGTGGACCACATTCTCAGGGTGCCAGCCGGGCCCAGGGACCTTGAACGCCTTGTGTGTCCACCACAGCGGCATCGACGCACCGAACGTGCCTGACATCTTTGCCGGGACGAGGATGCCGAGAGTGACGATGTACCACTGCGCGACCCAGAAGACATGCGTCTTCGTGAGCGCCAGGGCCAACAGCAGCCGCCGCCCGACCGACAGCGGCCCGCGGCGGAAGGTCGCGTTCCAGGCGTAGGTGATGTCGCTCGCGCCCCAGGCGTGACGCTTCGACTGTTCGTAGTGCGCCTTCAGCGTCGCCCATGTCCCGCCCGGCGCCAGGACGCAGTCGTTGCCGAGCGGGATGTAGATCGGGTCGACGTTCACGCGGTCGCCCAGTGTGAAGCACGCCTTCAGATAGACGTGCCAGTCCTCGGGAATGACCTCTTCGTCCCAGTAGTCAATCTCATGCAGCATCGACCACGACAGGGAATAGCAGGAGGTCGGGAACTTCACCGCGAACGGGAGCACCAGGTTCGCGGTGCGGTTGATGCCGGAGAGCCCGTCCGGGATCCGCAGCGGCGCGGGGATATCCCAGATGTTGTTCGAGTTGAAGATCGTCGGCTGCCAGAATGTCCGGTAGCGGTCCGCCGCTGTGAGGAACCGGTAGTTGAGGGCCACGAAGTGCCGCGGGTGGAAGACCGCGTCCGCGTCGCACGATGTGACCGTGTACCGGCCGAGGTCGCCGCCGCCATCCTCGATAAGACGTGTGTACATCTCACGAGCTGCCCAAGCTTCGTTCGAACCTTTACCGGCGAGCTCCCCAGGGAGGCCAGCCGGGTGGAAGGTCGCGTAGATACCGGCGAACGCGCCCTGGAACTGCGCGATGAGCCGCTCCGCCTTGCCGGGGGCTTCGGCCTCACGCGCCTCCATGGCGAGCGCCACGACAACCTGCCGCGCGTTCGCCTGGGTCGCCAGTGATCGGAGGGTGCGTGCCAGGCCTTCCTCGTGCTCCTTGTAGTTGGGCACAATGACAAGGTGGCACGGCCAGTCCCATGCCGGCGCATCCGTGCGCGAGCGTGACCATGCCTCGTACTTGCCGTGCCAGTCTGTGGCGGTCCACTCGCGGATGCGTCGCAGGCCGACCCACACGGCGACGCCGACCGCATACGAGCGGATCACCCAGTAGATGAAGAACACGGTGAGCGAGACCGCGAGGATCGCGGCGGTCGTCTGCGTCCATGGCGCCCAGAACACCGAGGAGGCAAGCGCCACCGACATGGTGAGCGGGATCGCATCACTCACCCGCCACCATTGCGGAGAGTCGGGGCCCAAGGGTGGCGTGGCAGTCTGAGGTTCATCGCGCCGGGCACGCACGGGCGCACCCAGGGCTGGAATACTGATCAATGGCGGAACCCTCTCCTGGGTTCCTCCTTACGCCGACGAGGTGAGCTGACGGGCTACGGGTGGAGGTCCCGCACTGTCGTCCCCGGCCATCCGGCTTCGACCGTTACGCCCCAGTTGTTGGTTCCCCCGTACTCATGGCGCCCATGCACCTTGAGTTTTGGCGTCTGCTTCAAACGTTAACGAGGATCGTGCCGTCTTCCGGACGGCAGCGCAATACCCCCCCGCGCAATATTAGAACATGTGATCTTTTTTTATGGTGGTGAAACACATTCGCGAATCTACCCACGCACATAATCGACTACAAATATCATCGAATTCCGCTATCGAACTCGATGTTCATCACCGTCCACACCGAAGGTCGCACCTCGAATGGTTGGGGAGAGGCCCACGGCAAACGTGACGCCGAGGGCGACTGTGGCGACATCATGTACGACCCAGGCGGCAGCACGAGCGCATACGTGCCGTCTTCCGACGACTCGATGCGCGTGATCTCTCGACCCGAGGTGTCATGCACGATGAGGAGCGCCCGGTACGGCTGGTCGGGGCACGGCTGGTCAACGCGCATCACCGGACACATCGGGCCGATGGTCACGCGGCCTCGGACGCCGGACAGCACCGTCGAACCTGGTGACGGCGAAACGCTGACGCGGAGGGAGAGTGTGTATGACGCCGGCGCTGGCGCCTCCACACGTCGCACAGGCTCAATCCCTCGCGCATCGACCCGCAGGTCGCCCAGCACGCCAGAGGCGGGGCCACCCGCGGGCATCGTGAGCGTGAGTGCGGCCACACGCCCGTCCGCATGCTCACCCAGCAGCCGCACCGAGACCTGCCCCGCCCAGACGCACCGCACGTCCGTCGGGCACCGGCTGTCCTCGACCACCTCGCGGAAGCCAACCGTCCACCCGGTGTCTGAGACTCGCACACGTTCACTGAGACGCAGCGTCACGATGACGTCGGGTTGTATGACCGCTTCCGCCCCGCGCTCGGGCGTGGGGGCCGGGGTTGGGGAGGCGTCACGGGGCGGGAGGCTCCCCGCCGGCACCCATGCTCCGACTGCCGGCCCGACAGCCGGGCCGGCTGTCGGATCGCCTGTCACGTCGCTCGTCGTGCTCACCAGCACGATCGGCGATGAGGGCGCGCTCGCGGTGTCAGGAACGTCGATGTCTAGGGAGGGGCCATCGAAGCACGCGCCGAGCAACAGCCCTAGTGTCGCAAAGCCCAGCGCCGCAAAGCCCAGGCCCCACCGCCGCGACCACGCCATGCCCGCCGGGTGTTTTCGACCGTTCACATAGTGGGAACGAGTGCGGCACCTTCAGCGTTCCGTCGTCAGCATCGTGAATCTGGGACTCCTGGGGATACGTACGTGGTGGGCCTCCCGGTTGCTTTGCCTCGTCGTGGTCGTCGCGACCGCACCTCGCTGGTGGCCAGTGCTCCGCACCACGCCCGAGGCGCTCCGCGCGTGCCGCTGGGGGACGCTGCCCCGGCATGCGAGTCTCGCCGTCGTGCTGCTCGCCTTGCTGGCGCAGGCCGTGAGTGGGCTGCCGGCGTCGGCCGCGACGTACGCCGCGCGCGAAACGGCCGAAGTGACCCACGACGGTTCGACGCCGCCTCGTCAATTCACCTGGTCCACCGGAAGCCCGCCTCACTGATGCAGAGAAGGCCGACCTCGCAAAGAGGCTGAAGGCGGCGCTCGATCACTCGATACGTCGTAGGTGCGAGTGTGCTTTGCTGACCGTCTCACATGCCAGCCCAGACGCCCGTTTGCGGCACGGCGCCTGTCCCATGTGGCGGTGGTAGTCTACGGTTATCGAGGCGAGGAGACGTGGCCAGCAGGCGCTTCCGTTCGCCGGGATGCCGTTCACGGCGGAGGGTCAGTGAGCCAGCGCCACCTCCTTGCGGAACAGCTTGTGGACTACGTCGGCGCGGTCCAGGGCCTCGACCTGGGACGTCTCGAACAGGCCATCGACTTCCTCATGCAGGTTCACGCGAGAGGCAGCACTGTCTACGTATGCGGCAACGGTGGAAGCGCGAGCGCCGCGAGCCACTTCGCCACCGACCTGATGAAAACCGCGGCCTCCGCCGGGAACCGTGCCCTCCGCGCGATTGCGCTCGGTGACAACCCCGCCCTGCTGACCGCTCTCGCAAACGACACTGCGTATGACCGGGTGTTCGCGGAACCGCTACGCTCACTCGCCCGCCCGGGCGACCTCCTGGTCGTCATCACGGGGAGCGGGAACTCGCCGAACGTAGTGGCGGCCCTCCATGAAGCACGGGCGCTAGGTATTGCCTCCTTCGCGTTCACCGGGTTTGCCGGCGGCGAGGCTGAGGCGCTCGCTGACGCATCGCTGCATGTGCCGTCGAACCACTATGGGGTGGTCGAGGCGGCCCATAGCGCCGCAATGCACCTCATCACCTTCGCGTTGCGCGACGCCCTCGCCAGCGCGGCGGGGCAAGCGGCCAGGTAGCGGCCGATGCGTGCCGTCGTCACCGGAGGCGCTGGCTTCATCGGTAGCCACCTGGTTGCCGAACTGGTCGCGCACAGGCACGAGGTTGTCGTCCTCGACAACCTCTCGACGGGACGGCGGTCGAACCTTCCCGATCTATCCGCGGGGGCGCCGATCGAGTTCCACGAAGCCGACATCACCGAGGCAGCCCTCGCGCCCCTCCTGGCTGGTGCGGACTGGGTATTCCACCTTGCGGCGCTGACGGACATCGTCCCCTCGATCGAACGTCCGCTCGACTACCACCGGGCCAACGTCGACGGCACCGTGCGGTTGCTGGAGGCTGCCCGGGCCGCGGGAGTGCGGCGGTTTGTCTATGCCGCGTCCTCTTCGTGCTACGGGATACCTGATGTCTACCCGACACCGGAGGACGCCCCGGCGCGGCCTCAGTACCCCTACGCACTCACCAAGTATCTGGGCGAGCAGTACGTGCTCCACTGGGCGGAGTGCTACGGCCTTCCCGCACTCTCGTTGCGGCTATTTAATGTATATGGACCACGGGCACGGACGACCGGGACGTACGGCGCCGTCTTTGGTGTGTTCCTCGCCCAACGGCTGAACGTCAAGCCGTTGACGATTGTTGGCGATGGCACTCAGACCCGCGACTTCACATACGTGACGGACGTGGCCCGTGCCTTCCGGCTCGCCGCGGAATCCTCCATCACGGGCCGTGTGTACAATATCGGCTCGGGCGGGACGTACGCGGTGAACCGGATCGCCGCGCTTATCGGTGGGCCTACCGTGCATATCCCGCGACGCCCCGGTGAACCGGATTGCACCTTCGCTGACGTCACCCGTGCCCGCGAGGATTTCGGCTGGCAGGCCGAGATGTCGTTAGATCAAGGTGTCGGCCTGCTCCTCGAACAGATCGAGGAGTTCCGAGACGCTCCGGTGTGGGAGCCTGACTCGATCGCCGCCGCGACGCGCCAGTGGTTCCGCTATCTCGGACGGACAGACCGCACGGTCGCTGGGGCCTCGTCGGAAGCGGCGGGGGGGCGTCCGTGAGCGACCACCACATGCCCCACCACACTCTCGCGTCGGACCTCTCATCGGAGGCACGCCGGTACCTCGTCGATTTCCGGCGGCGGTACTCCGCATCGGATGTGGTTGGTTTTCTGGACGCCGCATCCGGCGGGCGGGTTGCGGTCATCGGTGAGGCGATCATCGATGAATACGCCTATGTCGAGCCGATGGGGAAATCCGCGAAGGACGCGGTCATTGCCGTGCGCGCGCTGTCACAGGAGTCACAGGCCGGCGGGGCAGTGGCGGTCGCCAACCATGCGGGCGCCTTCGCGAATCGCGTCGATCTTCTGACGGCGTTGGGCGAGCGGGAGAGCCGAGACGCCTTCATCCGTGAGCACCTGCACGAGCACGTGCAGCCGCGGTTCATCTACAAGGCCGGCTCACCGACGATCGTGAAACGGCGTTTCATCGACAACTACACGGCGGCGCGCCTCCTTGAGGTTTACGAGTTCAACGACTCCGTACTGGGTATCGACAACGAGGCCGCGTTCCTCGCGAACCTAGAGGAACTCCTGCCTCAGGTCGATGTTGTGGTTGTGGCGGACTTCGGGCATGGCTTGATCTCTCCGGCCGCGGCGCGGGCGATCGAGGGTGGGGCACGATTCCTCGCGGTCAACGCGCAGACGAACTCGGCGAACCTCGGTTTCCACACCATCACGAAGTATCAGCGCGCCGACTTTGTCTCAATCCAGGAGCGCGAGATCCGCCTCGACCGGCGCGACCGCGAAGGCCCCCTGCCCGGGTTGCTGGAGGAGCTGAGCGGGCTCCTCGGCACGCGGGCTACGTTGGTGACGCGCGGCAAGTCCGGAGCATTGCTCCACACCACCGCCGGCACCGACGAATGCCCGTCGCTCGCGTTCCGCGTCGTGGACCGTATGGGCGCCGGGGACGCCGTCTTCGCCGTCGCCTCGCTGTGCGTAGCCGCGGGGGTTCCGGCAGACGCGGTGAACTTCATCGCCAACGCTGTGGGAGCACAGGCGGTGACGGTGGTAGGGAACCGTACCGCGGTCGACCGCGAGGCACTCGAACGCGACATCACGATGCTACTGACGGAGGTAGGTGAATGAGCGTGCGCGAGGTCACTCCTGGCGAGCGCGTGCTCGTGACCGGCGGCGCCGGATATGTCGGGTCCGTGCTGGTGCCGCGACTCCTCGACGCCGGGTACGACGTGAACGTGCTCGACCTCTATATCTACGGCGACACACTCGCACCCGTTGCCGGCAATCCCGGCCTGCGGCAGATCCACGGCGACTTGCGTGACGCGGCAGCGGTACGCAGTGCCGTCGAGGGCTGCTCCGCCGTCATCCACCTCGCTTGCATCTCGAACGATCCGTCATTCGAACTCGACCCGGAGCTCGGGAAATCGATCAACTATGACTCGATGGAGCTCCTGATCAATGCCGCTCGCGCGGCGGGCGTCCGACGGTTCGTGTTCGCCTCGTCGTCGAGCGTGTACGGCGTCAAGGCAGAGCCGAACGTGACAGAAGAGCTGCCACTGGAGCCGCTCACCGACTACTCGAAGTACAAGGCGCTGGGGGAGTCGCTGCTGCTCGAACACCGTTCGCCCGACTGGACGACGATCATCCTGCGGCCCGCCACGGTCTGCGGGTACTCGCCGCGGCTGCGGCTCGACCTCGCGGTAAATATCCTGACGAACCACGCGGCCCATAACCGCGTGATCAACGTATTCGGTGGCGACCAGATGCGGCCGAACATCCACATCGACGACGTAATGGACCTGTATGTCCAGTCGCTCCAGTGGCCGCACGACCTTGTCGACGGTGAGGTGTTCAACGCTGGGTACGAAAACCACTCGGTGATGCAGATCGCGGAGATGGTGCGCCGTGTCGTGGGCGAGGATGTCGAGATCCGTCGCACGCCCACGGACGACAACCGCTCGTACCATATTTCATCCGCGAAGATCGCCCGTGTCCTGGGCTTCGAGCCGAAGCACTCGATCGAGGACGCCGTGCGCGACCTCGTCCACGCGTTCGACACCGGGCTGGTGCCGGGCGCGATGACCGACGACCGCTACTACAACATCCGCCGTATGCAGCGCCTCGGGCTCGCCTGAGCCGCGACGAGGAGGGCCCGGTGAGCACGATTCCCGCCCGGCCCGCAGACGCCGCCGACGTGGGCCAGTCGCTCCTCTACGGAATGCTGCGCATCCGGATGGTGGAGGAAGCGATTGCCTCGCGCTACCACCACGAGGAGATGCGCTGTCCGGTCCACCTCAGCATCGGGCAGGAAGCCGTGGCGGTAGGTGTCGCCAGCGCCCTCGACCGTCGTGACGCGGTGCTATCCACGCACCGGGCGCACGCGCACTATCTCGCCAAGGGCGGCGACCTCCGGGCGATGATCGCGGAGATCCACGGACGCGCCACCGGGTGTTCAGGCGGCATGGGCGGGTCGATGCACCTCGTGGACATGGAAGCGGGCTTCCTCGGATCCACGCCGATCGTCGGCGGCAGCATCCCTGTCGGCGCGGGCGTCGCGTTCGCATCGAAACAGCGCGGCGACGGCCGCGTGACGGCGGTCTTTTTTGGCGACGGGACGACCGAGGAGGGCGTCTTCTACGAAACGCTCAACTTCGCTGCGCTCCACCGACTGCCTCTTGTGTTCATCTGCGAGGACAATCTCTACTCCGTCTACTCGCCGCGCGAGGTGCGTCAGCCGGCCGGCCGCGACCTCGTCGCCCTCGGACGGTCGATGGGGCTCGCGGCGGAGCGGGGTGACGGGAATGATGTGCGACTGGTGCGCGATCTTGCCACGCGCGCGGTCGCGCGCGCCCGCTCTGGCGACGGCCCGACACTCCTCGAACTGTCGACGTACCGCTGGCTGGAGCACTGCGGGCCGAACTACGACAACGACATCGGCTACCGCAGCGAGGCGGAGTTCGAGGTGTGGCGTGAGCGGTGTCCCGTCGAGCGGGAGACCGCGCGGGTGATCGCGGCGGGTGAGGCGACGGTGGCGAGCATCGACGCGACGCGCTTGCGGATCGCTGCAGAGGTGGACGACGCCTTCGCCTTCGCCCTCGCCAGCCCGTTTCCCGAGGACCGGGACTTGCCTGCGGCGTACGCATCACCGCTGGTGAATCCTCGGTGACGCGGGAGATCACGTTCGCAGCCGCGATCCGCGAGGCGACCGACCAGTGTTTGCAGGCTGACCCGCGCGTCTACCTCATGGGGCTCGGCGTCCCCGACCCAAAGGGGATCTTCGGCACCACGACCGGCCTGCAGGAGGCGTACGGGGTGGATCGCGTGCTGGACATGCCGGCCTCCGAAAACGCGATGACCGGCGTCGCCATCGGATCCGCGATCGCGGGCCAGCGACCGATCCTCACGCATCAGCGTGTTGACTTCGCCCTGCTTTCCCTCGACCAATTGTTCAACAACGCGGCAAAGTGGCACGCGATGTTTGGCGGTCAGATGCGCGTGCCCCTGGTCGTCAGACTGATGGTCGGACGAGGTTGGGGGCAAGGGCCTCAGCACTCGCAGAGCCTCCACTCCCTGTTCGGCCACGTCCCCGGCCTCAAGGTCGTGATGCCCTCGACGCCCCATGACGCGAAGGGCCTGCTTACCGCCGCGGTCCAGGACGACGATGTCGTCATCTACATCGAGCACCGCTGGTTGCACGGCGTCGTCGGCGACGTGCCGGCCGGGACTTACACCGTCCCGATTGGCGCGGCCCGCGTGGCACGAGAGGGTTCCGATATCACGCTGGTGGCGTCTGGCTACCAGACGCTGGAGGCGCTCCGCGCGGCGGAATGGCTGGCGGAGGACGGTGTCTCGGCGGAGGTGGTCGACCTCCGTTCGATCAAGCCGATCGATGAACATGCGATCGTTGCCTCCGTGGGGCGCACGCGCCGCCTCCTTGCCGTCGACGGCGGCTGGCGCTTCGCGGGCGTCGCTTCCGAGGTGCTGGCGATCGCCGCGGAGCAGGCGCACGCGTCGCTGAGCACCGCGCCGCGGCGGATCACGCTGCCGGAACGGCACACGCCGACCTCGTGGCCGGCGGCGCAGCGGTACTACCCCGGTGTGCCGGAGATCGTCGCGACCGTCCGCGATATGCTCGGCCTGCCGCCGCAGTCTGTGCCTCCGCAATGGCGGGAGAGTGGCTACGGCGACCAGCCGAGCCCCTCGTTCCGCGGGCCGTTCTAGCCACGGGGAGCTGAGATGACATCAGGCCAGCGTGAGCGAGTCGCGGTCATCGGGAGCAACTCGTTCTCGGGGAGCGACTTCGTCGACCTGCTGCTGGAGACCGGGCGGTACGAGGTGCTCGGGGTGTCGCGGTCGCCGGAGAAGGGGCCGCTGTTCCTCCCCTACCTGCGCCACGGACGCGACCACTTCCGGTTCATGCAGGCCGACCTCAACCACGACCAGCCGGCGCTGCTTGCGGCGCTCGACGAGTTCGAGCCGGCGTTCATCGTGAACTTTGCGGCGCAGAGTGAGGTGGCCCCGTCCTGGGAGCATCCTGAACAGTGGTTCCAGACGAATGCGGTGGCGCTGACGGCGCTCTTCAATGCGCTGAAGGACCGGCGGTACCTGCGTCGCTACGTGCACATCTCGTCGCCTGAGGTATATGGGACGTGCGAGGGGCGGGTGACGGAGGATGCGCCGCTGAACCCGACGACGCCGTATGCCGCGAGCAAGGCCGCCGGGGACCTCTCGTTGATGACCTACGTGAAGAACTTCGGGTTCCCGGCGGTGATGATCCGCGCGACGAATGTGTACGGCGCGCACCAGCAGTTGTTCAAGATCATCCCGCGCACGGCGATCTATCTGCGCCTCGGGAAGACGATCGAGTTGCACGGGGGCGGGCATGCGGTGAAGTCGTACATCCACATCCGCGATGTCTCGCGCGGCGAGCTGGCAGCGATGGAGCGAGGGCGCGACGGTTTGCTTTACCACCTGTCGCCGGACGCGGGCGTGGCGGTGCGGGATGTGGTGGCGCGGATGTGCGTGGCGATGGGTTGCGATTTCGCGACGGCGACGCGTGAGGTGGGCGAGCGCCTGGGCCAGGATGCGGCGTACGTGATCGATTCCACGCGGGCCCGCACGGAGTTCGGCTGGCGGCCTGAGGTGGGCCTCGACGAGGGTCTGGCGGCGGTGGCGCGCTGGGTGGATGAGCACTGGGACGCGATCCAGGGGGAGCCGCTTGAGTATGTCCACCGTGCTTAGTGGTGGGGCGGGGTCGCCTCGGACGGCGCGGGGGACGGTCCGGGCATGAAGGTCTCTGCTTGTGCGGTCTGCGGCGGCCCATCGACCTCGGTCATCGCCCTACCGCAGCTACCGCTCACTGGCCTCTATCTGCGTCCCGGACACTCGGCACCCGCGACGACGGCTGCAGATCAGGAACTGCTTCTCTGCGACGGCTGCGGGCATGCGCAGCTCGGTCGTGCCCTGCCCCCGGAAATACTCTATGCCGGTGACTACACGTTCCGCACAGCGGCAAGTCATTGTGCGCAATCCGGGACCGCGTTCTTCACCGACTTTCTTGAGCGCGTTGCGCCGGGTCGTCGGTTTCGGCACGCAGTCGACATCGGCTGCAACGATCTGCACTTGCTCCGGCAGATCGGGGGCCGCGTTGGGGCACGCACCGGCATCGATCCCGTCTGGGCCGATGCCCCCCCGCCTGTCGAGCCGGGAGTGGTGGTATTGGGGGCCACCGTCGAGGCCGTCGACCTGACAGCCCTTGAGGGGGGGCCTGTCGATCTCGTGCTGTGCCGGCACACGCTGGAGCATGTCCCCGACCCCCGCGCGGTGATCCGTCAGGCGCTCGACGCCGTCGCTGCCGATGGGCTCCTGGTGTTTGAAGTCCCGGGGTTTGACCGGCTTCTGGGGCGGCTGCGCTTTGACCAGATTTTCCACCACCATCTCCAGTACTTCTCGCGCGCTTCACTGTTCAGGCTCCTCGCGGAGTGCGGCGGGGAGTATGTCGCCAGTGTTGAGCACCCCCAGCACTGGGGGGCGATCTTGATTGCGTTCCGGCGTGCCAGCGGGGAGAGTCCGGCAGCACCCAGCGCGCCGGTGGTCACGCGGGCAGGTGTCCTCGCGCGTTACGCGCAATTTCGCCGGCTGGCGGAGGCAACGGGTGAATTGCTCACAGCGGCAACCCTGCCTGTGGCCGGATACGGGGCCGCGCAGTTGCTTCCGAACCTTGCCTACCACCTCGGTGGGCTCGGTGCGATGGAGGTCGTCCTCGACGACGATGAGTCCAAGGACGGTTGGCGTTACGCCAACCTGCCGCTGACGGTGCGGCATCCCAGCAACGTCCCAGGGTGGCGCGACGGGACCGTGGTGATCACGGCGCTCGACAACGCCACGCCGATCCTCCGGCGGTTGCTGGGGGATCAGCCCCGCGATACGCTCCTCCCGTTGTCGTACATCTGACGGGCGCCGCGCCTGCCGATCGAAGGAACATCCCATGGACCTCGGTCTCGCTGGGCGGAACGCGCTGGTCACCGGCGGCGGACGAGGCATCGGACGAGGCATCGCGCAGGCGCTGGCCGCTGAGGGCGCCCGTGTGGCCGTCGTGGCGCGCACGCTGGCGGATGTCGACGAGACGGTGACGTCCATGGGCGGCGTGGGCGTCGGGCACCTCGCCATCGCAATGGACCTGACCCCCGAGGGCGCCCCCGCGGCGTTCGAGCAAGAACTCCGGAGGCGTGGGTTCGGACCGATCGACATCGTCGTCCACAACATGGGTGGCACGCTCGACATCACCGATCCCTTCTGCTCCCTCGAAGACTGGCGGCGGGTCTCGCGCTTCAACATCGAGGTCGCGATCGAGCTGAACCTGCTGCTGTTGCCCCATATGCGCGAGCAGAGATGGGGACGGGTCGTGCACATCTCCTCGATCTCAGCGGTCGAGAACCACGGCCCCATTCCGTACTGCTCCGTGAAGGCTGCGCTGAACGCCTACACCCGAAGTCTGGGCCGCGTCGTCGCGCCTGACGGGGTCGTGGTCACAGCCGTCCTTCCAGGGGCCGTGATGACGGAGGGTGGCTATTGGGAGGTGGCCTCCGCGGAGCGGCCCGAGCACGTGGAGAAGTACCTGGCGGACCGTATGGCCATCCATCGATTCGGGCATGTCGACGAAGTGTCGCGTCTCGTCGCGTTCCTCTGCTCGGAGCACGCCTCGTTCTGCATCGGGTCGATCGTGCCGGTCGACGGCGGGCAGGGCCGAGGCTTCTTTGGGTAATACCGGTCATCCATGTTGTGCGGGATGACTCAGAGTCTTCGCGGAGAGGGTCGATGACGGCAACTGTCCCCAACCTCGAACTGCGTCGACGGATCGTCAACCTCGTGCGGGAGGGCCGAGACGGCCACATCCCCAGCGCGTTTTCGATCGTCGACATCCTTGCGGTGCTGTACCGGGGTGTCCTGCGCGTCGACCCGACTCGGCCGGATTGGGATGAGCGGGACTACTTCGTTCTGTCGAAGGGCCATGGCTGCGTCGCCCTATACGCAGTCCTGCACGAACGAGGGTTCCTGAGCGACGAGGACCTCGCGGGTTTCTGCCGCCAGGGCGGGATCCTGGGCGAGCATCCGGACTACACCAAGGTGCCCGGGGTCGAGGCCTCGACCGGCTCGCTCGGGCACGGCTTTCCCTACGCGACGGGCATCGCGCTCGGCCTGCGCATGGATGGCCGCCCGAACCGCGTGTTCTCGCTCGTCGGCGACGGCGAGTGCCACGAAGGCACGGTGTGGGAAGCGGCGAACCTCGCGGCCAACCTGCAGTTGGGCAATCTCTGCGTGTTCGTGGACTGGAACCGGTCGGGAGCGCAGTTGCTGCCGATCGACGACCTGCCGGCGCGCTGGGCGGCCTTCGGGTGGACGGTGCAGGAGGTCGACGGGCACGACGAGGCGGCGATCGGGGCCGCGATCGAGCGGGTGGAGTTCGCGCCGCGTGGCCGTCCCCATGTGATTGTCGCCCACACGGTGAAGGGCCGTGGCGGTGGGATCACCGAGGGGCATGGGAAGTGGCACCATCGCATCCCGGACGACGACGAGTACGCACAGATCATGGGGGCGCTCGCGTGACCGCTGCCTCCGTCCGCGAGCAATTCGCCGAGACGATGCGCGCGGTCGGCCGCGAGGATCCGCGGCTCGTGGTGCTTGTGGGCGACATCAGCCACGGGATCCTGTCGGGGTTCCGGGAGGCGTTCCCCGAACGCTATTACAACGTCGGCATCCTCGAGCCCACGATGATCAGCGCAGCGGCGGGGCTGGCACGCGTGGGCTGGGTGCCCGTGGTGCACACCATCGCTCCGTTCATCGTGGAACGCGGGTTCGAGCAGATCAAGATTGACTTCGCCTACCACCGGCTTGGGGGCAACTTTGTCACTGTCGGCGGCGCGTTCGACTACTCGAACCTTGGCGTCACCCACCACTGCTACGACGACTTCGCGCTGTTCAAGGGCCTCCCCAACGCCGAGATCGTGGCGCCCGGCTCAACCGCGGAGTTCGACCTGCTCTTCCGTCAGTTCTATCGCAGCGGCCATGTCACGCTGTACCGCATCCCCGGCGTCCAGCACGGCGTCCCACTGGAGGCCAGCGCGATTGTTGCGGGACGGGCGATGCTGATCCGGCCGGGATCCGACCTGACGATCATCGCCGCCGGACCGCAACTCCGCAGCGCCGTCGAGGCGGCGCCGGGACTGACGGCCGCCGGTTGGGACCCGGAGATCCTCTACGTGCACACGGTGCGGCCGCTCGACGTCGAAGCGGTCCGGGCGAGTCTGGCGAAGACCGGACGCGCGCTGATCATTGAAGAGCACATGGAGAGCGGCGGCCTGGGGGACGACGTGATGCGCGCGGTGCGCGACGCTCCGGTGCGCACCGCCTCGCTCGCGATCCCCGACCAATTCGTCACCGAGTACGGGACGTACGACCAGCATTGCGAACGGCTGGGGCTGACCGCGGCAGGGGTCATCGCGCGAGTAGCGTCGGTGTTTGGTGCGGCCCCGACGCGGGCCGTGAGGGCATGATGGCCACGCCGGCTCAGGTGTGGGACCTCGGCCGTTCCGAACCGAACCTGGGATCCGCCCTCACGATGGCTCAACACCTCAACATCCGGTGCGCGGACGCAGACGCCAACGCTGGCGTGATGGTCTTCTGCGGCGCGCGCGCGCAGACCTCACTCCTTCGCTTACCTGGCTCGCGTGCCTCACTCGCAGAGGCAGGAGACAGCGCCGCTCCCGTCTTGCAGGCGCTGTTCGCCGTCAACCACGTCGCGGAGGTGCGCTCCGCAGTCAGTTGCGCGGGACTCGACGGTGAACATCCGGATCTGACCTTCGCCTGGGCGCCCGAAGAGGACGGCGAACAGTACGGGTCAACCACGTCGTTCTGGCGTTTTGCGCCCGGCGCCATGCCCGCCCTCGATGTCACGCCGGTCACCCGGGCGCGGGCACGATCGTTCCTGGATCGGCGCTTCCCCGGCCGCGCGGTCATCGCCCTGCACCTGAAGAACGTGCCTGGCCAGCAGAGCAACGCCGATCAAGATGCGTGGGCGGCATGCTTCCGGTGGGCCTCCACAGCGCGCCCGGACCGAACTCGGTTCTCAAGAGGAGTTTCGAATGACCGCTGCTGATCGAGGACCCGCGAACGGGGCGGTGCAAGCGGCCTGCACAATCTGCGGAGGTGAGGTGAGATCGGTCATTGACCTGCCCGCGTTCCCAATCACGGGAGTTTACCTGCGCCCGGGCGATCCGTTACCGCCGCACGTCTCGATGGACCAAGCACTCCTTCATTGCGGAGCCTGCGGGCACGCGCAGTTGGCGAACATGCTGCCGCCGGATGCACTGTATGGCTCGACTTACGGCTTCCGCACTTCAGAGAGCACGTCATCAAAGGCAGGGACGGAATTTTTCATCCAATTCCTCGATCGAGTCGCGGGGCAGCGACAGTTCAATCATGCACTGGATGTGGGATGCAACGATCTTCATCTCCTTCGACGGTTAGAGGGACGCGCAGTCGCACGAACGGGGATCGACCCAATCCTCTCTCGCGAAGACGCCTCGGAATCGGAGATTCAAGCGATCGGGAGTACCGTGGAGGAGACAGATTTGACGACCCTGGCAGGTGGCCCGGTCGACCTCGTGCTCTGCCGCCATACGCTCGAACACATTGCTCAACCACGCGCCGTCGTTCAGGCGCTGGTAGAGAATACGGCCGAAGATGGATTACTTGTGTTCGAGTCTCCCGGCTTTGACCGACTATTAGCGCGGCACCGCTTCGATCAGATTTTTCACGAGCACCTCCAGTACTTCTCTCGATCTTCATTCTTCCGGCTCCTGATGGAGACCGGCGCGCAGTATGTCGCGCACGCGGAGAACCCGCACCACTGGGGGGCACTCCTCGTGGCCTTCAAGCGCGGTGGACGTCGCTCCGCATCCCCGGACGCTCCCGCACCGCGCCGTGCAGATATTGAGGCCCGATACGAGACATTCCAGCGGCACGCGCGCGCGACGAGGCAGATGCTGCAGGTCGCAGACACCCCCGTGGTCGGCTATGGAGCGGCGCAGATGCTCCCCTCGCTGGCCTATCACTTTTCCGGATTCGGCCCGATGCAGGTCATTGTCGATGACGATGCAGGGAAGGACGGGTGTCGTTATCCCGGGATGGATCTCGTGGTGCGAACTCCATCTAGCATGCCAGAGTGGTCGCGAGGGACCGTGGTCGTGACAGCGCTGGATGCAGTGGATCCGATCCTCCGTAAACTGCTCGGAGAAAGGCCTCGGAATATCATCCTTCCGCTCTCGCAATTCTGAATCTGTACGAGCGGAGACCCTGTGGAAACCGAGAGATAACAACATTCGAGCTTCTATGACGTATAGCCACGTACATCGACGTCTGGCGTGACCGTAGTGCTGGCACCAGCCCTACGCAGACTCCGTGACCGCCTGCCGATCGACCGGGGCGTGATCTTCTTCGCGCTCGGGCGGCTCTGGCCGGCGATCGCCGGCCCTGCGACAGCCCTCTTCATCGCCGGGTTCCTCGGCCCGGAAGAGCAAGGGTTCTACTACGCGTTCTGGAGCCTGCTGGCACTGCAGACCTTCTTCGAGTTGAGCTTCTCGGTCGCGCTGCTCCCGTTCGTCGCGCAAGAGTGGTCTCACCTGACCCTCGGGGCCGGCCGTGTGATCGAGGGCCCGGTCGAGCAGCGTGCACGGCTTGCCAGTCTCGCGCGGCTCGGAGTGCTGTGGTACTCGTCGGTCAGCACACTGTTCGCCGTCGCGGTCGGCGCTGCCGGATTCTGGTTCCTCGGAGGACGGCCCGAGCAGGTGGACTGGCATGGTCCGTGGGTGGTGCTCGTGCTGGTCGCCACCCTCCAACTCTCGCTGACCCCGCTCATGACGATCCTCGAAGGCTGCAACCAGGTCGCCTCGGTCTATCTCGCCCGTTTCGTCGCTGCCGCCTCCGGTTCGGTGGGGGTATGGCTGGTGCTCATCGCCGGGGGACGGCTCTGGGCTGCGTGTGCCGCGACGGGAGCGAGTCTGACCGTCTACGCGACACTGACCTTCGTCTACCGGCGCTTCTTCCGCTCGTTGCTCGTCCGGCCAGAAGGGGCCGGGGTGACCTGGAAGCGTGAATTCTGGCCGATGCAGTGGCGGATGGCGGGAGGCAGTCTGGCCTCGTACTTCGCGTTCTCCATGTTCGTCCCTGTCGTGTTCCACTACCGCGGCGCGGTCGAGGCTGGCCGGACGGGGATGACATGGCAAATGACCGCCGTCATTGGCGGCCTCGCGCAGGCATGGCTCACCCCGCGCGTCCCGCGTCTGGGCATGCTCACGGCGCGGCGCGCCTATGCGGAACTGGACCAGCTCTTCCTGCGTGCGTCGGTGTTGTCCGTCGGGACGGCGGTCGCGTGCGCCGTGGCGGTGGTGGTGTTCGCCAGCCTGCTCTCGCTGTTCGATATCCCGCTGAGCCAACGGATCCTCCCGATCGGCGCGGTGGCGATGTTTGCGGCGGCGGCAGCGTTGATGCAAGTCACGCAGTGTCAGGCGGCATACCTCCGCGCGCATCGCCGCGAGCCCCTGCTCGTACTGAGCGTGGGGTCAAGCGTGTTGATCGGCATGCTCGTGTGGCTTCTCGGCTCCCGCTATGGAGGCAGCGGCGCCGCGGCCGCATATCTGCTGGTCGTCGCGGCGGTGATCGTGCCGGGGGGCTCGGTCATCTGGACCCGCCGGCGTCGCCAGTGGCATGACCCGACGAGCGTGTATGCGCTCGCCGGCGGGCCGCCGGCGCCCTGACTCCAGCGAAGACGGCGCACCGCCTCAGGCCCAGGGCAAACGCTCAGCGGACACGAAGAGGGAACCGTCCCGCCATCCGGCAGGCAGGTCAGACGCGCTCTCCGCGCGCAGCCACCCGAGACGCTGGGGGTACATGGAGACCCCGAGCGACGAGAGGTGGCGGTAGATCGCTTCCGCGTTCTCGCGCGTGCCCACTTCCATGACGGCGTCCGTACCGGCCCAATCCGTGCGCGTGGTGTGCTGGACGATCGTCGCTTCGTGACCTTCCACGTCCATCTTCACGAAGTCAGCCCACGCGAACACGTCCCGGGCGTCGATGGCTGGCACCATGAATCGCTCCAGATCACCGTAGGGGTTCGGCTTCGACCCTGTGATGTGGCTCCCCGTGGTGTTTCCCAGTATCCGAACGAACTCGACGGGATCAGACCGGGTCGAGACGGCGGCTTCGACGACATCCGCCGTGCAGGCGTTCATCGCGAGGTTCGCCCGAAGCACGGCGGCGTGCTGCGGGTCTGGCTCATAGGAACGCACCTCATACCCGCAGCGAGATAGCACGATCGAGTGCAAGCCGATGTTCGCGCCCAGGTCAGCGACGCGCCGGTATACGCCACGGCGAGTCCGGTACAGGTCGAACATGATCAACTCGTCGACGCCGAACAGGTTCACCGAGGATATCGCACCCATCTGGCGATACGGCAGACGTACCTCACCAAGGTCGCCGAACGACGCTACTCCTGCGCCGGCCGCGCCGTAGTAGTGCTCGGCCAGTTCGTGTGCAAGGACACCCATCGTCTGATGGAATGCGCCTTGCGGGGCATGGTGATCGGGTGCCGCCAATAGCGCTTCGAGCACTGTCCCGAAGTCCAGGTCAGCGAGTGTCCGGCTCATTGAGCGCTCCAAATTCCCATCAACCACGCCAGTGCTCCGAAGCGTCCGGTTCGATTACCCTAAGGGCGCTGACGCCTTTGCGCATTTCTGCCCTGTCGACCGAATCGGAGTGGCAGCCAGTGGCTCGACCGACCGTCGCTGTCATCACAACAAACTATAACCACGCGCGCTACCTCCCCGAGTCGATCGGGGCGGTGCTGGCGCAGACCCGCATCCCCGACGAGTACCTGCTGATCGATGACGCCTCAACGGACGGGAGCCGTGCGGTCATGGCATCCCTGACTGCAGGGCGTCCGTGGATCCGCATCCTGCACAACGATCGAAATCTGGGCGTGATCCCCTCGGCCAACCGGGCCCTGGCTGAGACCTCTTGCGACTATGTATTCTTCCTGTCCGCCGACGACCGCCTCGCACCCGCATTCATCGAGCGATCCTTGTCGCTCCTGGAGCGGCACCCGTCGGCGGCGATCTGTTCCGCGCTCACCGACGCCATCGACGTCGATGGGCGTCCGCTCGGCGTCTTCGGGTCGGCGGTGGTCGCCTCGGCGGATTCATGGCTGTCACCGCGCGATGCTCGGGAGGCGTTGCTCCGGTACGGGGTGTGGGTCTGGGGGAACACCACCGTCATCCGCCGCGACGCACTGATCGAGCTCGGCGGATTGCGGGCGGAGCTCGGGTCGCGCGCGGACGGGGCGCTCCATGTCCTGCTGCCGCTTCGCTACGGCGCCTGTTTTATTCCCGCACCGCTGGCATCGTTCCGCGTCGTCCAGGACAGCTACAGCCAACATGAGCGCCGCGACCCCGTGCAATACCAACGTGTGGAGCAACAGCTCCTTGCGCTGCTACGTGCGGCGGGGGAGATCGTGCCGGCCGAGTACATCCAGAACCGGCAGCGCCTGCTCAGCCTGCAGACCGCCTACGATGCCGCACTCCTCCGGGAGGCCGGCATCCTGTTCGGAGGGTCGAGCCGCCCGCTCACGACGCTGGGGCGACGGCTGCGGACCGACCTCACCCTCCTGGGCCTGCTGTGGCGGTATCGTGCGGCGTGGTGGGCGGACCGCCAGCGCACCAGACGCGTTCGGGCCACCCTCGGACGGGCCGGTATCCGTCCGGAAGACACATACTCGTGATCCAGGGAGGCCAGCATGGGCGAAGTCAACCTGCTCGCGAAGTACCCGCGGTCGCCGCGCCCGATCGATGAGCGGGCGCGGCTGATCACCGAGGACCATCGACGGGTCGCCCGGCAGTTCGGCCCGGAGTTCTTCGACGGCGACCGGTTGACGGGGTATGGGGGGTACCGGTACCACCCTCGGTTCTGGACCGACACGGTCCGTCTTATGCGTGACCACTACGGGCTCCCGGCTGACGCCTCGGTCCTCGATGTGGGGTCGGGCAAGGGGTTCATGCTGCACGACTTCCGCGCGATGGAGCCTCGACTCCGGCTGGCCGGGATCGACATCTCGGAGTACGCCGTCCACCGGACGATCGAGGACATGCGGCCCGACGTGGCGGTCGCGACGGCGGACGCGCTGCCGTTCCGCGACGGCTCGTTCGACCTCGTGATCTCGATCAACACGATCCACAACCTCCCGCTGGAGCGGTGCAAACAGGCGCTTCAGGAGATCGAGCGGGTCTCGCGCGGGCACTCGTTTGTGACGATGGACGCGTGGCGCAACGACGCCGAACGCGAGCGGATGCTGGCGTGGAACCTCACGGCGCTCACCTATATGCATGTCGACGACTGGAAGGCGCTGTTCGAGGAGGTCGGGTACACCGGCGACTATCACTGGTTCATCGCGGAGTAGCCATGTTTGAGGGACGCAGCGGCGCCGTGGCGGATGGGGTCCTGGAGGTCGCCCGCACGAGCGGGCCGGCCGAGGTGGAGTACCAGAACCCGTGGCAGCGCGTCCTGCGTGTCCCGCTGACGGTGCAGGGCCGGCCACGCGACCTCTATGTGACCGACTACGGCGACCGCGCGGCCGTGGTGGTGGTGCGGGACGGGGCGGTGCTCATGGTGCGGCAGTACCGGTATCTGATCGACCGCATCTCGTGGGAGATCCCCGGCGGCCGCGTCGACGCGGGGGAGACGCCCGCCGCCGGCGCCGCACGGGAGTGCGCCGAGGAGACCGGCGTACGTTGCCGGACGATGGAGCCACTGATCTCGTTCCACCCCGGACTCGACACGCTCCACAACCCGACAACCCTGTTCACGTGCTCCGACAGCACCGGCGATCCCGCGGCGGGCCACGAGGCTCTCGACGTCACGTGGGTGCCCCTCGGGCGAGCGCTCGCCTGGATCTGGGACGGCACGGTGGTCGACAGCCTGTCGATCCTCGGGCTGCTCGCGCATGAGTCGCGAAGCCGGCAATGAACGCGGCCGTGTTCCTCGACCGGGACGGCGTGGTCGTCGAGGACAACGGTGTGCTGGCCCGGGCGAGCGACATCCGGATCCCGTCGGATGTCCCGCGGCTCCTCGCGATGCTCAGCGCGGCGGGGTTCCCGCTGGTCGTGATCTCGAACCAGACGGTGGTGTCTCGTGGGCTGCTGACGGAGGGTGACGCGATCGCGCTCCAACATGCGGTCGAGGCGGAGATCGCGACGCTGGGCGGGCCGATGTTCGATGGCTTCTACTACTGCCCGCATCACCCGAACGCGACGCTGCCGGCGTACCGGATCGACTGTGACTGCCGGAAGCCGCATCCGGGTTTGCTGCATCGCGCAGCGCACGACCTCGGCCTCGACCTCAAGCGCAGTGTGTTCATCGGCGACCGGATGTCGGACGTGGCCGCGGGGCATGCCGCGGGGTGCCGGACGGTCTTGCTTCGATCGGGGGCACACCTCGCTCCGCCGATCGAGGGTGCGCGCGTCGATCCCTCGCTGTCGCCGGACTTCGCGTGCGACACCCTTGATGAGGCGGTGAGATGGATCCTGGCCCATGTGAAGCATCACGACCGTGACTGACGTCGCGATGCCTCGCGCCGTCCTCCTCGCCGCCGGATACGGCACACGGCTTGGCGGCCTGACCGCAGACCTGCCCAAGCCCATGATCGACGTGGGCGGGCGGCCGCTCCTCGAACAGACGGTACGCGGGCTGGCGGCGCAGGGCGTCCGCGAGTTCGGGATCAACCTGCACTTCCGGGGCGACTTGATCCGCGCCCACTTCGGTGATGGCCGTCACCTCGGCGTGAGCATCACCTATCGCGAGGAGCCGGAACTGCTCGGTACGGCGGGCGCGCTCCGAGGGTTCACTGACTGGCTTCGCGAGGGCGGTGGGCCGTTCCTCGTGCAGTACGGGGACGTGATCACCGACCAGGCGGTGGAGCCGATCCTCGATCTGCACCGGCGACGTGGGGCGCTGCTGACGCTGCTCGTGCATGAGCGGGAGCGCTCGAACAGCGTCGTCGTATTGGATGGGGAGGGGCGGGTGACCACGTTCCTCGAACGGCCAGATGAGGCGACGCGGGCTGCGGCCGGGCCGTCGCGCTGGGTGTTCTCAGGGGTGTGCGTGGCCGACCTTGATGCCCTCGACGCGATCCCGGCGAGTGGGGCGGTCGACTTGCC